>JAGWOZ010000038.1 GCA_028870715.1 Betaproteobacteria bacterium | reverse complement strand
CCTCGTAGCGAAAGGTGATCTGGCTCTTGGCATCCGGACGCAGCCATGGCAGGCGCCCGTCACGGCGCAGCTGGCTCTGTCGCTCCACCAACCGGTGTGCGTAATAGATGGGTGCCGGCATCAGATCGGGCGTTTCATCGCAGGCGTAGCCAAACATCAGACCCTGGTCACCTGCCCCCTGGTCGAGATTGTCATCGTGCGCAGAATCCACACCCTGTGCGATATCTGGGCTTTGCTTGTCGTATGCAACGAGCACGGCACAGCTCTTGTAGTCGATGCCAAAGTCAGCGTCGTCGTAGCCGATGCGCCTCAGGGTGTTGCGGGCGACCTGGATGTAATCGACCACTGCACCCGTCGTGATTTCACCGGCCAACATGATCAGCCCGGTATTGGCCAGGGTCTCGGCCGCCACGCGGGAGCGGGGTTCCTGCGCGAGGATGGCATCGAGGATGGCGTCCGAGATCTGATCGGCCACCTTGTCCGGATGACCTTCGGACACGGATTCTGAAGTGAAGAGAAAAGTATCGGCCATGTGTGCGCTCCTGTTGGGCTGTTGCGGATCCGTCACCGCTTGAAGCTTCACACGGCGACGCTTTAGCGGTTTGGGTTCGGCGGCCAATCCTGCTGTGCCGCCAGTCGCCCCGCAAGTTGTCATTAACTCGGCGACCGTCCTAAATTGTAGGCCCACGTCGCCGCGAACGCTGCTACGTAACATTACCGGGTTCGAGCGTCTTGCGAACCCGGCGTGCAATCCCTGCGCGACGTGCCCCGTCCACAACCCATTTCTCATTCCTCGCCCACACAATGCTGCGCCTGTTTCGTGCGCTGTCCCATTTGCCGCTCGGCCTGCTTCAGGCCATCGGGGCCTTGCTGGGGCTCGTCGTCTATGCCACCTCGCCGACGTACCGAAGGCGACTGCGGGACAACCTTGCGCAAGCTGGCTTTGCGCCAGAGCGCTTGGCGTTGGCGGCGGCCAGCGGCACCGGGCGCATGCTGGGCGAGATGCCCTATGTCTGGTTCCGCACAGGCCCAACCGCGGCAGTACGCCGGGTGCGCGTGGTGGGACGCGAATGGGTAGACAAGGCACGCAGCGAGGGGCGCGGCATTCTGTACCTCACGCCACATCTTGGCTGTTTTGAGGTGTCCGCCCAGACAGCCTCGGAATGGGGGCCGATCACTGTCCTTTATCGCCCGCCGCGCAAGGCCTGGATTGCAAGCCTTGTCCAATCCAGGCCACGTGGCCAGCTGCGCACGGCGCCGGCCACAATGGCCGGCATGCGCCCCCTGCTTCGCGCGTTGCGCAACGGCGAGGCCGTCGGCCTGCTTCCCGATCAGGCACCGGCGGCCGGCGAGGGCGTATGGGCCCCATTCTTCGGGCGCCCTGCATACACGATGACGCTTCCAGCACGACTTGCCCATCTCACTGGGGCGTGCATCATCCTCGTTTTCGTCGAGCGGCTCAGTTTCGGGCGCGGCTATGTCCAGCATTTCCTGCCCTTCGACCAAACGCTTCCCGAGGATCCGGTGCAAGCGGCCACACGGATCAATCAGGGGCTCGAGTCGTTGATCCGGATGCGCCCCGAGCAATACCTCTGGGGTTACAACCGCTATAAGGCACCGCCAGGCTCGCTTTCGCAACCGGGCGCGCCAGCGGTTCAGCGCACGAAACAGGCCACGACACGATGACCCGCATCGCCCTCGCCCTGCTGTGGCTGCTGCATTTCCTGCCTTATCGCATGCTTGGCCGTATCGGCACCGCGCTTGGCGTCTTGCTGTGGCCGCTCGCACGCAAGCGCCGCGCCATCGCGCTGCGCAACCTGGAACTGTGTTTTCCGCAATGGAGTGACGCCGAGCGCATGCGCGTGGCACGTGAGCATTTCAAGTGCGTCAGTCGTGCCTTTCTCGATCGGGTCGTTCTGTGGTGGGCAAGCCCCAAGCAGCTCAAACGCATACTGCATCTGCAAGGCCCTGTGGATGAAGCGCTCAACGGGGACGGGGCGGTGCTGCTGATGGGGCTGCATTTCGAGGGCATGGATGCCGCCTGGACCGCCCTCACCTTGGCCGCAAATCGACCTCTTTCAGGCATGTACACCCCACAGAAGACCGAAGGACTCGATCGCTGGGTACTGGCAGGACGAAGCCGCTTTCATACAGAGCGCATCGTGTCGCGCCACGAAGGCGCCGGCGGCATGCTGCGGGCACTGCGCCGCCACACGCCCTTTTACACGCTCCCCGACATGGATTTCGGTGCGCGGCATTCGCGCTTCATCCCTTTTTTCGGCGTGCCTGCCGCCACACTTGACGTGGTGCCGCGCCTGGCCGCATCGAGCAAAGCTCGCGTGTACCCCGTGGTCGCCCGCATGTTGCCTGACTACGCTGGCTACGCCATCACGATCTACCCGAGTCTGGGCAACTTCCCGACGCTGCTCGACGGACGCCTGGCGGACATCGATGGTGACTTGCTGCGCATCAACCGTTTCATCGAACAGCGCGTGATGGAAATGCCCGAGCAATATCATTGGGTCCACAAACGCTTCAAAACCCGGCCCCCCGGCGCACCCTCGCTGTATTGAATTCTCCAGCTGTCGCATGAAACTCCATTTCACCAAAATGCACGGCGCCGGCAACGACTTCGTGATGCTCGATGCAACACGGAACCCTCTGCAGCTGAGTGCGCAGCAAATCCGCCTGCTGGCTGACCGGCATTTCGGCGTCGGAGCCGACCAGATCCTCGTGGTGGAGCCCTCTCCGGCAGCGGGTGTGGACTTTCGCTACCGCATTTTCAATGCCGATGGCGGCGAGGTCGAGCAGTGCGGCAACGGCGCTCGCTGCTTTGTTGCCTTTGTGCGCCAGGTCGGACTCACCGATAAAACCTCCATCCGCGTGCTCACGCGCAGCGGCATCATCGAACCAAGCCTTGAGGCGGACGGCCGCGTGACGGTCAACATGGGCGCACCACGCCTTGACCCGGTGCAGATTCCCTTTGATGTGGCGGGCCTCGTCCCGCAGACCGTTGGTGATCTGACGCGCTGGCCGCTCGATCTGGGTGATGTCACGGTGTGGATCAGCGCGATATCCATGGGCAATCCTCACGCCGTGCAACGGGTGGACGACGTGGACAATGCGCCCGTGACCACGCTCGGGCCCCGCATTGAAGTTCACCCCCGGTTTGCCGCCCATGTGAATGCTGGCTTCATGCAGGTTCTGCATCCCCACGGCATTCGACTGCGCGTGTGGGAGCGCGGAGCCGGCGAAACCCTGGCCTGCGGCACCGGCGCCTGCGCTGCCGCCGTTGCCGGCATCCGTCATGGCTGGCTGCAAAGCCCGGTTGACGTGGACACGCGGGGCGGGCGCCTGACCATTGCGTGGGACGGCGCGGCGGGCCCAGTGCTGATGACTGGCCCCGTGGCCCATGTATTCGACGGTACGATCGAAATTTGACGCAACGCATCCCGAGTAACGACCGAAGAACACAACCAAGACCCGCCATGCAACTCACCGAACAGGACCTGGCCGCCTACCTGGCCGAACATCCCGATTTTTTCGAGCGTCACGCCGAGCTTCTCTCGACGGTGCAGTTGCAAAGCCCCCATGGCAATCGTGCGGTGTCGCTGCAGGAGAGGCAGATCGAGATGCTGCGGGACAAGATGCGTGTACTCGAACACCGCTTGGCTGATCTCATGCGCAACGCCGCCGAGAATGAAGCCATATCGGGGAGGCTTCTGCGCTGGGTACGGGCGATGCTGCTCGAGCAGGACATCGGCGCACTGCCACACACCATGGTGCGCGAAATCGAGAGCCAGTTTCAGTTGCCACAAGCCGCATTGAGAATGTGGAACCTTCAGCCGGAATACGCCACGCGCGATTACGCCGCCGATGTGGGCACCGACATCCCCGTGCTGGCCAATAGTCTTGTGCAGCCGTACTGCGGTCCCAACGCGGGGTTTGAAGCGGCGCGTTGGCTCGGAACGCAATCGCCGGTGCAGTCGCTGGCGATGATTGCGTTGCGGGCCAATGACGAGGCGCCAGCCTTTGGCCTTTTGGTCCTGGGCTCGCCGGCGGCGGACCGCTTCACAGCCGATATGGGGACCGAGTTTCTCACGCGCATCGGCCACCTGGCCTCGGCCTCATTGCAGCGCATGGTGCGCTCAGGCTAAGGCGCGCAGCGGCTGGCTCATAGCCATGTCCAAGTTTGACGCAGGCCCCCATGCCGGCGCGCCAGCCAAGGCTCGGGAGCCCGCATCCAACGCCCTGGCAGGGGACGTTGCACTTAGCTGCACGGCCTACCTCGACATGCTGCGGCATGTGCGCCGCCTGTCCGCGCGCACCCTTGTCAATTACCAGCGCGATCTCAATGACCTGGAGCAGCGCACCCGCCGCGCGGGAGCCGAGCTTCGCTCCGTCACCGCGCAGGACATCCGTGCCTGGGCTGCGTCGCTCCACGCAGGCGGCATGACGCCGCGAGCGATTGCCGCACGTTTGTCAGCCTGGCGCGGGTTTTTCGCCTGGCTCGGGCTGCAGGGTCGTGTTGCAAGCAACCCGGTGCAGGACGTTCGTGCGCCGCGCGCGGCCCGACCCCTGCCTCGCGCGCTGAGCGTCGACCAGGCTGTAGCCCTGGCCGCCTACACCGCCACGCCTGACATCATGAACGGACAATCAGGGACACGCGAGCACCTCGACGCCCGATTGCGTGAGGCTCGCGGCCGGGCCATCGCCGAGCTCCTGTATTCCAGCGGGCTGCGCGTGTCCGAGCTCGTCGGACTGGATGTTCGCTACGTGCGCAGCAGCGAACATGAATCGGCCGGCTGGGTGGATTGGGACGCGTGCGAGGTAGCCGTCCTGGGAAAGGGCGGCAAGCGCCGCAGCGTGCCCGTGGGCCCGCCCGCCATGCAAGCGTTGCGTGACTGGCTTGCACTGCGTCCGTCTCCAGCCCCCGGCGCCGGAGCGGCAGACCACGCGGCACTGTTCCTCGGCCCGCGCGCAAGGCGCATCAGTGCCCAGAGGGTCTGGGTGGAACTGCGCGAGCGGGCGCATGCTGCGGGTTTGCCCACCGCAGTGCATCCGCATATGCTGCGACACTCCTTCGCCTCGCATTTGCTACAGTCCAGTGGCGACTTGCGTGGGGTGCAGGAGCTACTCGGGCACGCAAGCATTGCCAGCACCCAAATCTATACCCGCCTGGACTTTCAGCACTTGGCTCAGGTCTATGACGCGGCGCATCCCCGCGCGAAAAAGCGCTGAGCGGGCCCAATCGGGTCTGTTTCGCAGTTGACAGCGCGCTGGCAGCTCACGCCGCGCCGCCCCTTGCCACCCTTCCCTTCATACCGAATCGTCCATGAAAGTCATCCGCCTGCACGAAGGCAAGGACCGCGCAGTCCTGCGCCGCCATCCATGGGTGTTCGCCGGAGCCATCGCTCGGGGTGGCGCCGACAAGGGTGAAACGGTGCGCGTGGATGCGGCCGACGGTCGCGTCCTGGGCTGGGCCGCATACAGCCCGAATTCCCAGATTCGGCTTCGCATGTGGAGCTTCGACCCCGATGCACGCATCGATCGCGCGCATTTCCGCGCCTGCCTGCAATCTGCCATCGCCCGTCGCGCACGCTCGGGCCTGCCCATGCAGGCCGTGCGCCTCGTGCATGGGGAGTCGGACGGCCTTCCCGGTTGCGTGATCGACCGCTACGGCGACATCGTCGTGCTGCAGGCTCTGGCTGCGGGCATCGAGCGCAACAAGACGACACTCGTGCAATTGCTGCGCGAGTTGCTGCCGGAGGTGCGCATCTTTGAACGTTCGGACGCCGGCGTGCGCGCGCTCGAAGGATTGGCCCCGATCAGTGGCTGGCTGCACGGCGACGGCTCGACCCGCACGGAAATCATCGAACACGGCTTGCGTTACACGGTTGACGTCGCCACCGGCCACAAAACCGGCTTTTACCTCGACCAGCGCGACAGCCGTGGTCACTTTGCCGCACTGGTACGCGACCGGGGCCTTCGCCGCGTTCTCAACTGCTATGGCTACACGGGCGGTTTCACATTGGCCGCGCTTGCTGGCGGAGCCGATCATGTGACAACCGTGGACTCTTCGGCGCCGGCGCTCGCCCAGGCTGACGCGCACGTGCGGCTCAATGGCTTCGATCCGGCCCGAAGCACGCTGCTGGATGCGGATGTGAATGCCACGCTTCGCGCACTGCGCGAACAGGGGCGCCGCTTCGATGCCATCGTGCTCGACCCGCCGAAACTGGCCCCTACGGCGGCGTCGGCGCCGCGTGCAGCGCGTGCCTACAAGGACATCAACCGTCTGGCTCTGGGCATGCTGGCGCCGGGAGGCTGGCTGTTCACGTTTTCGTGCTCCGGAGGCATCGAGGCGCCTCTTTTTCAGAGCATTGTGGCGGGCGCGGCAGTGGACGCTGAGGTGGAGGCCGACATCGTGGCGCGCGCCATGGCGGGGTCCGACCATCCCTTGCTGCTGTCCTTCCCCGAGGGCGAGTATCTCAAGGGCTTGCTCCTGCAAGTCCGCTAAAAGACAGGGCTTGACCGCTGCTTCTACACTTGTGGGTTGTTCCCGTTAATCCTGCACACGCGTCAAACTCTCACCATCCCATGTCCACGCCCCTGATCCCCTCCACCATCCTGACCGGCTTTCTTGGCAGTGGCAAAACCACCTTGCTCAAACGCATCCTGCATGAGGCGCACGGCTCGCGCATTGCTGTGATCGAGAACGAGTTTGGCGAGGAGAATATCGACAACGACATTCTGGTTCAGGAATCCGGCGAGCAGATCGTGCAGATGTCCAATGGTTGCATCTGCTGCACCATCCGCGATGATCTGCGGGCCACGCTGTCCGATTTGGCTGCGCGGCGCCGCAAGGGCGAGTTGATGTTCGATCGCATCATCATTGAGACCACGGGCGTGGCCGATCCCGGCCCGGTGGCGCAGACATTTTTCATGGATGATGAGGTCGCGAGCCAGTACCTTCTGGACTCCATCATCACGCTGGTGGATGCCAAGCACGCCGAGCAACAGCTCGACACAAGGCTGGAGGCGCAGCGTCAGGTGGGCTTTGCAGATCAGATTTTCATCTCGAAGGCCGATCTCGTCAGCGCCGACGAATTGGCCGCGCTGCAGCACCGCCTGGCTCACATCAATCCGCGTGCAAAACAGCAGGTTACGCATTTCGGGAATGTGCCACTCAAGGACGTTCTGGACCTGCGCGGATTCAACCTTAATGCCAAGCTGGACATCGACCCGGAGTTTCTCAAGGAAGACGAGCATGATCACGGACATGACCACGACCATATACATGGTGAGCACTGTGACCATCCGCACCATCATCACCATGATGATGACGTGAAATCCTTCGTGTTCCGCTCCGACAAACCCTTCGACCCGGCAAAGCTTGAAGATTTTCTTGGGGCGATCGTGCAGATCTACGGGCCACGCATGCTGCGCTACAAGGGCGTGCTGAGCATGAAGGGCATCGATCGCAAGGTCGTCTTTCAGGGCGTGCATCAGCTCATGGGCAGCGACTTGGCCAGCCCCTGGGGGCATGAGCCGCGCCAGAGCAAGCTCGTCTTCATCGGCATTGACCTGCCCCGCGACATCATTCTGCAAGGGCTCGAACAGTCCTTGGTCGCCTGACCCGCGCAAGCGCGCCGTTGCATTGATTTTCGCCTTGTTGCGTGCCAGCAACAATGCGCGCGGCTCGTGTGTTTCCAGACGGCGAGCTGCAGTCATCTGACTACAATCGGCCGGTTTCGGAAGCACGCCCGAACATCGAGGCCATGACTCAAGAGCGCTGTGCGGCACGTCGTGCCATGACACACATAGGCGCCCCCTGCACCGAAATGCTCAAACGGTGCCGAGCCCCATAGGCCGGCAGGCAGAACACGCGCATCTTCAGATTCCAGGAGGAACTGTGGTCAAGGCGGCAAAACCAGAACCCATCCGGGCCGCTCGCCCGGGCAACAAGACCGCAACGGCTCAGGGGGCGAAAGCGACGACGGCTTCGGGGCACCCCAGGCCCGCACCCAAGCCCACACCGAAGCATGCCGCGGCTGCGGCGGGACCGAAAGTGGGCAACGCACCCGCCAAGGTCGTGCTTGAGCGAGCCACTGCTGCGCAGCCCAAGATTCACGCGCCAGCCGCTGGCGCCCGTGCACGAACGGCCGCAAAGCGCACCACTGCATCGCCTCCGGCGAGCCCAGCCCCGGCAAAATCCGCGGCCGCCGCGACGCGCAACCCAGTTCGGGCTACACTTCCGCCCGCCAAACCCGTTATGTCCGCCGCAACCACGGCGCCGAGGCCATTGGCCCATGCATCCACTTCAGTACCGAAACCCATGAGCAGTATTGCCCCCGCCCACATCTCGACGAAGGTCGATCCCAAGCTGGCCAACGCCTGGAAAAGCAAGGCTCCCCAGGATTTGACCGATGCCGAAGTGCTTGCCATGCCCGAAAGCGAGTACATGAAGTCCGTGCAGTTGGACTTCTTCAAGCACCGTCTGAGCGCACTGCGCAACGAACTCATACGCAGCGCAGGCGAAACGACCGAGCACCTTCGCGAGGACACGTTGCTGGTGCCCGACCCCGCGGACCGAGCCACGATCGAGGAAGAGCATGCGCTGGAGCTGCGCACGCGCGACCGCGAGCGCAAGCTGTTGAAAAAGATCGAGCAAGCGCTGGCACTCATCGACAATGGCGAATATGGCTGGTGTGAAGAAACTGGCGAGCCCATCGGTATCGGGCGACTGCTGGCCCGGCCCACGGCCACGCTATCCCTGGAGGCGCAACAGCGCCGCGAGATGAAACAGAAGATGTACGGCGATTGAGTCGCGCTGGACAGTCGACTGCTGCACGAGCCTCGCAATGAGTGATTCCAAGCCACGCAGCTTCTGGGGCCGGGTCACGGAGTTCGTCAAGAATCCAACCCAGGATTGGTCGCTCACGCGGCATGAAAACGCCCTGCGCGAGCTGCAGGAGCAGGAGCAGGTGCGGGCCAAGGAAGAGCAGCGAAAGCTTGATGCGTTCATCCGGCGCCGCGAGCTGGCCTCGCTGCGCCGCCTGCGCAAGCGCCAGGCCGATGGCCTGCCCATCGACGACGCGTACACGGATCTCCCCGACACCGGCACCGGCACGGGCCCTTCGGCGCCAGAGCGCGAGGCCACGCTGCGCAAAATCAATGAGATTGAACAGGCGATGGTGGACGACGCCAAGCCAGCAGGCGCGGCTGCGCCACGCGCCAAGTCAGCCGCGAATTCCCGGCTCAAGCACGAAGCGCAAGACGCCGCGCCTGACAACGTCATTCGCTTCGCCGGCGACGCCGATGCCGCACCGGCGGCGCAGACGGCGAATGGGCAACCGCAAGCATTGCCGTCTACTGATCAAGGCTTGCTCGGCGCATCCCGGGGCGCGTCGGGTCAACAAGGCATGCAGGCGGGCCTCGCCCCCACCGTTGCGATGCCCACCGAATTGGCGCCAACGCAGATGGCCGCGACACAGGCAGCGGCCACCGTGATGGGTATGACGCTGTTCGCCACCGATCATCCGCCAATGGACACGTGGATGAAGACGGGCGGCTATGTCTCTTCAGGGCCGATGGCGGTGGACGTGCAGGAAGGCGTGTCATCGAGTCCGCTTTTCGACCAAGCCTGCATCGATTTCGCCAATGGCCACGACGAAGCCGCTGAACGCGCACTCCTCGATGCCATCTCCGGTTCCCCTGAGCGCGACCTGGAGAATGAGTTTTGGTTAGCCCTCTTCGACTTGTACCGAGCCGGAAACGACGCGACGAAATTCGAGGCCCTGGTGGCGGATTACGTCGAACGGTTCCAATCCTCGGCACCGTCGTGGGACGGACCGACCGGCCACAAGCACCCGTCAAGCGCAGCGCCCGCACCGCATGCTGCCTCAGCGCTTGCGCACGCCCCATCAGCCACAGGGCCAGCAGCCTTTACCGCGCTCGGAGAACTGGACGCGGCGCAATCGCGCTCCCTGCTGCTTCTGGCGCGCAGCGGAGCGCGACAAGTGACGCTGGATTTCACGGCTCTGACATCCATGGCCCCCGGTGCGCAAACCTTTGCGGTTGAGGCCCTTAAGACCCTGAATACCGCAGCGGGCTGCGTGATTGAACTCGTTGGGGTGGGCAGTCTTCTCGAGGCCTGCGCTGCCGCTGCGCCGCCCATGCAGCGCAATGCCGATCCGGCGTGGTGGGGACTTCGGTTGGAGGCGTTGCGTCTGGCTGGGGAACAGGACGCATTCGAAAATGTCGCGCTCGATTATTGCGTCACGTATGAAATCTCCCCGCCAACCTGGGAGCCAAGCCGCGCCAAGGTCCATACGGTCTGGGGCGACGCCGCTGGTCCCTTCGGCAATCCACCCTCCCTCCTCTCGCAAGGGCACGTGTCCAGTCTGTTCAACACACACTTTGGCAATACGGGTGCAGGCGTCGCATTTGCGTCGCTCAGCGGCGAGATCCAGGGTGGCAGCGAGGAATTTCTCAAGCCGCTGGATGCTGCGGCGTCGGGACAGGCCGGGGTGGTGGTCAACCTCGCGGGCTTGCGTCGGCTGGATTTTGCAAGCGCGGGCATCATGCTCAACTGGGTCATGATGCAAAGCAGCGCCGGACGCTCGGTCCAATTCCAGAACACGCACCGATTGATTGCCGGCCTCTTCGTCATTCTCGGCATCAACTCCGTGGCGCAAATCGACTTACGCAAGTTCTAAGTTCTGATTTAGCGCGGCCCCTCTGATTGCGTATCACCTTGGCTATCTCATGCAGCAATATCACGGAACAACGATCCTCAGCGTGAGGCGCGGCACGCAGGTTGCCCTCGGGGGCGACGGGCAGGTGACTTTGGGAAACATCGTCGTCAAAGCCACCGCGCGCAAGGTTCGGCGCCTGCACCAGGACAAGGTCCTGGCCGGTTTTGCTGGTGGCACGGCTGATGCGTTCACATTGTTCGAACGTTTTGAGGCCAAACTTGATGAACACCGCGGCCAGTTGCTGCGCGCCGCCGTCGAACTGGCGAAGGACTGGCGCACTGACCGCATGCTGCGACGCCTGGAGGCGATGTTGGCGGTGGCCGACACCTCAGCCTCGCTCATCATTACCGGAAACGGCGACGTTCTGGAGCCCGAGCACGGCCTCCTGGCCATTGGCTCAGGTGGTGCCTACGCGCAGTCGGCAGCGCGTGCTCTGCTGGACCATACTGAACTGGACGCGCGCGCCATCGTCGAGCGCTCGCTGCACATCGCGGCCGATCTCTGCATCTACACCAACCACGAATTGCGCATCGAGACCCTGGGCGCCTGAAGCCCTTGGATCTCGCCCGGGCGCCGGCTTCGCCGCAGTGCGGCGGGCGGCCCCCGCACATCACACCCACGCCCCATCATGAACATGACCCCGCGAGAAATCGTCTCCGAACTGGACCGCTATGTCATCGGCCAAACCGATGCCAAGCGCGCGGTAGCAGTGGCGCTGCGCAACCGCTGGCGCCGGCAGCAGGTGGCCGAGCCACTGCGCCATGAAATCACGCCTAAAAACATCCTGATGATTGGCCCGACGGGAGTGGGCAAAACCGAAATTGCCCGCCGCCTTGCCAAGCTTGCCAGTGCGCCGTTCATCAAGATCGAGGCCACGAAATTCACGGAAGTCGGCTACGTGGGGCGGGACGTTGACACCATCATGCGTGATCTGGTGGATATCGCAATCAAGCAGGTACGGGAGCAGGCCATGCTGGCACGACGCGCCCAAGCTGAAGACGCTGCGGAGGATCGCATCCTTGACGTGCTGCTTCCTCGCCCACGTGACGCAACTGGCCAGGCGCTTCCCACCCCGGACGCCAACACCCGCCAGATCTTCCGCAAGCGGCTGCGCGAAGGTCAGCTCGATGACAAGGAAATCGAGCTTGACTTGACCCAGCCACAGGCCAGCGTGGACATCATGACTCCGCCGGGCATGGAGGACATGGCCGAGCAAATCAAGGGGATGTTCGCGGGCCTCGGTCAGGGCCGCACCCAGCGCCGCAAGCTCAAGGTGCGTGAAGCGCTGCGCGTTTTGGTCGATGAGGAAGCGGCCAAACTGGTCAATGAGGACGAAATCCGCAGCCAAGCCATGCAGCGCGTGGAGCAAAACGGCATTGTGTTCCTCGACGAGATTGACAAAATCGCATCGCGTGCCGGTGCCCAGGGTGCCGATGTGTCGCGCCAGGGCGTGCAGCGCGACCTGCTTCCGCTGGTGGAAGGAACCACCGTCAGCACCAAATACGGGATGGTGCGCACCGACCATGTGCTCTTCATTGCGAGCGGCGCCTTTCATGTCTCGAAGGCTTCGGATCTGATCCCTGAGCTGCAGGGACGCTTTCCCATCCGTGTGGAGCTTCAGAGCCTCTCGGTCGATGATTTCGTGGCCATCCTGACGGCCACGGATGCCAGTTTGGTGAAGCAGTATGAGGCACTGCTTGGCACCGACGGTGTCATCCTCCAATTCGCGCCGGACGGCATCCGTCGCCTCGCCGAAGTAGCCCATGCGGTCAACGGGAAAACGGAAAACATCGGAGCGCGTCGGCTGCACACCGTGATGGAGCGACTCCTGGAGGATGTTTCATTCCAGGCCGACGGTGGCAATCCGCAGACTTTGAATATCAACGCCGAGTTCGTCGATCAGCGCCTAGGCAAGATTGCGGCTGACGAGGATCTGTCACGCTTTGTCCTTTAGGTTTGCGCTGCACGCCTTGCCGCGACCCATCAGCACCTTGGGCTCAAGTCAGCCGCTGCGATGGCGCTTGGCTTGTCGACCCGGTGTGACGCCAGCGGCTGACTCGCGGTCCTTCCACGCGCGATCGCGCAGACGAGACCTGCCCGCCGCATGCTGCGCGGGATTGGGCACCTGACACGCACGCGACTGGACGCGGCGGCGTCCACCCTCAGGGCACCTCGAGGACCGAGGCCGTTGGGCAGCGGCGGTCGGCTTGATGCCGAACCAACGCAGCACATGGCGCCGTCTCGCGACCCCACAATCCAAACCAGCCAGGCCTGAAGCCGACGGTGTGCACAAAGTTGATTTCCGCGGCGAACAGTCAAGCGCGGTGAATAAGACCCCGCGTGCGGGCGATGCAGAGCAGGCCTTCGAAGACCAAATGCTCGGTGGTTACATGCGGCAAGCCTAACGCCAGTTCCAACTTCGGCGCGGCGCCTCCCGTCAAAAGAACGATGGGGGGGCGGCCCTCGAGCCTGCTCAGGCGCTCATGCATTTGACGGGCTGCACCCGAGATGGCAAGCGCCCCCCCCGTCATCAAGGCGTCACTTGTATTGTTGGGAAATTCGCGTAGCTCGCCTTCGGGTACGTTGAGACCCGCCGTGCCCATCTCCAAGGCCTTGAGCATCAATCCGAAGCCGGGCAGGATGACGCCGCCGAGAAATCGCCCATCTGCCGCAAGGCAATCGACCGTGACCGCCGTGCCTACACTGATGACGAGGACCGGTTCGGCCGCGTGCCGCGCCCTTGCACCGATCAGCGCTGCCCAGCGGTCCGTGCCGAGCAGGCCCGGCATGGTGTAACCGTTGCGCACGCCACATTGCCGGATCGCGGAGTGGATCCATTGGCAGTTCAGGCCCAGGATTGCAAGCTGAGCATCCACGCGCGCGGTGGCCATGGCGCCGGCCACCGCACAGCCAATCGCGGCATCCGCGCGGCCGTGCTCCTCGATCACTGCTGCAAGAGTCTCGATGGACTGCTGGGACATCGCTCCGTGGGCCAGCAAGTCCGGTTCAGGACCGGCGTGCCCGTGCGCCCAGAGTCCCCATTTCAAGCGGGTGTTGCCAAGATCAAGCAGAAGTAGCGCCATGATTTTTGTGCAGATTATTGTCTCAACATAGCAGAGGTCCGGGGCGCGGAACCAGATTGGTGGGTGAGACCCGCAGGCGAGGCGCAACTGGCCTCCTGGCTTTGATCTGGCTCGCCTCAAGCGGCAGGAGCCTGGTCCAGGGCTGCGCAAGCACGCGCCACCCCACGGAGCTGGCGGGTATCAGAGCACGGCATGCCCGACCGGTGCCTGCGTGCGTGAAGCCATGCAAGGCCGAAGGCCGAAGTCACCCGTCGCATAATGACGGTCTGACGATTTCGGTGCCACACCCATGCCATCCCCCGCCCCCATGCCAACGCAGCTAACGGTGCATCGCCAGTCCCGTAATCTGGAGATTGCCTTCGATGACGGAATGCAGTTTCGCATCCCGTTTGAGCTGATGCGCGTGTATTCGCCATCGGCCGAGGTCCGCGGCCACGGGCCGGGGCAAGAGACCTTGCAGACGGGTAAGCGCGACGTCGTCATTGATGCCTTGGAAGCCGTGGGTAATTACGCTGTGCAGCCGACTTTCTCCGATGGGCACGACACCGGCATCTTCACTTGGGAATACCTGTACTTCCTCGGCAAAGAGCAGGATCGCCTCTGGAGCGATTATTTGGCCCGCCTGGCGGCGTCGCAGCTCGACCGCGACGCCGCGATGCCGGTGGCGGGCCCTTCTGGCGGTTCCTGCAGCCACGGGGGTCAGCATGAGCACTGATGGCAGCGAAGGCACCACCCACTTCGGCTTTGAAACGGTCCCCGAGCAGGAGAAATCGCAACGCGTGGCGCAGGTGTTCGACTCCGTCGCACCACGCTACGACCTGATGAATGATTTGATGAGCGCGGGCCTGCACCGCGCATGGAAGGCATTCTGCGTCGCGGTTGCCGGCGTTCGCCCAGGCCACCGCGTACTCGACATCGCCTCCGGCACAGGGGACTTGGCGCGAGCCTTCGCGCCCCAGGTCGAGCCTGGCGGCCTGGTTGTGGCCACCGACATCAACGCCTCCATGTTGGCCGAAGGTCGCAGGCGACTTGAAGATGCCGGGCTGTGTGTTCCTGCAGCGCTGTGCGATGCTGAAGCGTTGCCTTTCCCGAGTGGTAGCTTCGACCGCGTTAGCGTGGCATTTGGCTTGCGCAACATGACGCACAAGGAACGGGCGCTGTCGGAGATGCACCGCGTGCTCAAGCCAGGAGGGAAGTTGCTTGTCCTGGAGTTCTCGCGACCTTGGGAGCCGTTACGCGGTGCGTATGATTTTTATTCCTTTCAGGTCTTGCCGCGCCTGGGCAAGCTGGTGGCCGGTGATGCGGACAGCTACCGCTATCTGGCCGAGTCAATCCGTCAGCACCCCGATCAGGGCACCCTGAAGGGGATGATGGAGCAAGCTGGTTTTGCCAAGGTGGATTGGAATAATCTCTCCGCTGGTGTCGTGGCGTTGCATATCGGGCTCAAGGCGTAAGGCGGCGCAATTTCTCAAGAATTGGGACTTTTTCGACCTGTTGGTAACGAAATGTATAATTCAGCGGGTGGATATGAACATGACAAAATTCTCGGCCCTTCCTCTTCTAATCGTTGGCCTCAGCCTCGTATTGGCCTCGAGCATCTTTGCCGCTGACGCGCAGGCCAAGCGACTGGGTGGTGGCAGGAGTCTGGGCACGCAAAGAAGCAGCCTGTCGACCCGGCCGCAGACTGCGCCCCCCGTGGCGACACGCCCGCCTGCCGCGGCAAACCCGGCCACGCTGCAACCGCGCACTGCAAACCGCTGGGGCGGGCTGCTTGGAGGCTTGGCAGCGGGTATCGGCTTGGCCGCACTATTTCATGCGCTGGGGCTCGGTCCGGCGGGTGCTTCCATCATCACGGCACTTCTGATTGCGGGGCTAACCGCATGGGTCTTGATGATGCTGCTGCGATTCTCGCGTCGAAGTGCCACGCTGCGCCAGCCGCACCCGGCGGCGATCCCATTGGGCGCCTACGATGCAGGACAGCTAGGGCAGGAATCGTATCAATCGGTCCAGCGTTTTGAAGGCATGAATCCGACCTCAAGCGATCCGGCCAGGAGCTACGCTGGGATCCCGGATAGTTTCGACCAGCGTGCCTTCCTGAACAAGGCACGGGAGCACTATTACCTATTGCAGCAGGCCTGGGATGCGGGCGATTTGCCGCGCATCGAGTCGTATACCACCTCGGAAATGTTTGCTCAACTGCGCAACGAAATCGAGCAGCGAGGTGCGATTCCCAACAAAACCGATGTCGTGACCCTTGAGGCCGTGCTGCTCGATTTGCATGAAAGCGACGGCCAGTATCTGGCGAGCGTGGAATTTTCCGGCCTGGTCCGCGAAGAGAGCTGGGGTGGCGCGCAGCCGGTGCGCGAAATCTGGAATCTAGTCAAGCCGACGACAGGAGCGTCTGGCTGGCTGCTGGCGGGAATTCAGCAACTGGCTTGAGCCAGCGCATGCTGGCCTGGCAGCTCCTGCGCGCCCGGTGGCTGCGCAGGAACAAACCCAAGGTTTCGGGGCAAACCTAGAATGCGTTGGTCTTCGACGAGAAGCCCATGCCCCGTATCCAAGAACTTCCAGCGTTTTCTTTGCCCACGGCGATCCAGCAGGCGCTGCTGCCCCGCGTCGTGGGTGCCATCAACCATTTGATCGAACGGGAGCCGCAGGCACGTGCCCGCTTGCAGATGCACGCGGGCAAGCAGGTGATGCTGCGGGCGCCCTCAGTGCAGGTGACGTTGGATGTGGCTCAGGATGGAAATTTTGAAGCCCACCAAGCCGATGCGCATGATCAGCCCCCAGCCTTGCGCCTGGACGTGGATGCCTCTGCGATGCTGGCCGCCCAGATGCGCGGCCAGCCCTTGGGACTGACAGGGGTGCACATCACCGGGGATGCCGAGTTCGCGCAAACCATGTCATGGCTGATGGCAAACCTGCGTTGGGACGCAGAAGACGATCTGGCTGATCTGATCGGGGACGTCGCCGCGCATCGCGTCGCGCGCGCTGCGCGAGGCTTGATGGGCGAGGTTCGGCGCGTTCGCCACCAGATGGAGGACGACGCGCGCGACTGGTTGGCTGAGTCGCCACGGGCGCTGGTGGGCCGTGGCGAATTCACGACTTGCAGCGCCCAGGTCGCGCAAATGCGCGATGCCGTGGCGCGACTGGACAAGCGCATCACCCTGTTAGCGCGCCACGCGCGCAGCCTGCAGAGCTAAGCGCATGCGACGTCTGCTGCGCTTGTTGCGCATTTCAACGGTCGCCCATCGCTATGGGCTCGATCAGCTCGTGCTGAGTGGCTTTCGGCACCGCTGGCTGCGCGCGTTGGCGCGCGTGTTGGCCTTTGGTCGCAAGCTCGACGCTCCGCGGGGCCAGCGCCTGCGCTTGGCGCTCGAAAGCCTGGGCCCGATCTTTGTAAAATTCGGGCAGATGCTGTCCACGCGGCGAGACCTGCTACCGCTGGATATCGCCGACGAACTGGCGAAGCTGCAGGATCGCGTGCCCCCCTTCGAATCAGCACTTGCCGTGGCGCAAATCGAGAAGGCTCTGGGCAAGCCGGTCGCCGAACTCTTTTCCAGCTTCAACCGTACACCCGTGGCCAGCGCCTCCATTGCGCAAGTGCACTTCGCCGTCCTTCCGCCAGAGCAAGGCGGCCACGAAGTGGCCGTGAAGGTGCTGCGGCCTGGCATGCGTGCCATCATCGACCAGGATCTTGACCTGATGCGCATGTTGGCCGCCTGGATCGAGCGCGCCTGGACGGACGGCAAGCGCCTTAAGCCACGTGAGGTGGTGGAAGAGTTCGACAAATACCTGCACGACGAACTCGACCTCGTGCGCGAAGCGGCAAACGCCGCCCAGTTGCGCCGCAATATGGATGGCCTGGGCCTGGTGCTAATCCCGCAAATGTACTGGGATCTATGCACGGAAAACGTCATCGTGATGGAACGCATGCACGGTGTGCCAATCAGCCAAATCGACCGCTTGCGCGCGGCCGGTGTGGACATCCGCAAGCTGGCACAAAGTGGAGTGGAAATCTTTTTCACCCAGGTATTCCGCGACGGTTTTTTCCACGCCGATATGCACCCCGGAAACATCATGGTCAGTCTCGCCCCCGAGACGTTCGGCTGGTATATCGCGCTGGATTTCGGCATCATCGGCACCCTGTCCGAGTACGACAAGGATTATCTGGCGCAGAACTTCATTGCCTTTTTTCAGCGCGATTACCGGCGTGTGGCCGAGTTGCATTTGGAGTCCGGCTGGGTTCCGGGGGAGGTGCGCGTCGAAGAGCTTGAAGCAGCCGTGCGCACCGTGTGTGAGCCGCAGTTCGAGCGGCCGCTGAAAGACATTTCACTCGGCCAAATCCTGATGCGCTTGTTCCAAGTCTCACGCCGCTTCAAGGTCGAAATACAGCCCCAGCTCGTGCTGCTGCAAAAGACGCTGCTCAATGTGGAAGGTCTGGGGCGTCAGCTGGACCCCGAACTGGATCTGTGGAGCACCGCACAACCGTTTCTTCGGCGCTGGATGCAAAGCCAAGTGGGCTGGCGCGCCCTTCGCGATCACCTGCAAAAGGAGGCACCGCGATTTGCCCAGTTTTTCCCTGCCCTGCCACGGCTCATCCACAATGCGCTGGAACAGGCACAGAAGCCGGCTGATCGCGACACGGCCCGCCAGCTGCTCCAGGAGCAGCGCCGCACCAACGCCATGCTGCAGGGCCTTCTCGGCTTCTTTGCCGGATTGCTTGTGTTCCTGCTTTTGCTCGCCCTGTGGAATGCGCGCGTTTGGCTCGGCGCCTGAGCATATGGACCACGTGGAACTGGCTGGCGGTGAGCAGTGGCCGGTGCTTGGCCTTGGCACCTGGCGCTTTGGCGAGGACGCCCGGCTCCAGGCGCAAGAGGTGGCTTGCGTGCGCGAAGCGCTGGACCTTGGCTATCGGGTGATTGACACCGCCGAGATGTATGGCGAGGGCGAAGCCGAGAGCATCGTGGGCAAAGCGCTGGCCGACGCCATGCGCGCTGGAAGTGTCAAGCGCGAACAGGTGTTCATCGTCAGCAAGGTCTATCCGCACAACGCCAGCTTGCGCGGCGTGCAACTGGCGTGCGATCGAAGCCTGCGCCGATTGGGATTGGACCATGTGGACCTGTACCTCCTGCATTGGCGAGGCAGCGTTTCGCTGGCCGAGACGGTCGACGGCTTCGCACACCTGGCTGCCTCGGGCAGGATTCGCCATTGGGGTGTGAGCAATTTCGATCTGCATGACCTGCGCGAATTGATGCGCACGTCGAATGGCACGCAGTGCGCGGCAAACCAGGTTTATTACGCCGCCAGCAGCCGCGGCGTGGAGTTTGATCTTTTGCCCTGGATGCGACAGCATGCGCTGCCCCTCATGGCCTATAGCCCGCTCGACTGTGGCAATCTTGCACGCGACATGCGGCTGCAGGCGCTTGCCCAACCGCTCGGTTTGAGCGCTGCGCAACTCGCGCTGGCTTGGGTGTTGCGCAAGCCGGGCGTCATGGCCATCCCGAAGGCGGGCCGGCCGGAGCACTTGCGCGAGAACCTGCGCGCAGCGGAGTTTGCGCTCGCCTCCTCGACCCTCGAAGCGATCGACCAGTTATTCCCTCCGCCTGGTCACAAGCAGACCTTGGCCATGATTTGACGGCAGCGACGCCATTGCACCGAGCTTCGCCCCCCACCTGACCAGATGCGCGACAAGCCCGGTCCTTCAGGGCGGGGAAGGATAGGTGCGCCCAGCATGGGCGCGATCTTGGAGGTGGAAGTCCTCCCGCAAGCTGACCACAGCGAGCGAAAGGAAGTGCAACTGCGCAAGGGTGACCGAGCGTGGGAAGGAAGCATGGAATGAAACCGCGAGCTGATGAACAAGAACCGGA
>JAGWOZ010000279.1 GCA_028870715.1 Betaproteobacteria bacterium | reverse complement strand
GGAGTTCTGCCTCTGTTCGAGGCATGATCCCCTTAGGTGCCTCTGTGGCTCGTGAGACGTTCGTCTAACTCGCCAATTGCTGCGGACCACCCGTTGCCCGTTGCAGTAATGTGCTGGGCCTGTGTCTGTTCCAAGCTATCCATGTGTGCCGTGAGTTCCGCCTTGTATGCTTCGAGCAGCCCTGCCAAGCGGTTGAAACCAGCTTCCAGGCTCTGCTGCAGCTGCGTGATTCGGGAACTCTCAGCCTTCTCGGCCAACTCGCGTTGAATCTGCAACTCCTTCATCTGCTTGCGGCTCTCCAGCAAAGCAGCGGTCTGGACGTAAATGGCGAAGGCGAAAAAAACGAGCGCGACGGCCGCACTAAACGCCAGCATGACCAAGCCCAACGGCGCTTGCACGGCGCCAAAGCCCAGCGAAAGCGTCGTTGTTGCCGTGAACGCCCCCCAGTTGAGCGCGGCGAATGCCGTCACCGCGACAAACAACACAATGAACACGACGGAGCGTAATCCCATGACCTTTCCCTTTTCGATATCGAGCGGCAGCACCGCGCCATTAGCGGAGACATGCGCCTATGGCCTGCGCGATATCTGCGATTAAATCGTCCGGATCCTCCAAGCCGATGCTCAGACGCACCAAGGGGCTCCCGTGAGCCCATGCATCACCGCGCATGGCGCCCATATCGTAGGGCACCACCAGGCTGAGCGGGCCGCCCCAGGAATAGCCGATTTTGAACAGCCGCAGCGCGTCAACAAAGGCGTCAACCTGCGCCGCATTCACCCAAGGTTTGAACGTGAAACTAAACAGGCCGGCTGCGGCGCTACAGTCGCGCACCCAGTTGGCATGTCCAGGACTGCCCGGCAAGCCCGGGTGGAGTACGGTCTGAACCTCGGGACGGGTCTGCAGCCAGGCAGCGATGCGTCGCGCAGACGCATCGTGTGCGCCGTAACGCAGAGCAAGGCTGTGTAATCCACGCAATATGAGGCTTGCATCGTCACCGCCCACGCCCAGGCCAAGGCGCATATGGGCATAAAGAAGCCTTTCGTGCAGCGCGTCGTCTCGGGTCATCACGGCGCCCATCAGCACATCCGCTCCACCAGACTGATATTTCGTGAGCGCCTGCATGGCGATGTCAACACCAAGATCAAACGGCTTGAGCGCAATTCCCGCAGCCCAAGTATTGTCAAGGGCAGTGATGACACCATGCTCACGTGCGAGCTTTATCAACGCACGGAGGTCGGGCATCTCCATTGTGACTGAACCGGGCGCTTCCAGCCACATCAGGCGTGTGTGCTGCGTGATGGCCGCGCGCGTGGCCACCACGTCGAGGGGGTCGTAAATTTGTACGGTGATTCCCCATCCGGTGAGGAGCCGCTCGGCCAGCTCGCGGCTTGGCCCGTAGACGTTGGACGGCAACATGACGGCTTCACCCTGCGCGACAAGGGCCAGGTCGACCAGCGCGATGGCAGACAAACCTGACGGGCAAAGCATGCAATGCCGTGCGCCCTCGATCGCCGCCAATCGGGCCTCCAAAGTGAACGTCGTCGGGGTGCCGTGTAGCCCGTAGGTATAGCCGTTCTTATGGCGCCAGTCGCGCGAGCGCATTGCCGCCACACTAGGAAAAATGACGGTCGACGCACGGTAAGTGGCAGGCTGCACGGCAGCGAATCCGGCAGGCGGCTCATAAGACGGATGCTGCAGACTCGTGGCCACAGCACGTGTGTCTTCGAGCGTCTCAGGCGTTGTGTCGGTGTTCTGGTCTAATTGGGAACTGTGTTCGTTACTGGACATGGGTGAAGGTCCTCCATCGCTACGCTCTTCCGAGCCTTGGTTCAATATCCAAGCATAGAACCAGCGCGAGATCCGCAAATGCCCATGCCCACTGCATTGGACCCAGCCCCCGCACCCGCGCGCCGCCAAACCCTGATCGCCGAAACGAGAGCCGGCGCCTGCGCGCCATCGGCGCCCCCTTCCGCTGCAATTCCCTGCATGCGCGCCTTCGAGTGCGGCCGGTTGCCCGGCGCCCTTGGCCCTCTTACCTCCTGAGTACTCCCATGATGACGGAAGTCTTGATTCTTCTCGCCTTGATCGTGCTCAATGGCCTGTTCGCCATGTCCGAAATTGCATTGGTCACTGCCCGCAGAGCCCGATTGACTGCCATGGCGGAGTCAGGCAGCGTCCCCGCCAAGGCCGCCCTCCAACTGACCGAACAGCCGACGCGGCTTCTGTCCACTGTACAAATTGGCATCACCTCCATCGGGGTGCTCAACGGCATCATCGGCGAGGCAGCGTTTTCAGCCCCATTAAGCAGTTGGTTTCAGGGTTTCGGCTTGCTGCCGCAGTTCGCCAACGTCGCGGGCACGGCACTCGTTGTCATCGTCATCACGTATCTCTCGATCGTCATTGGCGAACTCGTCCCGAAGCGCCTTGGACAGTTGGCGCCGGAGAAGATTGCACTGGTGATGTCTCAGCCGATGCTGATCCTGGCGCGCAGCGTGTCGGTCTTCGTTCGGCTGCTCTCCGTATCCACTGACCTGTTGCTGCGGCTCATGCGCGTGCGCACCGACGCACCGACACACGTCACCGAAGAGGAGATTAACGTTGTACTGGAGGAAGGTTCAGACGCCGGCGTGATCGAGGTTCAGGAACATGAAATGGTTCGCAATGTATTCCGCCTGGACGACCGCCAGATTGCCTCCTTGATGACGCCGCGCAATGAAATTGAGTTCCTAGATGTCGAGGACCCATTGACCGACAATCTCAACAAGATCGCGCAGTCACCCCACTCCCGCTTTCCCCTAGTCCGTGGTGACCTGGACGATGTGATCGGCTTGGTCTCAGCCAAGGAGCTTCTCGGTCGATTCATCCGTCGCGAGGGGATCGAGGATCTAAGCAAGGCATCCAGTCATGCCATTTTCGTACCCGAGAGTCTCACAGGACTCGAGCTGCTGCAGACCTTCAAGCAAAGCCCCGATCACACGGCACTGGTTCTTGGCGAGTATGGACAGACTCTGGGCATCGTCACCGTGCAGGATATTCTGGAAGCCATCGCGGGCGAGTTCAAGAGTCACCCATCGGAGGAACCTTGGGCGATCCAACGCGAAGATGGATCCTGGCTTCTTGATGGGCTGATTCCCGTGGGCGATCTCAAGGACAAGCTGGGCCTCAAGTCCGTGCCCGAGGAAGAGAAGGCACGCTATAACACCCTGGCCGGCATGCTTATGCTGCTGCTGGCCCGCCTACCACATACGGGCGATCATATCGATTGGGGTGGCTGGCGATTCGAGATCGTGGACATGGATGGCAAGCGCATCGACAAGGTTCTGGTGTCGCGCCAGACAGTGGCGCCAGCCCACGAGGCCCTCCCGCCGGACGGGAATTGACAGCGGCAAAGCAGGCACAACACAGGTGGCCGTTCAGCTAGCCGCTTGCTGCGGGCCCCGCAGGCGTGCCCGCAGTTCGCCCACGATGCCGCGCCGGAATAGCAGCACACACAGCACGAAGATGGCGCCGATCACCATGCTCACTGAGTCGTTGAGCTGGCTGA
>JAGWOZ010000278.1 GCA_028870715.1 Betaproteobacteria bacterium | reverse complement strand
TGGCCATAAAAACCATCTCATCAACAAGGATAAACGGAGGGTAAACAATTAATCAACTTGTCTGAGTAAGATCATCTGTAAGAACTCGATTGAGTTCTTACAGATCGGTATCAGCGCGGGAAAACCCTTGCTCATCTGTTCAATTCCGGCTTCAGGAATTGAACCCTCGTCCGTGATCTAGCCATGCAAGCGTTCAACAAGCTGTCCGCCCGCCAAGTCGCGGGCCTCCCTGCCGGATTTCACAGTGATGGCGGCAATCTTTATCTCCGGGTCAAGGATTCCGGCTCCCGGTCATGGGTGTTCCGATACAGCGCCGACAGCAAAGTCCGCGAAATCGGTCTCGGCCCAGTGCATGCCCGCAGCCTTGCGCAGGCGCGTGAACTGGCAGGCAGGATGCGCACCGCCTTGATTGACGGCGTCGATCCATCAGGAGTCTTGACACGTCGCCCAAAATCAACAGCGTCGTCATTCAAAGCGGTTGCTGCAGCGCTGATTGAAGCCAAGTCGGCGGGGTGGACGAATGAGAAGCATGTCTGGCAATGGACCAACAGTCTCGAAAAGTTCGTCTATCCGAAACTTGGCGAACTGGATGTGTCTGCCATCGATACCGATCATGTTCTTGACGTACTCAAGCCTATCTGGACTGAGAAGCACGAAACGGCGACGCGAGTGCGCCAGCGTATCGAGGCGGTCATCGATGCTGCCACAGCGCGCAAGCTGCGCGCCGGTGAGAACCCGGCGCGGTGGAAGGGGCACCTGGACAAATTGCTCGCGGCCATCCCGAAGTCGCAGAGGGTTGAGCATCATCCTGCGATGGCATGGCAGGATTTGCCGGAATTTATTGCTCAGCTTCAAGCCCGTGAGGCGGTCGCCGCGCGAGCTTTGGAATTTCTCATCCTGAACGCCAACCGAACGGGAGAGGTCATAGGAGCGCAATGGCGTGAATTTGATTTGGGCGCGGGGCTGTGGGTCATTCCCGGACCAAGAATGAAAACTCGCCGCGAGCATCGCGTTCCACTCTCGAAACGGTGCGTAGAGATTCTGGCTCCCTTGAAAGGCATGGATGATGAGTGGGTGTTCCCAGCAATGGTCCAGCCGGGCCGCACATCCAAGCCGATCAGCAACCAGGCCATGAACGCACTGATGGACCGCATGAAGCGCACCGACGTGTCGGTTCATGGTTTCCGGTCAACATTCCGGGATTGGGTATCCGAGGCAACCGACTTCAGCCCCGAACTCGCCGAAATGGCTCTGGCGCACACGATCAGCAATAAAGTCGAGGCCGCATACCGGCGCGGCGATCTTTTGGCGAAACGCAAGGCGCTGATGGACGCATGGTCGGACTACGCCACATCAGCCATTCGCCGCTGACAAGATTTTCTGGATGTCCGGATTTGGCTGTGGTCAGCCACAGCCAGCGACGAACTTCAACGTGGTATGGCTGGCGGGGCAAGTCAAGCCGGGCGAGGAATGCACTGACGGCGCGTCAGGTTGAAGAGGCCGCCGCAGTGCGGGGTTGGTCTCGTCGGCTGGTGGATTCCACGTCGAGCGGCTGGCCTCAAGCGGCTGGCTGCTGCAAAATACTCTTCATGCACAGCAAACTCGATCTTGCGGTTGGACACCTCAACGCCGCCACAGGCCCGCTGGTCCGCCCGGCGGATCTCGCGCTCGCGCTGCGTGAAGGCACCGTCGCGCATGTCGTCGCCGGCAAGAAGACCCGCATCGTTCGGGGCCTGCTGCACAGCCTTTTCACGGAGATCGACCCCGCGCTCATTTTGAGTTGCGCCAGAGAGGCCAGCACGGACTGGCGGCATGCCAACCAGCTTTATGCCGAATCCTTGGCGGACGGGATGCCGCGCGTCAAGGCGTGGGAGCGGCTGGTTGCCGATCGGACATGACCACGCACGATGAAGTGTCCCGATTCAAGACCAGCGGCCCGTGGCGTGCGCTTGCCCGTGTCGCTGCCGACATGGTGGCCGATGCCGAGCAGCGCGCTGGAGCCGAGATGCATCCCAAGCTGGGTGGCGGAACGCGGCTGATGCTGGCCTTCGAGCACCGGATCAGCGACGACATCGATCTTTTCATCCGCGATCCACAGTGGATTGGGTATCTCACACCCCGGCTGAACGACCGCTTCGAGTCCGTCATCACGGGATATGAAGAGTCCGCCACGGCGCTGAAATTGCGATGCCCCACCGGGGAGATCGACTTCATCGTGAGCATGTCTCTTCTTGGCTTGCCTGACGAACATGGGCCTACGGTGCCTTTCGCACTGGAACCTGTGGATGAAGTCCTCGCCAAAAAGCTGTTCTATCGCGGCTGGGCATTGACGCCCCGAGACTTGTTTGACTGGCGCGCAGTCGTCGCGCACAGCGCGGCTGGGCACGTCGCGAAGATCATGCCGGGGCTGCTGCGCGGGGAACGTCTGGACGCGCTGCGGGATGCCTTGCAGGCCATGACCACATCCCGGGCGGCGGAGGCGGCATGGGACGCGATCCGCGCCCCGGACAAGCCAGCGCTCGATGTCTCCATCGAGTGGGCACTGGAGCAAACCGAGCGCTACGCGCATACGCATGGGCGCTGTGCCGCGCCGATGGCGAAGGATCGGCAAGATCCTGGCATTGAACGCTGAAGCAGGTTTGCAGGCTCGGGAAATTTTGCGCCGCACCTGACGCCATACAGGACGGACTCTTGCCAGTCCGTTTTCTTTGCCCCCTGCGTTTGAATCCTCGAAGGCGAGACGGCCCGCAGGCCCTTTGCTGCTTGGCTGCAACACTTGCTGACACGACATCGGCGACAGGCCATGCGCTGAGCCCAGCCCGGGCATGCATCGAGATTCGCCGAGGGTGGCGAGCCGCATGGGCCCGCCCAGGTCGCCGGCGCATCGGCTGACTCCGCGTCCTGCCCCCGCTGACGTCGGCTTGCGTCGACTTGCATCCGCGCTTTCCTGTGATGAGATGGTCCGCATCCTCATCCCGGAGCGTCCACGATGCCCATCCAACCCGCAGCGCAACCCGCATCCTCGTCACCCCCATCCTGGCTGTCCCGCCGCCTGGCCGCGCTGCGCGACATCCTGCTCGTGCTCTTCTGGACCGACTCCCCGTCCGGCCAGCGCATCCGCCTGGAGCTGCAACGCCGCTTTGCACGCCGTGGCCAATCTCCGCAAGGCGCACGCCGCATGGCGGGCCTGCGTCTTGCCGCAGCCCTGGGCATCACAACCTTGTTCGCTCCCTGGCTGGTCCTGACCGCAGCCCTGGGCAGTGCGGCCCTGCTCTCCCATGCGCCCGGAATGAGCCGGGCATTCCTGCTGCTGGCGTTCGCCCTGGTCGGGCTGTACGGACGCGGCATCCTGCACCTCGGCCGTGACGAGGCCTGGCGCAAGTCGGTGTTCCGCGCCAGCGGCCATGATCTGCAGGCCCTGCCCCAGGAATCCCCCCTGAAGCGGCTGCAGCCCGAAGCCTTGGGAGGCGAGGTCCTGCGCCACTGGCGGTGCGCCCGGCGCTGGGCCTGGACGACGGTGGCGCTGTTGGCGGGACTGGCCTGGAGCCTGGCCCACCAGGCCGCGCACGGGTGTCGCG
>JAGWOZ010000277.1 GCA_028870715.1 Betaproteobacteria bacterium | reverse complement strand
AAGCGCTTGCGCAGCCCGACGCCTCAAGGCAATTTACAGGAAATGCCACGATGGGTGAGCGCCGGGTGCAAAGGATTCGCCTTTGCGGGGCATGCGGATGTCACTGCATGCCGGAACGTGTCGCGCGCCGCGCAGCGCCGGCTGGCGCACGTGGCAACCCGTGGCGTGCGCAGGGCACCCCCCGGAAAACAACAAAAAATCCAACAATTTCATGAATTTCATCAGCATTCTTGATGCGATGTGGCACCAAGGGGCCGCCCCTGCAGGACAATGGAGCCTATTGCGCATGCCTCGAACCATGTCTTCATGAACCGCCGCAAATTTCTCCAGGCGCTGCCCCAAAGCCAACTCCTGAGCCGCCTGCTGGGCCGCAGCGCCGCCAGCCTCCTGGGCGGGCTGGGCGCAGCGCACGCGGCCAGCGCGCGCGACGCCGCCTTGCCAGGCCCTGCCGCCGGCGACCCAGCGGGCGCGTCGGCGGGCGCCGCCAAGCTTCCCGCCGTGGCCCTCTACTACGGCGCGCGCATCCCTGTGGACGATTTGCGCGCCTTCGACTGGGCCGTGCTGGAGCCGGCCCATGCGCTGGCGCAGGACCCCGGCATCGTCCAAACCCTGGCCCCGCACACGCTGGCCATCGCCTACGTGTCGCTTGGCGAAGTGCAGCCCAGCCGCCCGTACTACGCCGACATTCCCAAGGCCTGGTTGCCCGCATCCAATGCGCAATGGGGCTCGCGCGTCATCGACCAGACGGCCCAGGGCTGGCCACAGTTCGTGCAGACCCGCATGATCCAGCCGCTGTGGGATGCCGGCTTTCGCGTGTTCTTCCTCGACACCCTGGATTCGTACCAGCTGCTTGCACACACCGACGCAGCACGCAAGCAGCAGGCCGACGCGCTGCGCGCCACCCTGCACGCCTTGATCCAGGCGTTTGACGGCATCCGCTTCCTTCCCAATCGCGGCTTTGAGCTCATGGATGCAACCATCGCGCGCGCCACGCTGGCGGTGGCGGCCGAGTCGCTCTATCAGGGCTGGGACGCAGGCAGCCAGCGCTATGCGCCGGTTGCTGAGGGCGACCGCCACTGGCTGCTTGCGCGCTTTGCCGAGCTGCGCGCCCAGCATGGCTTGACCGGCGTGGCCATCGACTACGTGGCCCCCGAGCAGCGTGAGCTTGCACGGCACACAGCCCGGCAGATTGCCGCGGCGGGCCTTGTGCCCTGGGTGGCCGACCCCACGCTGCAAAGCCTGGGCGTGGGCACCGTGGAGCTGGTGCCGCGACGCGTGCTGCTGCTGCACTCGTGCGCCGATGGCGACAGCCCGACGCTTCAGGCACAAAGCGCGCATCTGTATGGCGCGATGCCGCTCGAGTATTGGGGACTGGTGCCGGAGTATCGCTACGTGGGTGAGGCCGCCCCCACCCAGCCCCTGGCCGGCCGCTATGCTGGCGTGGTGCTGTGGTCCGACCGCGCCGAGGTGCCCGAGTCGACGCGGCAGCTGCTGCGCCAGGCCCGGGCTGAAGGCGTGCCGGTGGCCATCCTGGGCCAGTCCGAGCCCTCGGTGCTGGGCCTTTTTGGCCTGCAACCGTCGGAGGACAACCTGCCCGCGCCCCTGAGCGTGCAGCGGCCGCCCGGGGCACCGCAAGGCGAGATGATTCCCCTCATCACGGCAGCCGATACGGTGCGCCTGCAAGCCGGCGCAGGCTGCCACGTCTGGCTGCGCGCCACGGGCGCCGACGGCTCCAGCATGGACGGCGCCGCCCTCACCCCCTGGGGGGGCTACGCGCTGGGCGGCTTTGGCGTGTTCAACCTGCCCGGCGATGCCGGCGTGCGCTGGTCGATCGACCCGATCGCCTTCTTCGGCAGCGCGCTGCGCGTTGGCGACGCGCCCATGCCCGACATCACCACGCGCACCGGGCGCCGGGCATTTTTCGTGCATTTCGACGGCGACGGCTGGGTCAATGCCTGCGACAGCCCGGGCTCGCCCCTGGCCTGCGAAGTGCTGGTGACGCAGTTCCTGGAACACTACCGCACGCCCACGCTGGCCTCCGTCATCGTGGCCGAGGTCAGCCACGAAGGGCTGTATCCGGCCACCGCCGGTGCGGCCCAACAATGGGCCCGCCGCATGTTCGCGCTGCCCCACATCGAAGTCGGCAGCCACACCTGGTCGCACCCCTTCGACTGGGTCGCGGCCAGCGAAGAACATGACCGCGGCAAGCCAACCAAGGCCTTGCCCTATGGCAACTACCTGCCGATACCCAACTACACGTTCAGCACCCGCACCGAGGTGGTGGGCGCGCGCGACTTCATCCAGGACAAACTGTGTCCACCGGGCAAGCCCTGCAACATGATCCTGTGGCCGGGCGACTGCAACCCGCCCAACAGCGCGGTGGCGTTGAGCTACGCCGCGGGCATGCACAACATCAATGGCGGCGGCGCCACCCTCACCAAGACACAGCCCAGTTTGTGCTACGTCTGGCCCATGGGCATTCCCAAGGGGCGGGACTTCCAGGTGTACGCAGCGCTGTCGAACGAAGAGACGTACACCCATAACTGGCAAGGCCCGTACTTCGGCTTCGAGCGCGCGCTCGAAACCTATGCCATGACCGATGCGCCCAGGCGCCTGAAGGCGCTGGACCTGTACTTCCATCCCTTCATCGTGACCAAGGCGGCGGGCCTGGCGAGCCTGCACAAGGTCTGGACATGGGCGATGCAGCAACCGACCCATCCGATCTCCGGTATCCAGTACGCACGCAGCGTGCTGGCATGGCGACAAGCCACGGTGGCGCGCACCTTGCAGGGCGCCTGGCAACTGCGCGGCGACGCGGACCTGCGCCAGTGGCGACAGCCGCAAAGCGCGTCGCAACCTGACCTGCGCGCCAGCCGCAACCTGGCTGGCTTCAGCACCCATGCCGGCATGCGCTACCTACACGCCGCAGCCGACGAGGCCCTGCTGCAATCCGCCGTCGAGGACACGCCGCCCGCGGCGCGGCTGGTCGACGCCAATGGCGACATCACCCGCTTGACCACGCTGTCGCATGGCGGGATGGAGCTCGAGCTCACCGCACATGTGCCGGTGCAGGCAACCGTGGCCCTGCCGTCCGGCTGGCGCCTGCAGGCGGGCAGCGCCACCCAAGTGCACGAGGCTTCGACGCCAATGGGCGACATGCGCGTGCACCATGTTGCAAGCACCGAGACTCGAGCCGCCTTGCGTTTCCTTCCCGAGGCCTGATGCCCGAGACCCCCACTTCGCGCCGCCCGGGCCTGTCGGTTACGCCGGCTGATCCGCGGCGCAGCCGGTTGTTTCCGCGGGGTACCCTGCTTGGGTTGACGCTAATCGGGGTGGCCACGCTGGCCTTGATGTGGCCTGGACGTCACCTCATGCAGCTGTTGCGCACGACGCAGGACACGGCACTGGCAATTAATTATCTGCAGCACTTGCTCACCCTGCAGGAAGGCAACGCAGAGCTACGGTTGCTGCTGGCCCAGCGGTACATGAGCATTGGCCAATGGGACAATGCTCTCAAAGCCCTCGGCCCCCTGGGCTCGGAGCCGCACGCCGACGCGTTGCGCGTGGAGATCTGGAAACACA
>JAGWOZ010000037.1 GCA_028870715.1 Betaproteobacteria bacterium | reverse complement strand
CCTCGACCAACGTGGCAAACGCCCCCGCATCGACCAGGCTGTGCCATCGAGCAATGGTGGCCTTGCCCCGTAGCTCGGTGAGCGCGTCCAGCCGGAGGTTGAGTTCCTGTGGGGTGCGCGTGAGCGCGGCATACTCCTGCAGGAGCAGTTGCACGCGCACGGGCAAGCTTGCCTGCAGTCGCATGCAAGCGCTTGCGTGCATGCGTGCCGTCAAGGTGACCGGAAGCTGAAGGCGCCCAATTTTTCGGCTCTCACTTTCGACAAACACCGTTTGCGAGGGGTCAAAGTTGCGCAAGGTGTTCCAGATCCGGGTTTCGAACTGCTTCTGCGTGGGCTGTGCCTCGTCCTCCATGGCACCAAGCACGGACCCGCGATGGGCGGCGAGCTGCTCCAGATCCAGCACCTGGGCCCCTTGGCGACCCAGGGCTTGCAGCAGCCGGCTCTTGCCGCTGCCCGTGGGCCCGCAAACGACACGCAGGCGCAGGCTGCTAACCTGGCGTTCGAGCTGCTTGACCAGTGCCGCGCGCAGCGCCTTGTAGCCACCTTGCACGAGATGCACACGCCAGCCGACCTGGCCCAGCACGTGGGCCATCGCCGCGGATCGGTTGCCGCCGCGCCAGCAGTACACCAGGGGCTCGTGGCTCTTGGGCCAGTCCTGCGCGCGCTGCTCCATGTGCCGCGCGATGTTGCGTGCCACGAGCGCGGCACCCAGTCGCTTCGCCTCAAAGGCACCGGCTTGCACGTACAGCGTGCCCACACGCTCACGCTCCACGTCATCGAGCACCGGCCAGTTCACAGCGCCGGGCAGGCAGTCTAGGGCGTACTCGCCGGGGCTGCGCACGTCCAGCACAGCGCTATATGCATCCAGTCGCATCAGCGCCTCATCGGCCGCAATGATGTGCACGCTCATCGTGCCCGGCCTTGCGCGAGCAGCAGGGGCCGGAGATGCCGCCAGACGTTATCGAGCATGACGGGCTGCGCCTGCGCCGTGGGGTGAATGTTGTCAGGCTGGAACCAGTCGGGATGATCGGCCACGCCGGCCAAAAAAAAGGGAACCAGCGCGGCATGCTCGGCCCGTGCAACGGCTGGATAGATGGCAGCAAAACGCTCGGTGTAAACCGGCCCGTAGTTGGGCGGAATCTGCATGCCCAGCAGCAAAACACGCGCACCAGCCGCCCGCGACTGTTTCGCCATCGCGGCGAGATTGGCCCGGGTGGCGGACAACGACAGGCCGCGCAGGGCATCGTTTCCGCCGAGCTCGATGATGACAACGCGCGGCTTGTCACGGGCGAGCAGGGCTGGCAGGCGGGCCAGGCCGCCTGCCGTCGTGTCGCCTGTGACGCTGGCATTGACCACATTCCAGCGCGGGAACTCGCGGGCCATGCGCGCGGCCATCAGGCTGACCCATCCCTGGCCTGTTTCCAGCCCATAGCCGGCGGACAGGCTGTCGCCCACGACCAGCGTGACCGACACGGCAGCAGGCGTTTTCACGGCAGCTAGTGCCGGATGCAGCAAAGCCGTACTGCCCACCAATGCCAGCACAGTTCCTAGAATGGCCTTCAACACTCGCATCAACGCCCCCATGGATTCCATCGACCCGCAAGCTGCCATTGTCGCCCAGCACCTGAGCAAGCGCGTGTCCGACGCCCAGGGCACGCTGACGTTGCTGGAGGATGTCAACCTCCGTGTTGCGCGGGCTTCGAGCCTTGCCATCGTGGGCCCATCGGGTTCTGGCAAGTCCACGCTGCTTGGGCTGCTGGCCGGCTTGGATCTGCCGAGCTCCGGGCGGGTGTGGATCGATGGCGTTGATCTTTTCGCGCTGGATGAGGACGGGCGTGCCGCCTTACGGGCCAGCAAGCTTGGTTTCGTGTTTCAGAATTTCCAGCTCATCGCACACCTCAATGCCCTGGAAAACGTGATGCTGGCTCTGGATATCGCCGAGCGCGCGGGCAATACGCGAGCCGAGGCCCAGGCCATGCTCGAACGCGTCGGACTCGGCCAGCGACTGCGGCAGGTTCCTGCCGTACTCTCCGGAGGCGAACAGCAACGCGTGGCGCTGGCGCGGGCGTTCGTGACACGGCCGAGCTTGCTTCTGGCTGACGAGCCCACCGGAAACCTCGACGCCGCCACGGGCCAGCGCATCATCGATCTGCTGTTCGGGCTGCAGCGCGAACAGGGTACGACGCTGGTTTTGGTCACGCACGATATGGAGCTTGCCTCGCGCTGCGAGGTCGTGGTGGCCCTGCACGGCGGGCGTGTGCACACGCACGACGCCACCGCGATGGTCGCTCAAGGCCTTTCCGAGGTGGCAGCTTGAGTCTGAAGCTTCTCTATGGCTTTCACGCAGTCAGCGCGCGTCTGCGCGCGGCCCCCCAAAGCGTGCATGAGTTGCTGGTGGATACGACACGGCACGACGCACGCATGCAGCAGTTTGTGGCCCGCGCACAAGAGTCCGGCCGACCGATCATCGCCACCGACGGGGCTCGACTGGACGCGCTGGCCGGCACCCGCCGACACCAAGGCGTGGTCGCGCGCGTGGAGCCCCTGGACAAATTGTCAACGCTCGATGCCGTGCTGGACGCCGTCGGGGATGTGCCCTTGGTGCTCGGTCTGGACGGGGTGACGGATCCGCACAACCTTGGCGCCATCCTGCGCACAGCCGATGCGGCGGGGGTGCATGCGGTGTTCGCCCCCAAGGATCGCGCCGTCGGACTGACGCCTGTGGTGGCTAAGGTCGCCAGTGGCGCCGCCGACACGATGCATTACATCACGGTGACAAACATGGCCCGCACGTTGGCCGCGTTGCGGGAGCGAGGTATCTGGGTGGTGGGTACCGCAGGGGACACTCCCCAGAGCCTGTATGCGGCCGACCTGCGCGGACCCACGGCGCTGGTGTTGGGTGCGGAGGGCAGCGGCATGCGGCGCCTGGTGCGCGAGGGCTGCGACCAGCTCGTGCACATTCCCATGGCAGGAAGCGTGGAAAGCCTCAATGTTTCCGTGGCAGCTGGCGTGTGTCTGTTCGAGGCGGTTCGGCAGCGTCTCGGACCCGGCGCCGGCTAGGCGCCGTGCGCACGACGCGGCCAGTGTCGTGCCGCTGCGCCAGTGCAGGCACGAATTCGGCCGAACGATTGAGAACTGCGCGCATCGGTCCTATAGTGGGCTAGGCGCGCGAATCGGGCATGCCCCGAATTGAGCATGTCCTCCTTCCTGGTGATTGCAAGCGAACCCGGCAAACCATCCTCACGCTTCCGTCATGGCGCAAACCGACGTCTACCAAAAATGCATTGATGCCGCGCGCAATGACTCGGATGGATTGTTTCGCGGCGTCACGAGGCAGGTTTTGGAGACGTTTCAAGCCCATGCCGAATCGGCCTTGAGCAACCGCGACCGAAAGCGCTACGCAGATTATTTGACGGTCCTGCGCCGGGTTGAGGTCGATCTGGTGCGGGCCTGCGTCCAAAGCTTCGACACGCTTGTGCAGCCGAGCATGCTGGGCAAACCCGCTGGCCAAACCGATTCGGCCGGATTGCAGCTCGAGGATGACGATACGCTGTGGGAGGACGTTGAGGTCTCGCAGCTCACGCTCATGATCGAGTCGGGCACCGAGTGGGAGCTTCGTGAGCTTGACTCACGCATGGAGTCGCTGTTGCGCCAGGGGGCCGGGGGCAATCGTGACGCGACGCCTGCCAATCCCTTGCGTCCCGAGCTCTTTGCGCGCACCTTGCACCAGGCGTTGAAGAGCTTGGATGTCAATCTTGAAACCAGGGAGGCGCTGCTGGGCGCCTTCGGTGTGGCCATGGCCGATGCGCTGAAGGCGATGTACGGCGCCTACAACGAACGCCTTGAGGCAGCCGGGAAGAGCCTGCGTGACGATCCTCCAGGCCCGGCGGCCGGCGACACCTCGCAGCAGCCTGGGCTAGGCGCAATCCCGGACCCGCACCGAGGGTCGTCCATCCCCGCGTCGCCACCCGGGTCAGCCTCGGCCCTCAAGGCGCCGGCCATGCAATCCGGGCAAGCGACCTCGCTGCGTGCTGTCCTTGATCGGCTGACGCAAGCCAGCCGCCAGGATGCAGGCGGTGCCCGCGCGCCTGCCGCCGCGGAGGGCGCCGCGCAGGCACCGACGCTCAACATCATCCAGGCCCACCGCCAGGAATTGCAGGACGCGACCAGCGGACTGCTGGACCGCCTGATCATCGACGCAGTGGCCTTGATGTTTGACCATGCGCTGGCCGATCCGCGGCTGCTCCCGCAGGTACGCACCGCGCTGGGACGCCTGCAAGTGCCTGTGCTGCGGCTGGCTCTTTTGGATGCCGGGGTGCTCAGCTCACCCGAACATGCCGCGCGACGCCTGATGAATCGGATCGCGAGCATCAGCGCCGACTACGCCACGGCCGATGAGGCTGCTGCCAGTGGCTTCCTCGACTGGCTGAGTGCTCAGGTGGCCATCATCGTTCACTCTAGTCGCGACAGCGAAGCCCTCTACGCGCAAGCGCTTGACCGCTTGCGCGAATGGGTCGCCCAAGACCGGGCGGCCAGTCCAAAAGCCGCCGACAGTGCGCACGAATTGGCACGGCGTGCGGCGCTGCGCGACGCGCTGGGGCGCGAGACCTTGCGCCAGCTCGAACATCGGGACATCGACCCGTATTTGGCGGATTTCATGCGTGGGCCCTGGATTGCGGTTCTGGTTGAATCGACCCTTTGCGACGGCGAGGACGGGCCCGCGACGCGCGCCTACCGGCAGTGCGGCCACGATCTGTTGGAAAGCGTGCAGGCGAAGACCTCCGATACGGAGCGCAAGGCGTTGCTGGAGCAGCTTCCGGGCCTCGTGCGACAGCTGCAAGCGGGACTGTCGATGATCGAGTGGCCGCAGCCACAGTGCGCTTCCTTCTTCTCAAACCTGATGCGTACCCACGCACAAGCCATTCGCGGCGCAGTTGGCGTGCCATCACTCCAGCCGCTGGATGATCTGGCGCAGGAAGGCGCCGGCGATCTGCCTCCACCGATGGGTCACGTTCCGGCGCCCGAAGTCGTCGGTACGTCTGCACACGTGCCAGCCCCAGGCGACGATGGGGCGGACCCGGGCCACCCCGAAGCGCTGCGTCCGCCTGACGATCCTTTGACATCCGGTGCCACCCCTTCAGGCTTGGCGGGACCGCCGCAATTGCGCGCCAAGGACGACCCGCAGGCATTCATCGACGCGCTGCATGAAGGTGACTGGGTGCTCTGGAATTTGCAGGGTCAGTGGACGTCGGCGCAATTGACCTGGCGAAGCCCGCAGGGGTTGCTATTTATGTTTACCAGCCGCGTGGGCGGGCAGGCGCATTCTCTGACACGTCGCGCATTCGAACGATTGCTCAAGAGCGAGCAGATCCTGCCGATGCAACCTCCCGCCTTCATCGGCGGCGCGGCCCAAGACATCGGCACGGCTGCCCACGACGGTTCGCGCAGCATGACTTGACGGCAACGGTGCCCAACGGTGGGCCGTTCAGCGATCGAGCTTGGCTAAACGCTGATGGGCTCGCCGCAGCCCGAGCCACACGCCCAGGGCGATCAGCGGGATCGACCAGCCTTGGGCAACGGCGGCGTCGATGTGCAACCAACCATGCGCGGCCTCGAACATGTGGCCGACCAGGGACGAGGCGTAATACGTGATGGCGGCAACTGACAGGCCCTCGACCGTTTGTTGCAGACGCAGTTGGAGGTATTGGCGCCGATTCATGGACGCCAGCAATTCGCGGTTTTGCTGCTGCACCTGAACTTCGACGCGTGTACGCAGGAGGTTGCTGCAGCGCGAGATGCGCTCAGACAAGCCCTGCATGCGCCGCACAGCGTGTGCGCACGTCTGCATCGCAGGGGCCAGGCGCCGGTCCATGAACTGTCCGATCGTCTGCAGCCCGCCAAACTGCTGCTCGTGCAGATCTGCGATCCGCCGGTTGACAAGGTCGTAGTACGCGCTCGATGCGGTGAAACGTGCATGGTGTTGGGCGTAGCGACTCTCCACGATGGAGGCAAGTTGGGAAAGCCGATCCAGCGTGGGGCGGTCGCGCTCGGACTGGCTGGCGTGAATCGCATCCATGACCTGCGCCAACTCCACCTCATACTGTGCCAGCAGTGGGGTCATCTCCCGTGCCGCCGGCAGCGCTAGCAACGACAACATGCGGTAGGTCTCGATCTCGAGCAGACGCTGGGTCAACCGCCCCCGCCGCCGCGGCGACATGGCCCGGCTGAGGACGACGAACCGCGCAAATCCGTCGGCGTGGATGCGTAAATCGGTGTACACACGCGCCTGGCCATCAGCCACCTCGGACGCCACCAGCGCCTCCGCGTCCAGCGCGGCATCGAGTTCGAGTTGCGGCCAATGCGCCTCGGTATGATCGGGCAACAACGCGATATGGTTGGCACTGAGCAGCTCACCCGGAATGCTCTGGCGCCATGCAGTCGAGATTGCCGAGCAGGCGCACTGGTCGAACCATGACGACACAGCGTCCGGCAGGCCTTGGCGCATGAACGTGTAGGACGTGAATTCGCCATGGCGCTCCCAGCGCAGGCGCACGGCGCCAATGTCGGCGACGTAGAAGCCACTATCCTCCGAGGGCAGCGGCAACTGCTGGTCGCTCAGAAGCTTGCACAGATGTGCATGCGCCTGCGCCTGTTGCTGGGCATCGGCCAAGAAGGCCATGTGACTGATTTGCAGGGGCGTGAGCAGTCGCTCATAGGGCCGCGCGTGGATTTCGTTGTGCAACTGCTGGCGCAGCGCGTATTCGTGCATGGCTGAGTGGGTGTGAGGTTCGGAACCAGGATCTGGGCCGAAAGCATAGCGGGGCGCAGCCCGGGAAGGGGAACGGGGCGGGGTATGGGACGCGCCGCGCGCTGTCGATATAATGAGCGGGTTTCGCTTGATTGCAGGTCGCCCGAGGGTGCGCTGCACGGTGGAAACAATCGCAAACTGGCCTTACCAGGTGCTCGAAGGAGCCAACGGTTCGATGTGCGCCCCTGTGCGTACTTGACCGGCTCCCCAGGGTTCTGGCCAGATTTCAGACCCAACCTAGGACGAACCATGTCAGTCTCAATGCGCGAAATGCTGGAAGCGGGGGTGCACTTCGGTCACCAGACCCGTTTCTGGAACCCCAAGATGGCACCGTATATTTTTGGCCATCGCAACAAGATTCACATTGTCAACCTCGAAAAGACGTTGCCAATGTTTCAGGACGCATGCAAGTATGCCCGCCAGATGGCGGCGCGTCGCGGCACCATCCTGTTTGTCGGAACCAAGCGTCAGGCCGGGGAAATCGTCCAGGCCGAGGCCGACCGCTGCGGCATGCCTTATGTCAATGAGCGCTGGCTCGGCGGCATGTTGACGAATTTCAAGACCGTCAAGGGATCCATCAAGAAGCTCAAGGACATGCAGGCGCAGGCCGCCGAAGGTGCGCTGGAGCACATGACCAAGAAGGAACAGTTGATGTTCCAGCGCGAACTGGACAAGCTGGAGAAATCCATTGGCGGCATCCAGGACATGGCCGCCTTGCCCGACGCGTTGTTCATCATCGACGTGGGCTACCACAAGATTGCCGTTGCCGAGGCGCACATGCTGGGCATTCCCATCATCGGCGTGGTCGATACCAACCATTCGCCCATCGGCATTGATCACGTGATCCCGGGCAATGATGACTCGGGCAAGGCCGTGACGCTGTACTGCCGCGACATGGCGGACGCCATCCTCGAAGGCAAGAACGATGCGTTGCATGAGGTCGTGCAGACGTCTGGCGAGGAGTCCGGCGAATTTGTCGAAGTGCAGGACGAGACGCACGCCGCCTGAGCAGGTCCCAGTTTTTTTCTGACATACCGAGGGGGCTGTTCACAGCCCCCTTCTTCAATCCAGGAGAGCAATATGGCGGCAATCACCGCATCCATGGTCGCTGAACTACGCGCGAAGACCGACGCGCCCATGATGGAATGCAAAAAGGCGCTGACCGAGGCGGAAGGCGATATGGCACGCGCCGAGGAGTTGTTGCGCGTCAAGTTGGGCAGCAAGGCGAGCAAGGCCGCTTCGCGCGTCACCGCAGAAGGCATCATCGCCATCGACATCCATGGCACCACGGGCGCCATGGTCGAGATCAACTGCGAGACCGACTTTGTCGCCAAGAACGATGATTTCCTTGCCTTTGGCAAAGCGTTGGCGCAACTGGTGGCGCAGCGCAACCCCGCCGATGTCGCGGCATTGTCGGCGCTGGACATGGATGGCACGACCGTTGAGGCGCGTCGCGCTGTGCTGATCGGCAAGATCGGCGAAAACATGTCCATTCGGCGCTTCAAGCGGTTCGAAGGCACGTCCAAGCTTGCCAGCTATCTGCACGGCACGCGCATTGGCGTCGTGGTGGAGTACACCGGTGACGACGTCGCAGCCAAGGACGTCGCCATGCACGTCGCCGCGATGAAACCCGTGGCACTGTCGTCGGCCGACGTGCCCGCCGCGCTGATCGAGACGGAGCGTTCCATTGCCGCACAGAAGGCAGCCGAAGACGCCGAGAAGGCTCGCGCCGAGGGCAAGCCGACCCAGCCTCCCGAAATCGTGGCCAAGCGCGTCGAGGGTGCCGTGCAGAAGTACCTCAAGGAGGTCTCGCTGTTCAACCAGGCATTCGTGAAGAATGACAAGCAGACGGTTGAGCAGATGCTCAAAGCGGCGAATACCACCGTCAGCGGCTTCACGCTGTACGTCGTCGGTGAAGGCATTGAGAAAAAGTCGGAGAATTTCGCCGACGAGGTGGCTGCGCAAATGGCGGCGGCCCGCGCGAACTGAGCTGCTTCATCCGATTCAACTCACCAACACAAGCGGGGCACCACGCATGAGCGGCTATAAGCGGGTTTTACTCAAACTCTCGGGTGAAGCTCTGATGGGCGATGATGCCTATGGCATCAACCGTGCCACCATCGTGAAGATGGTGGAGGACATTGCCCAGGTCGTGCACAGCGGGGTGCAAGTCGCCATCGTGATCGGTGGCGGCAATATATTCAGGGGCGTGGCTGGAGGCGCGGTCGGCATGGACCGCGCCACGGCCGATTACATGGGCATGCTGGCCACGGTCATGAATTCCCTGGCGTTGGCCGATGCGATGCGCCATGCCGGGTTGGTCGCGCGCGTGATGTCCGCCATCAGTATCGACCAAGTGGTTGAATCGTATGTCCGCCCCAAGGCGCTGCAATATCTGGAAGAGGGCAAGCTGGTGATATTCGCGGGTGGAACGGGTAATCCATTCTTCACCACCGACACCGCCGCGGCCCTGCGTGCCGCGGAAATCGGCGCCGAGGTTATGCTCAAGGCCACGAAGGTGGATGGCATTTACTCCGCCGACCCGGCGCGCAACCCAGAGGCCACACGCTATCCGAGCATCACGTTCGACGAGGCCATCGTCAAGCGTCTGCAGGTGATGGATGCGACGGCCTTCGCGCTGTGCCGCGACCAGGGCTTGCCCATTCGCGTGTTCAGCATTTTCAAACCTGGCGCTTTGCTGCGTGTCGTGCAAGGCGAGCCTGAAGGCACCCTCGTGCACCTGTAAATTCCAGCCCCGGAGTCCCGAACGATCATGTCGATTGCCGAGATCAAGAAGTCGTGTGAGCAAAAGATGCTCAAATCCATGGAAGCCCTGCGCGCGGATCTGACCAAGGTCCGCACCGGTCGCGCGCACACGGGACTTTTGGATCATGTCATGGTGGACTATTACGGCACCATGATGCCCATCAATCAAGTGGCCAACGTCAACTTGCTCGACGCGCGCACCATTAGCGTGCAGCCTTGGGAGAAGAAAATGGCCCAGGCTGTGGAAAAGGCCATTCGCGAATCGGATCTGGGGCTCAACCCCCAAAGCCAGGGCGACCTCATTCGCGTGCCCATGCCCGCGCTGACCGAGGAACGCAGGCGTGATTTGGTCAAGCTGATCAAACACGAAGGTGAGGGCGCCAAGGTTGCCGTGCGCAATTTGCGACGGGATGCGAACCAGCAGCTGAAGGATCTGGTCAAAGCAAAAGAGGCATCAGAGGATGATGAGCGTCGCGCGCAAGACGACATTCAAAAGATGACCGATCGGTTCATCGTGGAGATCGACAAGCATGTCAGCCAGAAGGAAGTCGAGATCATGGCGGTCTGACAAGTCTGCGGCTTGTCAGACCATGGTCCGTGATGTGCGCAGGCGCAACGCGGGCTGGCATGGCATGGCGCGCGACCCGAACGTGTGACCAAGGAGGGATAGTGGCGTCAAAACGAACAGTGACCAAACGTGAGATGGCTCCGGCCGGACTGCGCCACATCGCCGTGGTCATGGATGGCAATGGCCGCTGGGCGACTCGCAGGCTGCTGCCGCGTACGGCCGGGCACAAATATGGAGTCGACGCGCTGAAAAGCACGGTGCGAGGCTGCATCGCCCAGGGGGTGCCTTACCTCACCGTCTTTGCCTTTTCGTCAGAGAACTGGAACCGCCCTGCCGACGAGGTGCGCGCGCTCATGGATCTGTTCGTGCAGGCGCTGCGGCGTGAAACCCGCGAGTTGGCTGCGCAGGGCGTGCGGTTGCGCTTCGTGGGTGACCGCGAGGCGTTCGAGCCTCCCATGCGCGAGCTCATGCAGCAGGCGCAGGATCTCACTGCCGCCAATACGACGTTGGTGCTCAACGTCGCGCTGAACTATGGCGGCCGGTGGGACATCGTGCAGGCCATGCGGGCGCTGCAGGCCAGTGGGGGCCCCATCACCGAGCAGACCTTGGCACAACACCTGTGCCTGGCCGACATACCGCCTCCGGATCTGTTGATTCGCACCGGTGGTGAGCGGCGGATCAGCAATTTTCTGCTTTGGCAGATCGCCTACACGGAGTTCTATTTCACCGACGCGCTCTGGCCGGACTTCGACGAAAAGGCACTTGCGCTGGCCATCGCCGACTACGCCCAGCGCGAGCGGCGGTTCGGCTCAGTGCCGCCACAGCCCGAGGCGCAGGCCACGGGCCTGCGCGTGGCCTGAAGAGGCTGGCGGCGCGACCCATCATTCATGCTGCGCACACGCGTCATCACCGCGCTGATTCTTCTGGCGGTTCTGCTTCCCACGCTATTCCTGGCGCCCGCAGCAGTCTTCGCGGCGGTGGCTGGCCTGTTTGCCAGTGCTGCCATGTGGGAGTGGGCGCGCCTGGCAGGGCACAAGCCGCTTGCGTGCCTGCTATGGGCTGCGTTGTGGCTGGCGGCTGCCGCAGCACTGCTGTTCGGCGTGTCCCTCGCCGCCCTGTCATCGAGCCTGCTGACGGGGGCCCTGACGCTCTCGGCCATTGCTTGGGCGGCGCTGCTGGCCTCGAGCCTTCCAAGGGCTGCATTGCCACGCGCCCTGTCAGCACCGCCCGTCCTGAGCGCGCTTGGCTTCGTGGTGATGTTCGCCGCCTGGCTCGCCTTGATGCGGGCACGGCACTTCGGAGCCGGTTTCCTGCTTTCGATTTTGCTCGTGGCTTGGGTTGCCGACGTGGCCGCCTATTTTGGCGGGCGCGCCTTTGGCGGCGCGAAATTGGCCCCGCACATCAGCCCGGGAAAGACCTGGGCTGGAGTGTGGTCTGCCGCGGTGGCTGTCGTGCTTTACGCCTTGGTCTGTACCCTGTGGCCTGTACTGTCGGACTCGCTGTTCTCCCGTATCGGTCATCACTGGGGGCTGCCCATCTTGCTGGTTTGCGCCCTGGCATTGCTTGCCTTGACCGTAATGGGCGACTTGTTCGAGTCGCTGCTCAAGCGTCATGCCGGCGTGAAGGACAGCAGTGGACTGCTGCCCGGTCACGGTGGTGTGCTTGACCGCATCGATGCCTTGTTGCCTCTGCTGCCCGTCGCCCTTCTTTTGATTGCATGAAACGCGTCACCATCCTGGGTTCCACCGGCTCCATCGGCTCCAGCACGTTGGAGGTGCTGTCCTTGCACCCCGAGCAGTTTGAGGTCTTCGCGCTTGGCGCCTATCAGCGCGACGACATCCTGCTGGCGCAGTGTCTGCGCTTCAGGCCGCGATATGCCGTGCTGAGCGATGCGGCCGCGGCGCACCGGCTGCGCTCGGCCCTGCGCGCGCACGGCAGCGCGACCGAAGTGTTGCAGGGCGAGGCAGCCCAGGTTGCCATCGCCGCGGCACCTGAAACCGACATCGTCATGGCCTCCATCGTGGGCGCCGCGGGACTGCCATCGGGCTTGGCTGCTGCGCGCGCGGGCAAGCGCGTCTTGCTGGCCAACAAGGAATCGCTCGTAGTGGCGGGCGAACTGTTCATGCAGGCCATGCGCGAGGGCGGCGGTAAGCTCATTCCCATTGACAGTGAACACAGCGCAATCCTCCAGAGCCTTCCGGATGATCGTGCACAGTGGGCCGACAGCGTGCGTGAAATCACGCTCACGGCGTCCGGCGGCCCGTTCCGTCAGGCAGACCCTGCGAGGTTGCCCGATGTCACTCCGGACGAGGCGTGCGCCCATCCAAACTGGAGCATGGGGCGCAAGATCTCGGTGGACTCCGCCACCATGATGAACAAGGCGCTGGAGGTCATCGAGGCCCATCATCTGTTCGCGCTGCAAGCGCAGCAGATCCGCGTGCTCATCCATCCACAAAGCATTGTGCACTCGATGGTCTGCTATCACGATGGGTCGGTGGTTGCGCAAATGGGGGTGCCCGACATGCGCACACCGATTGCCTACGGCCTGTCGTATCCCCAGCGCATGGCGTCCGGCGTATCGTGGCTGGATCTGGCCCGCGTGGGGCATCTGGATTTCGAACAGCCCGATCCCGTTCGCTTCCCGGGTCTTGACCTCGCCTACCAGGCCCTGTCGATGCCAATGGGCGCTTGCGCCGTGTTGAACGCTGCCAACGAAGTGGCAGTTGATGCGTTCTTGCAGGGGCGCATGCGTTTTACGGATATCCACCGGGTGAATGCGGCAACGCTCGATGCGGTCAACGTCGATGCGCTCCGCAATCTCGACGACATCCTCGAGGCAGACCGGCGTGCACGCAGGCGTGCCACTGCTGTGGTTGACGAGCTCAAGCATTGATCGGGGCACAATGCGCGCTGATGTCGGCGGTGGTTGCGCCCCGAGAGGAGTTTTTCCATGATCACTGTGCTCGCCTTTGTCTTCGCACTCGGCCTGCTTATCACCATTCATGAGTATGGGCACTACCGCGTGGCGGTAGCGGCCGGTGTGAAGGTCTTGCGCTTTTCGATTGGATTCGGCAAACCGCTGCTCAAGTGGACCCGCGGCAAGGATCGCACCGAATTCGTGATCGCGGCCGTGCCGCTCGGCGGGTTCGTGCGCATGCTCGACGAGCGCGAAGGCGAGGTGGCCGAACCCGAGCTTCCCCGCGCCTTTAACCGCCAGCCATTGCCCAAACGCGCTGCCATTGTGGCCGCTGGTCCGTTGGCCAACCTGTTGCTGGCGGTCGTGCTGTTCGCAGTGGTTGCTCTGGTCGGAGTACGGCAACCGGTGGCGATCCTCGGCGCACCGGCCGCAGGCACCCCCGCGGCCCTGGCTGGCGTGCGCGCAGGCGACCAAGTGCTTGCCACGAGCACTGGCGACAGCAGTGAGCCCGTGCAATCGTGGGCAGACCTTCAGTTGCAGTTGCTGACTGCCGCTTTGGACGGTCGCGCCGTGCGACTCCAGCTTCGCTCGACCACGGGCGCGCTGTCGAGCGCGACTCTGCAATTCGCCGGCATGCAGGACGCGGCCGGCCGCCCCCACTTTCTTGCCGAACAGGGCCTGCGCTTGCAAAGCCCGCCAGCCCTGATTCGGCAAGTGCTGCCGGGCGAGCCCGCCGCCAAGGCGGGCATGCGCGCTGGTGACCTTGTAAAGGAGGTCAACGGCAGGCCCATCAGTGGGTCTGCCGCCTTGCTGCAGGCGATTGCCGCCAGCGGAGGCCAAGCGCTGCGCGTCCTGGTCCGCCGCGGTGAGGCGGATGTCGCGCTGATTGTGCACCCTCAGCGTCAGCATGTGGCAAACGGCGCCGGCGATGTCTGGCGCATCGGCGCGCTGTTGGGCGGAGACATCCCGAGCGTGGTGGTCAAGCGCGGCCCTGCCGGAGCGGTGGCCGAGGGTTTTGCCCGAACCTGGCAGCTCAGTGCGCTGACGCTCAAGACGCTGGGCAAGATCGTGATTGGCCAGGCGTCGCTGAGCAACCTGAGTGGTCCGGTGACAATCGCCGACTACGCGGGGCGCAGCGCCGAGATGGGGTGGCTGCCTTACGTCAGCTTTCTGGCGATCATCAGCGTCAGCCTGGGGGTCCTTAACCTTCTGCCCGTGCCCGTCTTGGACGGGGGGCATCTCTTGTATTATGCGATCGAAGGCGTCACCCATCGCAGTATTCCCCAGCGCTTGCAGGAAAGACTGCAACAAGGCGGTCTCGCTGTCATTGCACTGATGATGGCCATTGCGCTGTACAACGACTTCGCCCGGTTGATCGGGCCCTTGCATTGATCCCATCCACCGATCGCTCTCGAGGTTAATTTGAGGTTCCGTCACGCATTGCAGGGTACTGCCATGGCCGTGCTGGCCGTGGCCTGCGCCCAGGTCTACGCCGCCGACTCATTCGTCATCAAGGACATCCGCGTCGATGGCCTGCAACGGACCGAACCAGGCACCGTCTTCAGCTATCTGCCGTTCCGCGTGGGGGACACCTACACGCCGGAGAACGGAGCCGCAGCCATTCGCGCGTTGTTCGCCACCGGCTTGTTCAAGAACGTGAGCATCCGCACGTCGGCCGACGTGGTTACCGTCGTGGTCGAGGAGCGCCCGGTGATCGCCAGCGTCGATTTCACGGGCACCAAGGAGTTTCCCAAGAAGACGCTGATTGATGCCCTCAATCAGGTCGGACTGGGCGAAGCACGGCCCTACGACCAGGCCCTGATGGACCGTGCCGTGCAGGAACTCAAGCAACAGTACCTCGCCAAGGGCTACTACGCTGCGGAGGTCAGCACCACGGTGACCCCGATCGAGCGCAATCGCGTCAACGTGCTATTCAATGTGACCGAGGGATCCATTGCCAAGATCCGCTCCATTCGCATTGTGGGCAACAAGGTGTACAGCGAAGGCACGCTGCGCGACCTGTTCTCGTTGTCCACGCCAGGGTGGTTCACCTGGTACACCAAGTCCGACCAGTACTCGCGCGCCAAGCTCAATGCCGACTTGGAGACCCTGCGCTCGTACTACGTGGACCGCGGCTATCTCGACTTTCGAATCGAGTCGACCCAGGTGGCGCTGTCACCGGACAAGGACAGCATGTTCATCACGGTCAACATCTACGAAGGGCCGAAATATACGGTGTCGGGCTTCAAGCTCGAGGGCAACTACCTGGGCTTGACTGACGAGTTCCGTCCGCTGGTCAAACTCGAACCGGGCGACACCTACAGTGCGAAGGTTCTCAACGACAGCGTGAAGGCCATCGTCGACAAATTCGGGATCTATGGCTATGCCTTTGCCCGCGTGCAGCCCAAGCCGGACATCAACCGGCAAACCCACGAGGTGTTCTTCACCATCGACGCCGATCCTGGGCGGCGCATCTACGTACGCCGGATCGATATTTCCGGCAACACCCGCACGCGCGACGAAGTGATTCGGCGCGAATTCCGTCAGTTCGAGGACGCCTGGTACGACGTCGACCGCATCAAATTGTCACGCGACCGGGTCGATCGCCTGGGGTATTTCAAGGATGTTCAATTGGGCACCCGCGAGGTCCCTGGCACCAGCGACCAGGTTGATCTGGACATGAAGGTGACCGAAAAACCAACCGGCATGCTCGGCTTGGGGGTTGGGTTTTCAAGCGCGGATCGCCTTTCGTTCAACGCATCCGTGAGCCAGGACAATATCTTCGGAAGCGGCAACAACCTGAGTGTCGACTTCAACACGTCAAGCTACTACCGCACGTTGGCTGTTTCCAGCACCAACCCCTACTTCACCGAAGACGGGATCAGCCGCACGGTCAATGCCTACTACCGCACCATCCGACCGTACTCCAGCCAGGGGAATAACTACACGATCAAAACGCCCGGTTTCAACCTCCAGTTCGGCGTGCCCTTCACCGAACTCGATCGGGTGTACTTCGGTGCGGGTTTCGAGCAATACACGCTGGATCTGGCGCCAGGCGCGCCGGCATCCTACATCTCATACGTGAACCAGTTCGGCAAGACCTCATCGGGCATTCCGCTGACATTGGGTTGGCAGCGCGACAGCCGCAACAGTGCATTGGTGCCCACAGACGGTCGCTATCAGCGCCTGAGCGCGGAGTACAGCCCGTTCAGCACCTTGCGCTACATCCGCGCCACGTACCAATACGAACAATTCATGCCGGTGTCGCGCCAGACCAATCTGGCGTTCAACGGGCTGCTCGGCTATGCGCATGGCTTGAACGGCCAACCGCTGCCGATTTTCAAGAACCTGTACGCCGGCGGCATCGGCACTGTGCGCGGTTTTCAGCAAAGCTCTCTCGGACCGTTGGACGCGCAGGGCAATGCGCTCGGCGGTGCCAAACTGCTTGTTGCAGATTTTGAATACCAGTTTCCCTTTCCTGGCACGGGCGCTGACAAGAGCCTGCGCATGTCCACCTTTCTTGACAGTGGCTACGTCTGGGGTGAGAACCAGAAGGTCGCCCTGACGGACATGCGCGCGGCGGTGGGTATCGCTGTGTCGTGGATTTCACCCATCGGACCGTTGAAATTCAGCATCGCCAAGCCCATACGTTCGCAGCCCAGCGACAAGCTGCAATCGTTCCAATTCACTGTCGGCACTGCTTTCTGATCTCCCACACCATGAAGTCGATGACACGCCTGATTCGCCACTCCGTTATTGCCGGCTTTTGCGCGGCGGCCCTTGTGGCGCCGGCCACACCTGCGTTTGCCCAGGCTGCCGGCGCCAAGGCGTCAGCCGCAGCCGGGGCCACGGCCAAGATTGGGTTCATCAATACCGAGCGCATCCTGAAAGATTCCACGCTTGCCAAGAGTGCACAACAAAAACTCGAAAGTGAGTTTGCCAAGCGCGACAAGGATCTTCAGGACATGGCTGCGAAGATCAAGGCGCTCAATCAGAAGCTGGAAAAGGACGGTCCCGTGATGTCGGATACGGATCGCATCAATACCCAGCAGCAATTGGCGGAGATGAACCGCGATTTCCAGCGCAAGCAGCGTGAATTCGGCGAGGACCTCAATGCGAAGCGCAATGCAGCGCTCGCGATTGTTCTGGACAAGGCCAACAAGGTGGTCAAGGAAATTGCAGAGCAGGGCAACTACGACATCATTTTCCAGGATGCCGTTTACGTCAATCCGCGCATCGACATCACCGACAAAGTCCTCAAAGCGTTGGATGCATCCTCCGGCAAGTAACCATGAACGATCTCCCCTCGGGCGCGAGACAGGGCCTGCGGGTCAGTGACATTGTCCGCGAGCTGGGCGGTGCGCTTCTGGGGAATGGCGACATCGCCGTAGCACGCGTCGCGTCACTGAATCAGGCAGGCCCGGGCGACGTCGCCTTTTTGAGCCAGCGCGGCAATGCGCATCTGCTGCGGCAAAGCAAGGCGGATTGCATCATCGTCCCCACGGGCCTTGATGACCAGGTCAGCGCGTTTCCCGCCGCCATCGTCACGGCAGATCCTTATCTTTACTACGCGCGTCTTGCGCAATGGTTTGCCGCGTTGCAGGAAAGGCCTCCCGCGCCGGGCGTGCATCCCTCGGCCGTCGTGCATCCCCAGTCCCTGGTGGCTGTGTCTGCCCTCGTCGAGGCGTGTGCGGTGATCGAGCGCGGTGCGATCATTGGCGAGGGAGCCAGGGTGGGAGCCGGATGCTTCGTCGGCGAAGATGCAGTCATTGGTGCGGCGACCCGGCTGCATCCACGCAGCGTGGTTCTGCACAATTGCACGCTGGGGTCGCGCTGCATCGTGCATTCGGGCGCGGTGATCGGCGCGGACGGCTTTGGCTTTGCGCGTGACGAGCATGGCGCCGGGGTGAAGATTCCCCAAACGGGCAGGGTGGTAATTGGTGACGATGTGGAAATCGGCGCCAACACCACCGTCGATCGGGGCGCGCTGGACGACACGCGCATCGGCGATGGTGTGAAGATCGATAACTTGGTTCAAGTGGCTCATAACGTGCAGATCGGTGCACATACCGCAGTGGCCGGATGCGTGGGAATCTCGGGCAGCGCCAGCATCGGTTCGTACTGTTTCATCGGGGGCGGTGTGGGCATCGCCGGGCATCTGGAGATTGCCGACCACGTGGTGGTGGGCGGCATGTCGCTCGTCTCCCGATCGATTCGCCAGCCCGGGCACTACACAGGTGCTTTCCCGCTCGATAGCCATGAAAACTGGACAGAAAATGCCGCCAGTCTCCGGCACTTGGCTCAGCTGCGTCACCGCGTACGCCAGCTCGAAAACATGCTGAACGCTCCCAAACTCCCCCTTAAAAGCAAGCCATGACCGTTTTTGACATCAACCAGATCCAGAAGCTCCTGCCCCATCGTTACCCGTTCCTGCTGGTGGATCGGGTCGTGGCGTTCGAAAAGGGCAAGAGCATCCGGGCCTACAAGAACGTGTCGTTCAATGAGCCCTATTTCACGGGTCACTTTCCGCAAAAGCCGATCATGCCTGGGGTGCTGATCCTGGAGGCACTTGCGCAGGCGGCGGGCATTCTCGCATTTGGCACCCTGGATGTGGAAGCCGATGACAACTCGGTGTATTACCTCGTGGGCATCGACGGCGCCCGATTCAAACGCCCCGTGGAGCCCGGGGACCAGCTCACGCTCGAAGTGGAATTGGTGCGCCAGATGCGCAACATCTACAAATTTAACGCTGTGGCCCGGGTAGGCGATGAGATGGTCGCCGAGGCCGAGCTCATGTGCACCGAGCGCGTCATTGACTGACGGGGATGCCTTGAGCACGATTCACCCCACAGCCCTCGTCGACCCGAAAGCGCAAATCGCCTCGGATGCCAGCATCGGTCCCTTTTGCGTCATTGGGCCCGATGTGCAGATTGGCGCCGGCACGCGCATCGGATCGCATGTCAGCATCCTGGGCCGCACGCGCATTGGGCGCGACAATCAGATCCACGCATTTTCATCGCTGGGCGGGATTCCCCAAGACAAGAAATACGCGGGCGAGCCCACCGAGCTGCACATCGGGGATCGCAACACCATTCGCGAATATTGCACGTTGAACCTGGGCACCGCGCAGGACTCGGGGGTGACCCGCTTGGGCAACGACAACTGGATCATGGCGTATGTACACCTCGCGCACGACTGCCAGGTTGGTAACCACACGGTGTTGGCCAACAGCGCACAACTGGCTGGCCATGTGCACGTCGGTGATTGGGCCGTCCTCGGTGGATACACGGGCGTGCATCAGTTTGTGCACATCGGCGCGCACGTGATGACGGGCATCAGCTCCGTGGTGACGCAGGATATCCCTCCCTATGTGCTTCTTGCCGGCCATCCTGCCAAGCCCCACGGCATCAATGCCGAGGGGCTTCGCCGACGCGGCTTCAACCCGGAGCGCATCGGGGTGTTGCGTGAGGCTTATCGCAAGTTGTACCGGCAAGGGCTCACGCTGAACGACGCCACGCGCGCACTTGCCGCGATGCAGTCCGAGCATGCTGGCAGTCGCAATGATTTGTCCCTCCTGCTGACTTTCATCGCCGCGAGCGCGCGCGGCATCGTGCGCCCCTGATCCATGCAGTCCATGACCGCCGGCAGCGTTGCCATGGTCGCGGGTGAAGCCTCGGGCGACCTGCTCGCATCCACGGTCGTGGCCGCCCTGCGGCGGGTGAGGCCCGACGTTCCCTGCATGGGCATCGGTGGTGCGCGCATGCGCGAGCAGGGATTCACGGCGTGGTGGCCGGAAGAGCGCCTGGCCGTCAACGGTGTCGCCGCAGTCCTGCCGCGTTTGCCAGAG
>JAGWOZ010000036.1 GCA_028870715.1 Betaproteobacteria bacterium | reverse complement strand
AACCACCGCGAAGCGCCAGGGCATAGACGCTCGGCCACCAGAGCCGCGCTGCCGGTGATGAAGCCATCGATCAGAACCGGCAGACCACGCTGGGCACAGGCGATATAGGCTCCCGCGAGCGCCGCGATCTCAAACCCGCCGAGGCGGCGTAAAACCTCGAACGCGCTATCCAGGAATGCAGCATGCAAGACCAGAGCCGCCGAAATAACCTTCGCTTTGCTGGCGACTCCAGCACCATCCAACCCGGTGCCCGGGCCGACCACGTCGGCCACCGGCGCGCGCAGCAAAGCTGCCGTTAGGGCCGAAGCCGCGGTGGTGTTGCCAATGCCCATGTCGCCGCCGATGAAGAGATGGGCGCCCGACTCGCACGCGCGCTCGACGCAGCGCCGCCCCGCTTCGAGCGCAGCCTGGCATTGCTCAACCGTCATCGCGGCTTCGCGCATAAGGTTTGCCGTACCTCGGCCGAGGCTGAGGTGCAGCACACCGGGAACCTGCTGAAGTTCGCCGACCGTGCCGAGATCGATGACTTCAAGTTGCGCATCGAGCGTGCGCGCCAGCACGCTGATCGCCGCGCCTCCGCGGGAAAAATTCTTCACCATCTCGGCCGTCACTGCCTGTGGAAATGCCGATACGCCCTCTTCCACCACGCCATGATCGCCGGCAAACACGCTGATCCACACTGTATCGGCCTGCGGTCTTTCCTCTCCCTGCGCCGCAGCGAGAAAGATGACGAACTCCTCCAGTTGCCCTAACGATCCGGGGGGCTTGGTGAGCTGCGATTGGCGCAGGCGCGCCGCTGCAGCGGCGCTTTCGTCCAGAAGTTTCGGAGGGGCATTCAGCCAATCGGGAGACATCATTGTCCTTTCAGTGAGAGAGGCAAACCGGCGACGGTGAGGATCACGTTGTCGCAAACAAACGCTAGATCCTGGTGCAGTCGGCCCGCCTCGTCGCAATAGCAGCGGGCCAGTTCTCCCATCGGCACGACGCCAAGGCCGGTCTCGTTGCTGACCAGAATGATTTCCCCCGGCAAATTGCGCAGAACGCGCAAGAGGGCCTCACGCTCACGAACCAGTCGACCGGGGTCATCACACAACAGGAGATTGGTCAGCCACAGCGTCAAACAATCGACCAGCATGCAAGCGCCGAGCGCGGCATTCGCGGCCAACACGTCAGCCAATGCCAAGGGCTCTTCGATCAAACTCCAGTGACCCGGGCGACTGGCTTGATGGTGAGCGATACGCTCTTGCATTTCGCGATCGCCCGCGGTTGCCGTGGCCACATAGGTCACGGGAAGGGAGCATTGGGCGGCCCTCTTTTCGGCCAAGCGACTTTTGCCGGAGCGGACCCCGCCGAGTATGAGTGTTTTCATGGACGTCAGCGCAGCAAGGCGATAAGGCTTTGCACATCGAGATGGGCCTCCACGGCGTCAGCCAAACGCTCCAGATCAGTCTCGCGACGAGCCGCGATGTCTGGCGCTTGCATTCCTGCATAACCCGCCCACGCCAAGATGGCATCGCGCGCTTCAGGCTGATCCAGGATCCCATGCACATACGTCCCCATCACCTGGCCATCTGGGCTTTGCGCGCCGTCCAGGCCCTGTTCCAGAATGGCGACCGGCCGCTGCAAGCCCGGACCTGTCGTGACGCCCGCGTGGATCTCGTAGCCCGACACGGTTGCATCGCCCCAGGCTAGCCGGCCATGCACGCGCCGAAGCCGCTTGTCAGCCTCCAGGACGGTGTCGACCTCGAGCAGCCCCAGGCCCGCGCTACTGCCAGGCGAGCCCTCCAAGCCATGGGGATCGACGACGGATCGACCGAGCATTTGAAATCCTCCGCACAGGCCCAGGATCCTGCCGCCATAGCGCAGGTGCCGCAGCAGGTAGGGCTCCCAGGCTTGTTGGCGCAACCAGGCCAGATCGTCCCGGACTGATTTCGATCCCGGCAAGCAGACCCAGTCGGCGCCTGGGGGTTGCTCACCCGGACCGATGAAACGCAGATCGATGCCAGGATGCAGGCGCAGGGCATCGAAATCGGTGTGATTGGAGATGCGGGGCAAAGCGGGCACCACGACCCTGAACCCCTCACGTTCGGGCTGGCGGGCCGGCAAGGCGTCTTCTGCATCCAAGTGGAGTCCGTGAAGGTAGGGCAGTACGCCCAAAACCGGCTTTCCGGTAGTCTGCTCCAGCCAGGCGAGACCGGACTGCAGCAGCGCCAAATCGCCACGGAAGCGGTTGATCACAAAACCCCGGACACGCGCCCGCTCGGACTCGGAAAGCAAGGCCAGCGTCCCCACCACGTGGGCGAATACCCCTCCGCGATCAATGTCGGCCACCAGGATGACCGGGCAGTCCACCGTTTCGGCAAACCCCATATTGGCGATGTCGTTCTGACGGAGATTGATCTCCGCAGGCGATCCCGCCCCTTCGCAGATGACCACGTCATATTGCGCCGCCAGGCGCGCATGCGATTCCAGCACCGCCCGCATGGCGATGCGCTTGTAATCCTGGTAGGCGGCCGCATCCAGCGTCGAGACGGCATGCCCTTGGATGATGATCTGCGCACCGCGATCGGAATTGGGCTTGAGCAGCACGGGATTCATATCCGTATGGGGCTCGATGCCGCATGCCGCCGCCTGCACCGCTTGTGCGCGCCCGATCTCGCCGCCATCGGCAGTGACGGCGCTGTTCAACGCCATGTTCTGTGGCTTGAAGGGCGCCACGCGCACACCCTGACGCTTGAGCCAGCGGCATAAGGCGGTCACCATCAGGCTCTTGCCGGCATCGGAAGTGGTGCCCTGCACCATCAGCGTCTTGGCAGCCATCACACACTCGCCTTCAAGCTGCGGTCCAGGCGATCCCATTCGGCATCGCCGCCCGGCAGGCCGAAACGCAAGCTCTGCGGCTGGTCGAAGAGTCTGGTCAGAATACCCTGGGCAGCGAGTCGCGCATGCAAGGCGGCCGCCTCGGGGAATTGCACCCATTGGAACAAGGCCGTTCCTCCGGAAGGCGCGAGCCCGTGCCCTTTCAAAAGCGCTTCCAGCCGGCGTCCCCGCGCGACCAGGTGGTCACGCTGCGTCTGCTGCCAGGCGGTATCCAGCAGCGCCTGTTGGGCAATCCATCGCGATGGCCCCGGCACGGCCCAAGGGCCCAACAGGGATTGCAGACGCCGGAGAAATCCGTGCTCGGCCAACACGAACCCCACCCTGGCGCCGGGCAATCCAAAAAACTTTCCTAGACTGCGCAGCACGATGAGACCGGGTTTCGCGCAGTGGGCGGCGATGCTGTGTTCAGGAGTCGGGTCGGTGTAAGCCTCATCCACCACCAGCCAACCATCGCGGAGAACAAGTTCCTGATGCCATGCGAGGAGCCGCGAACGAGAAAACCTCTGCCCCGTTGGATTGTTCGGGTTGACGACGACGAGCACGTCCAGGCCATTGATCGACATGTCCTGGTTCCAGTCCATCACGCTGTGCCCGGATTTGCGCCAGGAATGGCCATGCTCGGCATAGGCGGGGGATAGGACCCCCACCCTGCTTTCGGGCCGAAGCGTGGGCAAGGCCTGGATGGCAGCCTGGGTGCCGGCGACAGGCAGCACATGCCTTGCATCGAGATAGCGTCGCGCTGCATCGACCAAACCGTCCTCCTCCTCGGGTAGCCGGCGCCAGAGGTCTGCAGGGATCTGTGGAATCGGCCAACCCAGGGGATTGATGCCTGTGGAGACGTCCAACCATTGCTCCGGAGCGATGCCATAGCGGCGAGAAGCCGCGATCAAACGCCCGCCGTGTTCAAGCATGACACTCCTCCCATGATGAACAACACGGCGAGCCACAGCAGGACGCCATGCCGCACCAGCGCAAGCGCGCGATCGATGTCGCGATGCACGGGCTGCGCCCCGGTACCGAGCGCCGGGCGCGCATGCCACTGGCCTTGATACCGCGCCGGCCCGCCCAAGGAAATGCCGAGCGCGCCCGCCCCAGCCGCCATGACCGGGCCGGCGTTGGGGCTATCCCACAGGGGTGCCTGCGCGCGCCAGCATCGCAAGGCCAAGCGCGTCTTGCCGAGCAGCGCATAAGTGATGGCAGTCAACCTTGCAGGAAGCCAGTTCAGAACATCGTCCAGGCGGGCCGCGGCCCAACCGAATTGCAGATAACGGGCGGTTTTGTAGCCCCACATGGCATCGAGAGTGTTGACCAAGCGGTAGAAGATCGCACCAGCCGCGCCCAGGCAGGCGAACCAGAACAAAGCCCCGAAGACGCCGTCATTGCCGTTTTCGAGGATCGTTTCGCACGCCGCCGGCACGATATCCAGCGTCTCGGCATCACGGCTCACGATGCGGGAAACAGCCACGCGGGCCGCCGGTTCATCCCCGGCACGCAACGCCGAGGTGATGGGCGCGACATGATCGTGCAAGCTTCGATGGCCGAGCGCGAAATACAGAGCCCAGATCGAGAACCCGGTCCCCCAGGCCCCAGGCAGGCGCGCCAACCACCAAGAAACAGCAGCCGCGGGTCCGATCAAAAGGGTCAAGGCAAGCCCTCCGCGCAAGCGAGACGGGGCATGCAGCACACGCTCCACCTGTTGCGCCAGCCAGCCGAATCCGGCCAAAGGATGCAAGCATCGAGGTTCCCCCAGAAACCCATCCAAACCGACAGCGGCCAGGGACATCAGTGCAGTGGCGAGCATGATCAATAGGGCGCCGGGGTGCCCTGAGCGCTGTCTGGCCAGTGGTTCTCGAACAGGACGTCATCCATCGCCAACCGCCTTCCCCAGCCCGCCTCTTCGAACATCGGCCGCGGGTAGAACGCCGGAACCCTCCCGATGCACAGCAGCGCGACCGGCCTGGCTCCTGCAGGCAGTCGCAGCAAGTCGGCCAGGGATTGCGGCTCGAAGAAGGAGACCCAACCCAAACCGACACCTTCGGCCCGTGCGGCCAGCCACATGTTCTGAATCGCGCAACCGACAGAAGCGAGATCCATGTCCGGCATCGTCCTGCGTCCGATGATGTGAGCATCGCGCCCCGGCATCAGCGTGACGGCGAGCAGTTCCGGGCACTCCAGAATGCCCTCGACCTTGACTTTGAGGAACTCCTGGTTACGCGAAGGCAAGGCCTCGGCCGTTTTGGACCGCTCCGCATCGACCAGTCGGTGGATCGCGAGCCGCAGGTCCTGGTCCGTGATGCGCAAGAAGCGCCACGGCTGCATGAATCCCACGGATGGGGCCAGATGCGCCGCCGCGACCAAACGCTCAATCAGTCCCTCGGGCAAAGCCTCGGGCGTGAAGTGGCGCATGTCACGGCGTTCTGTGAGCACGCGCCATAGGGCTTCGATCTCGACATCGCTATAGCTGTGTAGATGCTTCATGCTCGGAACAGTTGCGCGACGATGCGCGGGTTGGAGGGAAAATAAAAATGCACGTAGGACGCCGTGAGATTGCCAACGCGATACACCGCCTCCCCGTCGCCCCCGCGCGGATTGGTGGCGCGCGCCGCGGGCGCCAGCGCGGTTTCCAAACGGGAGTGGTGAAAGGTGTGTCCGCGTATGACCTCGCCTGACATCTCCACCGCCTGTAAACCCAGCGCCACGAGGCGTGGCTGCATGGTCGCACGCGCGGGCAACAAGCCAACCATGTCTGCGCGCTCTCCCCGCACATCCATGAGTGTTTCCGCCAGATACAACATGCCGCCGCATTCCGCCAGAATGGGGCGGCCGGCCGCGAAGTGCGTACGTATCGCCTGCCGCATCGCGCCGTTCGCAGTCAAACCGTCCAAGTGCAACTCGGGATAACCGCCGGGCAACCACAAGGCATCGCAATCGGGAAGCTGCGCATCGGCAATCGGCGAAAAGAACCGGATCTGCGCCCCCATCGCAGCGAGCAATTCGAGATTGGCGGGGTAAATGAAGGAAAACGCGGCATCCCGCGCAATCGCGATGCGCACGCCATCCAGAAATTTGGCGGACTGGAGAGACTCTCCGGCAGAGAAGGCAACCGCCTGGGGCAACTCTAGATCAAGTTGCAAAGACTCGGCCGCCAAATCGATGCGCGCATCCAGATCGCCGATCTCGCTGGCCTGCACAAGACCCAAATGCCTCTCCGGCAGCGCCATGGCCTCTTGGCGAGGCAGGAAGCCTGCCCAGGGCAAGAACGATGGCAGCGCGTCTTTGAGCATTTGCGCATGCCGCTCCCCAGCCACGCGGTTGGCCAGCACGCCAGCAAAAGGCACTTCCTTGCGGTAACTCGCCAACCCCAGGGCGATGGCCCCAAAAGTCTGCGCCATGGCCGACGCGTTGATCACGGCCAGCACCGGGATCGAAAACAGGGCGGCAAGATCGGCACTCGAGGGCTGACCATCGAACAGGCCCATCACGCCTTCGATCAGAATCAACTCGGATCGCTCCGCCGCTTCGAACAGCAATTGCCGGCAGCGCGCTTCTCCTGCCATGAAGAGGTCAAGCTGGTGCACAGGCTGGCCGGATGCGCGTTCGAGAATCATCGGATCGAGAAAATCCGGGCCCGTCTTGAAAATCCTCACGCGCCGTCCTGCCAGACGGTGACGCCGCGCCAGCGCCGCGGTGACAAGGGTCTTGCCCTGCCCCGATGCCGGAGCCGCAACGAGCAACGCGGGGCAGTGGTGCATCACAGATCGATTCCAGGCTGCGCCTTGATCCCCGCACGAAAGGCATGCTTGACATCGGCAATCTCGCTCACCGTGTCAGCCGCGTCGATCAAAGCCTGCGGCGCCGCGCGCCCCGTGATCACCACATGCTGCATGGGCGGACGCGCAGCCATGGCTGCCAGGACGAGGTCCAAATCCAAATAACCGTACTTGAACAAGTAGGTCATTTCATCGAGAACGACCAAACCGTAGGCTGGATCCCGCAGTGCTTGCGAAGCCCGCGCCCAACCCGCCTCGGCTTTTTCGATATCGCGAAGGCGATTCTGTGTTTCCCAGGTGAAACCTTCGCCGCAGACGTCCCAAAGCAGGTTCGGATCGCGGGCTAAATACGACTGCTCGCCAGTACCCATCTTGCCTTTGATGAACTGGAACACGGCCACTCGCATGCCGTGACCCAGAGCACGCACCGCCATGCCGAAGGCCGAACTGGATTTACCCTTGCCATTACCGGTCAGGACCAGCAGCAGGCCATGGGAATCCGTGGCCTTGGCGATGGCGGCATCCACCACCGTTTTCTTGCGTGCCATGCGTCGCGCATGCCGCTCCTCCAGGGTGTCGCTCATGAATGCAGAGCGCGCGCCTTAGCGCCGGGCTGACCGTGAAGCCGCGAGCCAGTCAGGGCAAACAGCGCATGAATCATGGTGGCCAGCGCGACATAAAAAATCATCACACCCAGCATCATCGGAAAGTAGCGGGCTTCACGGACGAGAAATTCGGCCAGCATCGGATGTGCGAAACGGCCACCAAAAAAATAAAAACTGCCGCTCGAGCACAATTCCGCGCCGACCGCCGACAGCGCAATAGCAACAGTCAGAGGCACCAACGAGGTCAAACGATCACGATGATGGCGTGCATACCAGCGCCCGCCCAGCCACAAGGCGCCGAAGCCCAGCAGCAACGCGGCATAGGCCGGGGTCACGCAAAAGCTCGAGACGCCGCCGAACGTGATGGCGAACCAGTCGACAGCAACAGCCAAGATCACGAACACGGCAAACCACCATGCTGAGCTCAGGTAGACGCCAGCCACGAAAAACACCGCCCAGGCGGCATCAGGCAAGTGCGCGGGGGTCGCGAAATGATGGCTGCGGGTCGCAGCCATCATCAGCATGAGAAGCGAACCAATTGCCAACTGCGAACGCTGCGAAAACTTCTGCATGGTGAGAATTCCTTGATGAGGTGATGTAAAGCCAAGGCAACGAACTACGAACCTAGTGGATGCCATGTCAAGCCGACGAAAACGCCGAATGGCTCGCGGTTGTAGCTGTAGGCGGTCTGATACTTCTTGTCGAACAGATTCTGCAATCGCGCGTTCCAACTCCACTGCGGCGTGATGACGCCACTTGCAGTAAGGTCAACGGTGGTGTAGCTGCCGAGGGTGACGGGAATCTGATTGAAATTTGCATCGTAAGCAGCATCCGGTCGTGGCCCGCTGTAGTGCACTTGCGTCCCAATAAGAGTGTTGCCGAAGGCATGATTGATCGCCACATTGGCCATGCTGCGAGCGTGCCGCGGCAACGTTGGCATGCCAGGCTGGGTGAGGTCCACGGGCTGCTGGAGCGTCAAATTTGCGTCATAAGCCCAATCGTTCCAAGTGCCACTGCCAGTGAGCTCCAGGCCGCGAGTTCGGGCTCGGGCAATATTCTGAAATTGCGTTGCACCGGTGGCGGGATCCGTTCCATAACTCCACTGGTCACTCGTCGTGGTTTGGAACAAGGTCGCACGCAGCACGGTCGATCCACGAGCCCACTGCAGGCCACCTTCGGCGGAGTGCGCCTTTTCAGGTTTTAAATTGGCGTTCGCTTCCCAGTAAGGTTGAGCGCTGTAGTACAGATAACCCAGCGGCGGGACATTGAATGCAGTGGAGTAGCTCGCAATCGCCTTGAAACCACCGCCGAGTTCCCGGCCGTAGCCAAGATAGCCCGTGTTCTGACCCGAGTAACCATCGAAACTATCGCGGCGCAGGTCAAGTTGGATCGCATTCCCAGCGAATGCCCCATTCAAACCGACAAACACCGCGTCGGCGTTGCGGCTCTTGGAGGGAAAACTTCCGCCGCCAGTGGTATCGATGGATTGATGCTGCAGGTCAAGGCCTCCCGTAGCCGTCCATCCGGATCCCAGTTGCACCGCATTGCGCCACAGCATTTGTTGAATGCGTGTGCGGGACGTCGACGGGTAGCTGCCGAAATTCAGGTTGTTGGTGGTTTGCTGCGAGAGACTCAAGTGAGAGGTCCAGTTGCTTGCAAGCTTGTTGTCGCTGAACAGTTGTTCAAGCTCCTGCTTGTTTTCGCCAGCGTCTACGGCGTTGTCGTAGGTGTACTGGCCATCGCTACGAAATGCCCGCAGACCGAGACTCTGTCCCGGAACGAGCTCTTGCACGATGGATGCATTCATTGTGGTGTTGCGGTATCCATCGGCCGCAGTCGAACCCACATAGGAGCTTTGTGCGGGATTAATCGATGGGATGCCCTGTGTGCTGTAGCGGCTGATCCCGGCCTGCACCGCGGTCTTGCCGACCTGTCCACTGGCATTGGCCGAGAAGGTGCCCGTGTCGCGACTGCCCGCCATGACGGACACCGAGCCTTGCGGTTTTTTGCTTCCATCGCGCGTGGTAATGAGTACGGCACCGCCGATCGCGCCCGCGCCGTAGATCGCCGAGACATTGCCCCGGATGACCTCAATGCGCTGAATCTGATCTGTGGTCAGGTTTTCCAAATACCCTGCACTGCCCGAAGCGTCCTGAGGTGCCAAGGGCACCCCATTGAGGAGCACCAAGACGCCCAGATCCGTACTTCCGAATCCGCGCACGTACGTCGTCGACGTATGACCGGGGCCCCCATTGAACGTGAGCTGTACTCCGGCAATTCGCTGCAGCAGCGTGATGATGTTCCGCGCGCCGGACTCGCTGATCTGCTCGCGCGTGATCACACTCACGCTCGGCAAGGAGCTGGACAGAGGCTGGGGGTAGGTGGTGGCGGAGACCACCACGGGCGGCAGCGTTACGCCACGGTCATTCTCGGATTGGGCATAGGCTTGAGCCAAGCAAATGCCGAGGCAAGAGCACCCGACCAGAAGGCTCCGGGTCCCGCTGCGAAGACGCACGCCATCGCGAAGGAAAGATTTGCTGCTTGTGGATTGTTTGGACGCCGTCATTGCATGTTCCAGGATCAAGGACCAACCGTGCCATCCCGCACGGGACTCTTGAACGCTGGACACAGCTTTCGCATGCTTCGCCACCTGCGGCAGCCGAATCACAATTCGACATGGACGCGCCAACCCAACCCGGAAGGCAGATTCCCAGCGTGTTGGCCGGTATCCGGGCTGGCGGCAAACCTGAACGACCTTCCCAGGCGAACCCAGTGGCATTGCTGTTCAGGCACCAAGACACAAGGACTTGGACCGCTGACCGTTGCGGGGGCAGCACAGGCTTGGGTTCACGGAACCCTTCCTGTTTCCCGTTTAACTCCGCGGACTGAAACTCCGCAAAAGCACCAACGCCTCACATCATACTGAACACTTACCCTATTGATTCAGCGTCATGACTTTATCGTGCCGGATCAATAGGCGAGACGACAGCTACCGCCGCGACCCCGGTTGGCAGACATTGGCCCTTGCCGTACCTGCGTTAGCTGACTCGAGCCGATGCGGCGCGAATCAGGATTGACAATGTCATGACGTAGGCGGCTGCGTCGAACGCCTGAAGCATCCCTCCGACGTGCCCCCGTTGAATTCTGTCACCCGCACGCAATGCTCCCGCCGCGGGGCCTGGATTGGCACGGGCAAAGCGGCGCGGCGCAGCATCGGCCACCGCTATCGCATCCACTGGAAGTGCCTTCAACCACGCAGTGCGCTGGATGATTGCGCTGTCGGCGCGACGAGCGTTGGGCGAGTGATGCCACTGCAGCGCGTCAAGGAGCAATGGAGCGCCGAAAGAATGTAAACGGCCTACAGCGCTCAGCCATAACCGAGCTTCTTCGATGTCGGTGAAGATGATCGCGTGATCGTCTGCGTCATGCCTTGCCCAGTGCACGGTCAGCACCCTCTCGACCGCGACCGGCTCCTCACTGTGCCATGCGCGCCAGGCAGCCAGGAATGACTGCGCTTCGCGCCGCAATGCCCAGGAGGGAAGCAATTGATGCTTTCGAGGCCGACTCAACACCAAGTCCCCTGCGCGGATCGTTCCGTCGACGTAGCCCGAGGCCGCCTTCCTCGCAAGGCTTGGGCCGCGCAAGGATGACCAGCGCCGCGTTTGCTCTGCGATGACCCGACACACGCCCGCCCCGGCAAGGCGAAGAGCCTCGGGCGCTTGCGGATCATCGCACAGTGCGTGGATCAGGCGCAGTGCCTCGACAATGTTGCCCAAGCGCTTGGAGGCAGCATTCTCAGGCGCCAACGCTGACCGGTGGCCAACCTTCTGGAGTGACTCGACTGGCCACGGTCATGAGAGCGGGAAATGAGGCGAAAGCTTGCGCACGTGGCGCGCGATCAACACGGACGCGAGTGCTTGAGGCGTCGCGCCGGCCGCGTCGGATTGAAGGCTGTGGCGTAAAACATCAATGCTGGACGCGCTCGTCTTCCCCAGCCAGGCCAGGGTAACGGAAGGGATACGCAGAGCCAGGGCTTCCCGGCGTGTTGCCTGACCGAGCAACATGTCCAAAACGTGAACATAGCTGCCGAGCGTGGTTTGGGGTGTGACATGCCCCAGAAGGGCACTCGTCGCCCAAACCAGCGGTCTCAACGATTGCCCGGCTCCGACAAGAGCGCGCTGACGCAAAGATGCGATGTCGCGACTCAGCCCTTCTGGGTCGAGCAGATGCGATGCCCCCGGGACAGCCGCCTCCATCAAGTCACATAGCGTGCGGTTCGCGGCGCTGTGCCGGAGGTGATGAAATCGAATCGCGCCTTCTCCACACACTTCACGCAATGCGTCCTGGACCGGACCAAGCAACGACTCTTCGGGCAGGGGTGCCGACAGATCGCTGGCCTGAGGAAGCAGCAGGACGAGCTCCCGCGCAATGGGCGAGGCCTGGGCCATACGCTCGCTGGCATCGGCTTGCGCGTCGAGCAACTCGAGTTCCTCCTCAGTACAAAGACTTTTGAGCTGCAACACGCGGCGGCCGCTATCGCGCTTGAGCGCGCGCCCCGCATGACTGCGGACAAATAGCAGAGGCTCCACGCGACCCTGAAAATCGATCAGACGCAGGCCTCGAATCTCCGTGCGCCGCAGCCCGCATCGGTAGCCGAGGATTGCGGCAACTTCAGATTCGCGGAATACAGCCTGCGCTCGCAGCTCCTGCATCACATCTTGAAATTCCCGTTCGGTCACAAGCTGCGCATCGACAACGCTACCTTCATCCCTGCCGAGATCAGCCTCGGGATGCTCCCAGCATTGGACGCTGCGCACATGGGCGTCGAGCATAGCCAGCGCGGTGCGGATATTGCCGCGGCTGCTCTGCGGCGCACACTGAATGATGGCCTCGATTGAATCGTTCCAGATCCATGGATCATCAACGGCTCTCGAGCCAAGCACGGCGTCAAGCCGACGGTCAACTCGTGTCAGCAACTCGCGCGCTGAACTGAGCCGATTGCCTGTTCGCCCACCCGGGCGCATGAGCGCAATCATCCAATCGCACAGGAGCCAGTCGAGTTTTCGGGAGTCGCTCAATTGTTCCCGATAGCGCCTCAACGCGACGAGAACAGCGCCCGCGCGCCGATTGTCGCCCAGCATCAGTGCGCGGACTTCTGCGCCGCATCCAGCCGGGTGCGCGCGGGCACTTCCGCCCCGTGCCCGTCCGCGCTTGCCCTTGCCATCGGCTGCGAGGCCGGCCGGAGGATCTTCGCCCTCCTCGGCATGTTCGTCGGGCTGCGGTGCGAGCCTCTGTCCCAGAAGCACCCGCCACCACGCATGTGGAGGTAGTGATGCCGTATCGATCTTCCCGTGAGCGTAGTGCGCCAGAGCCGGCGGCAAGGCGTAATGCCATTTAGCCTGCGCCGCGCGTATGAAATCTGACCAACTGCGCACGCCAAACGCTTCAACGCCGAGCTTCGATCTCAGGGTGCGCCAGACCCTGAGCGACAACCTCGGTGAAGGAAACTCCCGATCCTCTGGCGTTGCCTCGATCGAGTGGTCGGCTCCATCGAGGCGTGCGCCCAGCCAACGCACGATCAAAAGGGCCGTGTATGGATCGAATACATGACGCTGCCAGTTGCCTGGTGCGTCCTGCCACTCGGCCCAGGCCCACCGCCCGCAAGCTGTGACACGCACGGCCCCTGCACGCAACTGTTCGTCGACAGCGTTCATGCGCTTTCGATCAATCAACGCTGAATTCCAGATGGCACTGATGATGATGATCTCCTGCGTCACCGGGGCCGCAGACTGCGCGCATTGGCCCCAGTATGCGAGGAGAGCCTGCTCAATGTCCGTTGATTTTGTCAGCCCGACGAAGGTGTCTGCGTTGAGCTCAGGCGACGGGAGTCGCAACGTGAGAACGTGCGGCGGCACCTTCACATTCCAGCCGCACTGCAGCCGCCCACGTTCGAGGGCTCGGACAAGATAGTTCGTCGCCCACCGCCTATCGGACCCTCGGTAGGCCAGGTCGATCTTCGCGCGCAGCGCCTTGACCTGTTCAGCGTCGATGGTAAGGCCCATCTGCCCCTCGAGCCAGGGGCGATGCCCCCCATCTTCGATCCATGCACGCACCGTGCTTTGCACGTCAACGCGCCGTGTTTCGCTGGCCTCTCGCCGGCGCCGAATGTCTGATGCTGCCCCTGAAACAGCAATGGGATCGATCTCGAAGCCAGCCCACGTCGCCCCTGTCATGCCCAGCCTCTTAGCGCCCTGAAACCCGCCTCGCCGACGAGACTTTCCAACACAGGGCGCAAGGTCTCGGTCACCACACGAGCGGGAAGAGCACTGTACCGTCCCCACGGCTCAGCTCCTCGCTGCCAGTGCCCCATGAAAGCTTCGATCATCTCGCCTGGTACGGCTTTCTGAGCGAGGCGCGTGCGCAGCCAGTGGCGACTTGAGTTCAGCGGTAGACCGTAGCCCGTGAGAGCCTTGAATTGCTCACGCATCTCCGCATTGGGGCGCTCGATCATCTGGAGATGCGAGCCCTTGCGCAACAGATAAAACAATACCGGAGGCAGGCTATCGCAGGAGTGTGAGAGCAACTTCGCCCAGGTCGCACGCCAGTGCTTCGCGTAAAGCTGAAGCTGCCGGGCAAGCGTGGGGCAAAGCGGGACGATGCGTGTCGCCGTGCTGGCCACATCGTCCTTGTCGCTCAGCAGCACGACCATGTTCTTCGTGTCGATGCGCTCCCAATTTGGCAGAGGTTGTCCGACGTCACGCATCCCAAGGCCGAAACGAAGCATTGCGTGCACATACTGCGTGTAGGCATTGTGCAGGTTCAAACGGGCATCGTTGGCCATCGGCTGGCCCCGTTGCAAATCCAACTCCTTCCGTAGCGACCGGACCATGCGATCGATCACTTCGCGTCGGGGCACGACCCGTGCACCAACCACTTTGGGCACCCCTTTATCGATTGGCGCCGAGCCTTCTCGATCCACGGCGATGGCATCGTGAATGGGGAGACTCGCTCCGCTCCATTCGGCCAACCGGTGCCGCTGTTCAGCACGAAGCCATTGCGCGGCCTCGTCTGCATTGACTGAGAGGTAATGCAACCCGGTGTCGGCAAGTTGATGCGGCCTCCCCGTTAACAAACTGGCGAGTGCATGGTCACGACGTCGCTCAACGATGCATCGGAACATCCACGTCTCAACTGTCGTCAGCGTAAGGCGACCGTGCTCCTGCTTTGCCCTCTCGCGTACCCAATTCCGCGCTGCTTCGATCAAGGTTCTCGTCGGCGTGGCGAACGCCATGGCCGGTCGAACCCGCTCAGACGAAACCAGCGACGCCACATTGGGCAAGACGACGAGAAAGTCACCGAGGAGCTCATCCACATCGAGCTTGATACGGTCAACGGTTGGCAAGGCCTGGCCAAGGTCGATGCCTCGATGCTTGGGTTGGCCGATTGGACGCAGCACCGATGCAGTCAGATCGCGAGTATCGACGGCCCACATCAACAAGCCGGCCGACCACTGCTCGGGAGCCTTCTCACGGCGATTGATGATCTGCATCCTTGCGACCTCCTGAACCGGCCTGCCCGTCCACAAGGTTACGGCCAACAGCGCTCTGACCTCGCGTTCCTGATCGTCAGCGCTTGCTGTCGGCCGAAGCTTTAGGGTCGCCCATAGCGCAGCGATCTCAACGTCAGCCGGACGTACCCAGTCGCAGGCGAGCAGCTGGGCGGCCCGTTCGCGCCGCCCAATCAGACTACGGGCTCGAATGACCTGCTCCGCGAGGCTCCGCTCCAATGCCTCTAACTCGATCCCTGCAGGGCTCGCCTCGGCATCCCAGTCCTCCCCATACTCAGTCCACTCGATGTACTCCTCCGCCGCGTCGAATTCACCCGGAGTCAGCCCATCGCGTTCGAGATCGTCTTTGGTGGTGGTGTGGAGCCGGAGCTCCCGCTGCACTTCGATACGATCCGATGGCAGGGCCTGTTGCAGCTCGATGACGACGACGTGGTCTTCGGACGCGCAATCGGGAGGCCGCTCAGCGGTCAGGCCGCGAGCTTTTAGAACTGGCTCAACCAGGCGGCGCAGTTCTGCATGGCGAACACCCTCGTCTGCAACACTGCGGTACTGTGCTTCGCTCCCGCGAATGCCGTCAATCAGGCCAGATAGCGACATGCTCCACGATTCCGGGATCTCTCCACTTTCGAGCAGTTGCCGCGCAGCCTTGGCGCCTGAATACAGGGGACTCGCGCCATCGTCAGCCCCGTGCTGCATGACACTGCGCACCTTCGCAAACAAGACAATGGCAGCCAAGGCGGGCCGCATGGTTTTGGCTTTTGCATCGCGTGCTTCAAAATGCCGCCATGTCCCGATCAAGGTATACAAGGGATACCCCGACATCACCCCGCGGAACGGTTGCTTGGGGCGCCGCGGCGATGGACGGACTTCAGCCAGTTCCAGGTCTCCTGGGAGGTTGCGAAGGACGGGGTCAATTTCTTCGAGGCCACTTCTCAGCGCATCGAACTTCGCGTTGTCAACAACGTCGAACAAGTCCGGCTTTTCCGCTGCAAGATCGCGCATGACTGGCAGCAAATCGCTTAGGCCCTCGAGGACCAGTGCCAACGCCTGTGCGGATGCGGGAGGCTCAATCCACTCCAGCAATGCATTGACGTCCGCATCGTGGCCACACAACCGGGACAACCGCTCGACCGCGCTCGTGGCGCGGCTCGCTGATTCTGTTTCAGGCGTCTGCACCGTCGTCACGGCTGTCTACATCACTGCGCTGTTTCCTTAAGCCCTGGGTCGTCACATCCAATACGCGGGCCAATGCCGTGAAAGTGCGCAACTTTGGCGTAAGTTCGTCGATGAGTCCCAGTGTCATGGCTTGTCCATGAAGAGCCATCAATTCACGGCCGAGCCTCCGCTTGGGTGCAACGCTGGCGGCCAAGAGCCACCGTTCGGCGAGGGCAAACCGAGCGATGTCATCGTCGTCGAGTTTGCTGGATATGACGAGGGCCGGAACCTCTTCGATGTGCGGTTCGAGCACGGAACGCGCGCCGCGTGATCGATCTTTGCCTGCGTTGGGTGTAGAAACCTGCTGGGTGGCGATGGGCTCTTGACCACTGAGGCGGATGGACTCGATCGACTCAAGATGCATCCTGGCTGCATGCCACGGCTGAAGGACTTGCCACGTGTTCAACCCGCCAATGACGACGAAACCCTTCGTCACTCTCTTTCCGGCCTGCTGCAAGATCAGGGGACGCAGATGCAATAGAAGGCTGATTCCATCCGTGGTCAATGCCAGCACATCATCGTCTGTACCAGGGTAGCCTGCAGCCACGTCGTTTGGGATCGCCGGGTGGAGACCTCGAATTGCGCTGAGTTTGACAATCTCCCATCGAAGGCGACGCGCAGCGAGTTTGATCGCTCCCTTTCTTTCGTGGCTTTGCGCTTGCATGACTAGGAGCCGAGAATGAAGGTCATCGGAGATGTGATGGCGCTGCAACCTCACAAAGGTTCAGCGCCTTCGTTGAGAATGTCCAGATACCGTGTGTAGCCGAACACGCGCTCGCGCCTGCGACCAGTCACTTCGCGAACGATGCCAAGAGTTTCCAGGGATTCAACGGCTCGAGCAACGGTCGGATAGGCCGCGCCCGTGCGCTCGACGATGGTGCCGATGCTGCTCAGGGGTCGCGCACGCAACGCATCGAACACACGTAATGCGTTCGCAGCCGCCCGCCCGAGCTCCTGCACACGAACAGCGTCATCGCGGAAGAGGGCGAGCAGCCGGTGCGCGGTATCGACGGCCTGGCCAGCGGTCTGCGCCACGCCATCCAGGAAAAAATCCAGCCACGACTCCCAGTCGCCGGAGGTGCGCACAAGGCCCAACAATCGGTAATACTCCTCGCGATGCTGCTTGAAAAACAACGATAGGTACAGCAGCGGCTGTCGCAGGACGTTGGACTCGAACAGAAGCAACGCGATCAACAGACGGCCAACCCGCCCGTTGCCGTCGAGAAAGGGGTGGATGGTTTCGAACTGCACATGGGCCAATGCCGCCCGCGCCAGCGTGGGCAAGCCGTCGTCCTCCGCGTGCAGGAAGGCCTCGAGCTCGGCCATGCATGCTTCGACGAAGTTGGGTGGCGGGGGCACAAACAGCGCATTGCCTGGCCGGGTCCCGCCGATCCAGTTCTGGCTGCGACGGAATTCGCCGGGCTGCTTATCCGCCCCCCGGCCGCGCGCCAGCAGTTTCTCATGCACCTCGCGGATCAACCGATTGGACAGCGGAAAGCCACCGCGAAGGCGCGTCAGGCCATGCTCGAGTGCTGCCACATAGTTGGAAACCTCCACCACGTCGTCCAGAGGGACGCCTGGCGCATCCTGCAACTCGAATAACAGCAAGTCGGATAGTGACGACTGTGTCCCTTCGATCTGGCTGGAGAGCACGGCCTCGCGGCGTACATAGGTGTAAAGGAAGAGATCCGGATCAGGCAACATGGCCGCGACCCCGTCTAGCCTGCCGCAGGCCAGCAGTGCAGCTTCGAGTCGCTGCTGTCGCCGACCGGTCAGATCCAGCGGCGGGATTGGCGGCAGCGATGTCGGGATGAAGGCGCGTACGACCTCGCCCGCGGTGCTTGCGACCTCAAAACGTCCCGTCTCTCCGCGCTGCATGGTTGTTCTCACGAGTGAGCATAGCCACGCTCACTATTAACGTTTGTCCATGATGGTGATGATAACGTTCTGCGCACAGTGGCGCCCGCAGCGCCGAGTCATCGACCTCATCTCTTCCATGGGTCAGGCGCAAAGCCCTGTCATATATCGAAGACGGCAGCACTGGCAGGCCCGAGTCGACAATGACACCGAAGGTCAAACATGGAAACTTTTTATTTATGCCAATCTTAATACAAGAGCGGCATTGATCGGTATAACGCAGCGCATTGCGGCGTCAAGGAATCCCATACACCGCAGCATGGCCATCACTAACCGATTGTTTATAAACGATTAATGCCGCGAAACGCCAAATACAGGAACCTGGCATCATCATTCTCATAACCCGAAGGTCGCAAGTTCAAATCCATGCCACGGACTTTTGACAAGGCCACTTGCGTCTGCGTGATCAGGTTGGTCAGCGGCGTGCGCAGTTCGTGGGCAATATCCGCAGAAGCGTTCGTCAAGCGTTGGAAGCTGTCCTCGATGCGCCTGAGCATGGTGTTGAAAGCCACCACCAGCTCGGCGAGTTCGATCGGGACCTGCTCCGGATCGAGTCGAACGTGCAAATGCTCGGAGGTGATGTCTTGCATCCTGGCACTGATGCGGCGAATCGGCGCATGACCATGCTGGACCGCCAACCAAGCCACCCCGATGCTGATGATGCTGGTCATCAGCGCCCCGAGCCAGAGCGCGCGCTTGAGCTCGGCGAGGTAGTGCAGATGAAAACCCATGTCCATCGCCACCAACACGGTGAAGGGGCCGTCACGCAGCACGGCCCCACGGTAGGTGCGTTGGTTGACCCGCCAAATGCGCAGCGCCTGCGCGTCGAGGCGCGTCACCGGTTCCATGCTGTTCGCAAACCCGGCGAGTCCCGGGGTCGCGGTTTCGTAGAGCAACTTTCCTTGGGCGTCCTGCACCAGGAAATACACCCCGTGATGCCCGGCCACCGCACCCGCAAGCCTGTGTTCGAGGCCACTGCGGTTCGTGCTCGCGCCGGCGAGCACGGCTTCCACGGATTGGCTGACGGCCCGCACTTCGCCGAGATCCTGCTCGGCGAAGTGGCGCTCGATGGACACCTCGATGCCCCAGGCCGAGAGCAGAAACATGAGCGTCGTGGCCAAGCCGACGAAGGTCGTCACGCGAAGCGCGAGCGATGCCGGGCGACGTCGGCGTGCGCTACTGGTCATCGGGTGCGTCCAGCATGTAGCCCAATCCCCGCACCGTCTGGATGAGCTTCGGTTCGAAAGCGTCGTCGACCTTGGCCCGCAGGCGCCGGATGGCCACGTCGATCACATTCGTGTCGCTGTCGAAATTCATGTCCCAGACCTGGGATGCGATCAGTGAGCGGGGGAGCACTTCCCCTCGCCTTCGGACCAGGAGCTCCAACAAGGCGAATTCCTTGTTGGTCAAATGAATCCGGGTGTCGGCGCGGACCGCGCGGCGTCGTGTCAAATCGAGCATCAGGTCAGCGACCTGCAGCCGTTCCGCCTGGACCGCTGTGCGCCCCCGCCGCAACAAGGTTCGTACGCGCGCGAGCAGTTCCGTGAAGACGAACGGCTTGACTAAATAATCATCGGCCCCCAGCTCCAGTCCCTTGACCCGATCTTCGACGCTGTCGCGGGCGGTCAGGAACAACACGGGGGGGTCTTTGCCGGCGTGACGCAGAGCCCGCACGATGCTCCAGCCGTCCACATCAGGGAGCATCACGTCGAGCACGACGAGATCGTAGGGCTCCGTCATGGCCTGATGATGCCCGTCCAGGCCGGTGCGCGCGAGGTCGACGACGAAGCCGGCCTCCATCAGACCTTGCCGCAGGTATTCCCCGGTTTTGGGCTCGTCTTCGACGATAAGCAGTTTCATGCGTGTCTCCCTTGCTGCGTCGCCGTCGCACTTTCGCCGTCGTTCATCCGATCCCCGTTCCCATGGTGCCGCACGCGTTCGACTGGCGCCACTTTAATCCGGCG
>JAGWOZ010000276.1 GCA_028870715.1 Betaproteobacteria bacterium | reverse complement strand
GGGCTGGGGTTTGAGCGGTGTGTGTCCCGGCCCTGCGCTCGCCGCGCTTGGCGTCGGCAACTGGCCACTCCTTTATGTGATCGGGGGAATCCTGATTGGCGCCTGGCTTGAGGGCCGGTTTTTCGAAAAGGACTGAAAGACATGCACGGCATTGCGCAGCCGCATGACCATCCGCCCCTGGTGCTTGCCTCGACCTCGATCTACCGACGCGAGCTTTTGCAGCGCCTGCGCCTTGCCTTCTCTGTGCGCCGCCCGCAGACCGACGAAGCTCAACTGCCCGGTGAAGCGCCACGCGACATGGCCTTGCGATTGGCCCAGGCCAAAGCAAGCGCCGTCGCGCGTGTCGAACCTGGGGCTTGGATCATCGGGTCGGACCAGGTCTGCGCATGCGAGGGGCGCGTCCTGGGCAAACCTGGTAGCCATGATGCTGCCGCTGCGCAGTTGCGCCTGCTGCGCGGACGCGAGTCGGTGTTTTACACGGCGATTGCCCTGGTCGCGCCGGATGGCCGGATGCAGGTGCAGGAAGTGCCGACGCGGGTACGCATGCGCCAGTTAACCGACATGCAGATCGAGGCTTATTTACGCGCGGATCAACCGTATGACTGCGCCGGAAGCGCCAAGTCCGAGAGTCTGGGGATCGCCCTGGTTGAAGCCATCAGCAGCGACGATCCGACGGCAATTGTCGGGCTGCCACTCATTGCCCTGTGCAACATGCTTCTGGCCGCGGGATTTCCCGTCTTGGGGTCTGCCGCGTGATGGAGATGCCCACGACGCAGGACGGCAGACTCCTGCTGGTTCCAACGCCATTGGCCGATGTGGCGCAGACGCCTTTAAGCGATATTTTGCCGCTGGGCACGATCCAAGCGGCTAGCGCACTGCATCACTGGATCGTTGAAAACGCAAAGACGGCGCGGGCCTTTCTGGGGGCGATTCATGCGGTGTCTCCCCTGCTGGTGCCCTTGCAGCAGCACGTCATGGCGGTGCTTCCCAAGCATTCACAACTGGACCGCGCTTCCGCGCGCTCGCTATTGGAGGCCGCGCGAAATGGGCAGGATATTGGACTGCTGTCGGAAGCAGGCGCGCCGTGCATCGCAGATCCGGGCGCAGCAGTCGTCGCGGCCGCGCATGAGTTGGGCATTAGCGTCGTACCGCTGGTCGGCCCAAGCAGCATTCTTCTCGGGCTCATGGCGAGCGGCCTGGATGGCCAGCGATTCGCCTTTCAGGGCTATCTGCCCGTTCAGGGCGAGGCTCGCGATGCGATGATCCGGGCCCTCGAACGCGAAAGCGCCCAGCGCCGTCAGACGCAGTTGTGCATCGAAACACCCTACCGCAACGCTTCGCTGCTGCTGGCCATGACCCGCGTTCTGCAACCGGCAACGCGCCTGACTGTGGCTTGCGGGCTTACGGGACCGCAGGCCTTCGTGCACACCCGCACTGTGGAACAATGGCGCCGCGAAGGGGTCGCGCTGCCCGAAAAGATTCCAGCGCTTTTCGGTTTTTTGGCGGGTTGAGCAGCCCGCAAGGGCTGGCTCCTGCGTCACTGCAGCGACCACCCGCCGCTTTGCAGCATCTCGCGCATGGCGCCCATGCCCAGAGATGCACCGAAACGCTTGGCTAGCCGGTCCACCACATTTTCACTCCGGGTGTAGTCGACCAGCGTTTTTTCATGCACTACGTCGCGCGCCACAGTGTCGGTGTCGCCAAAGCCGTCGGCCAGACCTTGCTCCACGGCGGATTCCCCGGTCCACACCAGTCCGGAGAAGGTATCGTTGTTGATTTTCAATCGTTTGCCGCGCCCCTTCTCGACTGCGGCAATGAACTGCCTGTGTATCTGCTCGAGCATCCCAAGCGCGTAGGTCTTCTGGTCTTCGGGCATCGGCGAAAACGGATCCATGAATCCCTTTTTTGCGCCTGCCGTGAGCAGGCGCCGGGTTACCCCCAGCTTGTCCATCAGCCCTGATACGCCAAACCCCTCCATCAACACGCCGATGGATCCGACCAAGCTTGCCGGGTTCACATAGATCTTGTCGGTTGCAACGGCGATGTAATAGGCGGCCGAGGCACAGACCTCGTCGCAAACCGCGTAAATGGGTATGTGCTTGTGCCTTGCGCGCAGGCGCCAGATCTCCGCGTTGATCTGGCTTGCCTGCACCGGACTGCCCCCGGGACTGTTGATACGAAGGATCACGGCCTTGGTGTTCGCATCATCAAAGGCATCCTGCAATGCGCCATTGATGTTGTCCGCACTGGCAACCGACGAGGCAGAAATCTCGCCGTTGATCTCGACCAGCGCCGTATGCGCGCCGGCCGACGTCCCGCTCGCGTACTCGGCGATGTAGCCGCCGGCAAGCACGGCCAGCAGCAGACCGAGGAAGACCAGTCGAAAGAAAATCGACCAGCGGCGAGCACGGCGCTTTTCGGCGACGATCTCCAACACCAGCCTTTCCATCACGCTGCGCTCCCATGCACCGGAAGGCGGATGCGCAGCGTCGCCGAGCGCAGGTTCTCGTGGAAAGTCTTCAGGATGCTTATCGTTCATGGCTTTTCAGGCAGCGTCGTCTCGTGCGGCATCAAAGAAAGCCGCGCGCGGGCAGAATACCAGTGTGCGCTGACCCACATCCTGCTGCGTGCTCATTCGCCAAGAAGAAAACGCTGCAACGAGGCGACTGAATCGGCCACATAGACGGGCTGCAATGCGGCCAGTTCCCGAGCGTCGTGGGCCCCGTAACTTACGGCAACTGCGGCCGCGCCTGCATTACGCGCCATGAGCAGGTCGTGGGTCGTGTCGCCGATCATCAGGGTTTCCTCGGGGCTCTGGCCGAGCGTCTCCATGATCTGTTGCAACATGGCCGGGCGCGGCTTGGACTCACTCTCGTCGGCTGTACGCGTTGCATCGAACAGATGGCGCAAGTCGGCGTGGTCAAGCGCACGATCCAGTCCCAGCCGCGACTTGCCAGTGGCTACAGCGATGCGATGCCCGGCGGACTTGAGTGCTAGCAGCATGTCGAGCACGCCGGGAAACAAGGTCAGGTCGTTGTCGTGCGCAAAGTAGTGACGGCGGTAGGCCTGCGAGAGCTTGTCATAGTCACCAGGGTCCAGCATCGGTGCGGCGAAGCGCAAGGCATCGCCCAGACCCAGGCCGATCACATAGGACGCGTCAACATCGCTGGGCACGGCAAGGCCCAAATCCCGACAGGCGGCCTGGATGGACCGGGTGATGACGGCGGTGGAGTCCATCAAGGTCCCATCCCAATCAAAGACCAGGAGGGAATATGCGGCTCGTGCAAGGGACATATGCGTGTTCAGGATTGGGGTGATGGCCGGCACAGTTCACTGAGGCGCCGCAACCAGCGTGCATCTTCTTCCGGCCAGTCGGCCGTCAGCACCAACGGCTGACCGCTGTGTGGGTGATTGAGCGCCAGCCTGGCCGCGTGCAAAAACATGCGGGCGTTGCCGGGCAGCCCTGCGAGCAGACCGCCTCGCGCCAGAGCCCGGTTGAAGGCCTCGGACCCGTACTTTTCATCGCCCACAATGGGAAACCCCAAGCTTTGTAGATGCACGCGGATCTGATGGGTGCGCCCCGTGTGGATCCGTGCCTCAAGCAGGGTCA
>JAGWOZ010000275.1 GCA_028870715.1 Betaproteobacteria bacterium | reverse complement strand
AGTACGGCTACACATCGACGTCGACGATGCCCGCGAATCTTCAAAACCCGAGCTACTCCGTCAACGTGATCTTCGTGGCCTACCGCTACACGTTCATGTGACGCGCCCGCGGCGATGGACGCCGATTAAGGCGCACACCACCGCGGCCCAGCTCGCCTTCCCGTCTCTTCCAACCCAGGACGCTGCCTCGAAAGAGGCTGCGTCCTGTTGCTTTGGGGGCGCACTTTGCCTGCAGCGCGACATGGCTTACCCCCATGCGCAACTTACCTGAGCTTCGTGCCGGAAACCTTCGCGTAGGCGTCCAGTGCCGGACCGAGGTTCGCCGGTTTTTCGGCCTGTTCGGCCAGTTGGGCGGCCGCCTGCAATTGAGCTTCAGACAGTTCCGGGCGCAGTTTATGAAGGGCCTGCACCGCATGGTTGTTGGTTGACGGATCGCGATGGGCCGAGACGCTGTACAGCGCATAAGCGATGACTGGTGACTGCGGCACCCCGACTCCACGCGCATACATCGCGCCCAGGTTGTACTGGGCATTGGCTTCGCCCTGCAGGGCCGACCTGCGAAACCAGTCGGCGGCCTGCACGTCGTCCCGGCTCACACCGCGCCCGTGCTCGTAAAGAAGGCCGAGGTTGTTTTGCGCATGGATCTCACCGCGCTCAGCAGCCTTGCGATACCACGCGGCGGCCTGCGCATCGTCCTGGGGCACGCCATAGCCCTTTTCCAGCAACCAGCCAAGACTGAACTCGGCATCGACGACGCCCTGGTCAGCGGCTTTGCGGTACCAGGCCGCCGCCTGCGCGTAGCTTTGGGGCACGCCGAATCCGTTCGCATACAGCCAACCCAGGTTGTCCTGGGCATCCGGCACACCCTGGGCCGCGGCTTCGGCAAACCAGGTCGCCGCGCGCTGGTTGCTGCGCTCGACGCCCAAGCCATTTTTGTACAGAAGGCCGAGCTGATCCTGTGCCCGTGCATCGCCTTGTTCGGCTGCCCGTTGCAGCCACAGGGCTCCCTGTGCCGGATCTTTCGGCAGCCCCTGTCCGCCGACATACATGGCTCCCAGGATCTGTTGCGCCTGGCTCTGCCCTTGCGCTGCGGCTTTCGTAATCCACGCTGTGGCCTGGGCGTCGTCGCGCTCAACTCCGCGGCCACGTCGATACAGAAGCCCAAGGCGCGTCTGAGCCAGAGCGTTGCCCTGTCGCGCCGCCTTTGCCAGCCAGAATGCTGCCTTCGCATCGTCTTGAGGCAAGCCTGCGCCGTTTTCGTAGAGCAATCCCAGATTCGTCTGAGCCAGCGCATTGCCCTGCGCTGCGGCCTTGGCAAACCAGTCTGCGGCTTGCGCGTCGTCCCGCGCAACCCCCTGTCCACCGGCGTAGAGCACACCCAAGGCGTACTGACCTTGCGCGAAGCCCTGGTCAGCCGCGCGACGGTACCACTGCGCTGCCTGCTTGAAGTGATGCCCCGAGTCGAAATACGTGCCGAGCCAGAACTCGGCCCCTGCGTCGCCATCACCGGCTGCCGCCTGCAGTTTGTCAAGACTGGCGGCGTTGCCCCCCATGGCCTGCGCCGCAAGATCGCGGGCCTTCAGCACCGCCTGCGCCGAACTGGTCGTTGCACAAACCGTCAGCGCAAACACACAAGCACCCAGCAGGGCGCGGGGAGGCCGGAAATCAGGGGGCATGATGAATTCGTAATGACCGCGCCGTCGCAGGCGCCGCAAGCTTGCATTCTCACCCCGATCCGGCACTCCACGCCAGCCCTTTCGTGCCCCGTGGATGGTGGGTGCGCCAAGCACAGGCGCAGATCACGGTGAACCGACGGCCCAACAGGGCCGCAGTGGCACTGCGGGCGGGCGGCGTCCGATTATTGGGTATCGGATTTGGCTGTGGACGACCGCACAGGTCGTTCAGTCCAGCAGGCCCATCAAACGTGCGATGGCATCCTCGATGACTTCGTGCGGAACGCGCTCGACCTTGCGCGCGGAACGTGCCGCCAGATCGAGCATTCGAATTTTGTTTACCAGGGCCACACCTTGGGTCTTGCAGCCCGATCCAGTCAACGATACGGCAAACCCGGCATAGCGCGCGAAATCGCCGCCTTGCGTGATCGGCGCCACGAGCACATCGCCAAGCGTGTTGAACTCCTTGGTGGTCAGGACCAGCGCCGGTCGTGTTCCGCGCTGCTCGTGGCCTATGGCGGGATCAAGAGGAACACTCACGATGTCGCCGCGCTCGAACATCGCCATCACAGAACTTCTTGGCCGACCGGGCGCGCCACATCCCACAGAGCCATGTCCGCCGGCGGCGCGGCCTTCGGGTCACACTGAGCGATCATGTCGGCCAAGAGGTACTTGCGTTTGGGCGTCAGCACGATCTTGCCATCAGCAGTCGTGTCAAGCGATAGATGCTGGCCGACACGCATGCCAAGATCCTTGAGGACAGGCGGAGGCATCACAAGCGCGGTACTGTTGCCCATTTTCTTCAGAACGACTTCCATTGATGGCCCTAGACGTTAAACAATGTTGGACAAAGCTTAGCAAGCGCCGTGCGGGACGTCAAACAGTGTTTTACAGAAACACGGGATCCAGGCATCCGCTGCCATTGGCACCAAGACCGGACAGCGGTGCGATCAAAGGCGATGGCGCGTCGCGTGCGGCAATGTATGCTGCGCACCGAACTCCGCTTTGCCCAAGACAAGCTGAAGCATGTCGACGAACACCCGAGTTTTCGCCGGCATCAGTTTGCGCCCCGGAAAGACGGCCCAAGCGGTAGGCGACGGAAGACACCAATCCGGCAGGACGCGCTGCAATGCACCGCGCTGCACGTCGGGCAGCGCGAAATAGTCGGACACGCCGGCGATTCCCGCGCCGGCACGGGCGAGCCGGATCAGCAGCTCGGGCGAGTTCGCACTGGCACGGCCCCTGGGGACACCCGTCCACCGTTGTTGACCCCTCAGCAGCGTCCACGTCGCAGGCTCCCCGCTGCTGCTCAATAGCCGCACGGACTCATGCCGTTCGAGGTCGTCGGGACTTTGAGGCTCACCGTGTGCGGCCAAGTAGGCAGGTGCGGCATAAAGTCCGCTGGGAAATGCGGCGAGCCGGCGCGCAGCCAGCAAACTGTCGTCGGGCAACGCGCCCACGCGCACAACCACATCAAAACCCTCACTCAACAAGTCCACGCGACGGGGAGACAAATCCAGCTCCAGGGCAATGGCCGGATGCAGTGCGACGAACGCGGCCAGCGTGTCGGCCAACAGCAAGTTGGCGAAGTCACTTGGCATGGACACACGCAGCCGGCCCGTGGGCGTCGCTTGACGGTGCTCACTCAGCGCGGTCACGGCCTCCACCTCGGCCGCGACCTGGCGCGCATGCTCGAGCAACTCCCCACCCAATTCGGTCAAGGCCTGGCGCCGCGTCGTTCGCAACAGCAGTCGCTCGCCCAGACGCGCTTCCAGGCCCGCCAGCCGGCGCGATACGGTGGACTTGGGTATGCCGAGACGATCGGCAGCGCGGCTGAAGCTGCCAAGCTCAGCCACGATCGCAAAGATGAGCAGATCGTTCGGGTCGACATGACGGAATGATTGTTCCATGTACGGAACAATATAACCCGTTTTTATGGCTTTC
>JAGWOZ010000274.1 GCA_028870715.1 Betaproteobacteria bacterium | reverse complement strand
GCCGTCCATCTCGATCAGTTGTGCTTCGAAGTCGGCACAGGTCTTGGCGAAGATGATGCGCAGCCGTTCGATGGCGTCGCCATCGAACACCTTGCGACGGTATTTCGCTACAAAGACCAAATGCACGTGCATCTTGAAGACGCAATGCCGTCCACGCCTGATGTCGTTGTCACCGCTCATAGACCAAAAGTATAATCTGATCCATGCAGCGCCTCCAAGCCTTCAAGTTCGAACTCATGCCGACCGGCGAGCAGCAACGCCAGATGCGCCGCTTCGCGGGTTCATGTCGGTTCGTGTTCAACAAGGCGCTGGCGTTGCAGAAGGAACGCTATGAGCGAGGCGAGAAGAAGCTGGGCTACGCCGGAATGTGCAAGGAACTCACCGCTTGGCGCAATGACACAGAGACGCCTTGGCTTTCTGATGCGCCAATCCACCCGCTGCAACAGACGCTCAAGGACTTGGAGCGGGCCTATGCCAACTTCTTCGCCAAGCGGGCGCATTTCCCTCGCTGGAAGAAGAAGGGCCAGTCCGACAGCTTCCGCTACCCCGATCCGAAACAGATCAAGCTCGACCAAGCCAACAGCCGCCTGTTCCTGCCCAAGCTCGGATGGCTTCGGGTCCGCTTCAGCCGCGACGTGCTGGGTACGGTGAAGAACGTCACCGTCAGCCAGTCCTGCGGCAAATGGTTCGCGTCGATCCAGACCGAGCGTGAAGTCGAGCGGCTCATTCCGAAGGGCGGTGCTGTCGGCATCGATGTTGGCATCACTCGCTTCGCCACTCTGAGCGACGGCACGTTCTACGCGCCGCTGGGCAGCTTCAAACGGCACGAGGACACGTTGCGCCGCGCGCAGCAGGCCATGAGCCGAAAAGTGAAGTTCAGCAGCAACTGGAAGAAGGAGAGATCGCGCATCCAGAAGATTCATTCCCGGATCGGCAATGCACGCCGCGACTACCTGCACAAGACCTCAACCATGATCAGCCAAAACCACGCGATGGTGTGTCTCGAGGACTTGCAGGTGCGGAATATGTCCAAGTCGGCGGCAGGCACGGCAGACGCGCCGGGAAGACATGTTCGAGCCAAGTCCGGCCTGAACAAGTCCATCCTCGATCAAGGCTGGTTCGAGTTCCGCCGCCAACTGGACTACAAGCTGGCGTGGGACGGCGGCTGGCTCGTCGCTGTGCCGCCGCAGAATACAAGCCGTACCTGTCCGTGCTGCGGCCACGTCTCGGCGGACAACCGCCAGACGCAGGCGCAATTCTTGTGCGTCGAATGCGGCTTCGAGGAAAACGCCGATGTGGTCGGCGCAATCAATGTGCTAAGGGCGGGACACGCCCGGTTCGCCTGTGAAGTGAGCGGTGCAGCCATGCCGCCAGCAGCAGGAACCCACCGAAGCGACTCAGGGGCGGCTCAATGCCGCGCCTGAGCGCCGTAGGAATCTCCGCCCTTCCCGCGCAAGCGGTGGCCGCAGGCCAAGGGCGGGGGGGATGTCAAAAAAGACAAAGGCGCTCAAATGCCGAGTCTCTCCGCATGCAGTCGTCTCGCCGCGATGCGAGCTCCGGGAGCGCGGACCGCTTGTCCCGCGGTCTCTGCGATCCAGTGAGTAACCACGCCGTTGTCGGTCAAAGCTGTCCAGCCAGGCCGCCAACGACTGCGTGCATGCCGGCGTCAACGTGCAAGACCTCTGCGGTGATGCCGCTGGCTAGATCCGAAAGCAGGAAAGCGCTCGCATTGCCGACCTGTTCAATGGTCACGTTACGGCGCAATGGGGTACTGGCTTCGTTGAATTTGAGCATTTTGCTGAAATCAGCGATGCCCGACGCTGCCAAGGTTTTGATGGGTCCTGCGCTCACACCGTTCACGCGCATGCCGCGTGGGCCAAGTGATTCGGCGAGGTAACGCACGGTGGCTTCCAGGGCCGCTTTTGCAACCCCCATGGTGTTGTAATTGGGCACGACGCGTTCGGCGCCGAGATAGGTCATGGTAATCAGCGACGGCATACCGCCCGCGGCCACGCTGGACTGCAGCATGGGCAGAGCAGCTTTGGCCAAGGCAGGGAAAGAGTACGCAGAGATGTCATGCGCAATGCGAAATCCCTCGCGCGAGAGGCCGTCGATAAAGTCGCCTGCGATGGCTTCGCGCGGTGCGAAGCCGATCGAATGCACGAGTCCGTCGAGTTGGGGCCAGTGAAGCGCGAGACTGTAGAACAGCGATTCAATCTGCGCGTCGTCGCCAACGTCGCAGGGGAAAATGAGGGTGCTGTCAAACTCGGCGGCAAAGCCCTTGATGCGATCTTCGAATCGCTCGCCCACGTAAGTAAATGCGAGTTCCGCACCCTCATGATGGCATGCCTTGGCGATGCCGTAGGCAATGGATCGGTTCGACAACAAACCGGTGATGAGGATACGTTTGCCTGCGAGAAAGCCCATGAAGATGTCCTGTAGGTATAGAGTCGATAAGAACCCGCGCCGGCCACTGGAACAGCAGGTATGGGTGTTGCCGGATTCCTGTCGCGCCGGCGATGCTGCAGAATTCTCGCATGGCCCACGCTTTCAGCCTTTCCCGCCGTAGCCTTTTGCAAGCACTGCCCCTTGGCCTAGTACCCTGGGCCAGGAGCGCGTGCGCAGCGGATGGCTATGCGCTATATGGCGCGCCGAGATATCCGGCAGGTTTCAGCCACTTTAATTATGTCAATCCGCAAGCGCCAATTGGCGGCACGCTGTGGCTGACGCCGCCGTCGAGTGCGGGAAGCTTCGACAAGCTCAATCCATTTACTCTGCGGGGCACAGCTCCTCCCGGCCTTGGGAGTCTTGTATTCGAGTCGCTCATGACGCCGAGTTGGGATGAGCCCAACAGCATCTACGGACTGCTTGCCGAGGATATCGAGGTTGCAGCCGATGGATTGTCGGTGCGCTTTCGCCTGCATCCCGCCGCAAAGTTTTCGACCGGGGATGCTGTAACCGCGGCGGACGTCTGCCACAGCTTCAATACCCTGACGGGATCCTCAGCCGCTCCTGGCATCAAGGTGCAGTTCGGCGACGTGGCGCGCGTCGTGGCTGAGGATGCGCAACACGTGCGCTTTCTGTTTCGGCGCGCCAATCACGAGTTGCCCTTGATTGCCGCTGGCATGCCCGTTTTTTCACATAAATGGGGGGCTGGCAAGACGTTCGATCAAGTGGTGAGTGACCCACCTGTTGCCTCTGGCCCCTATCGCATCGAACGTATGTCCCAGAATCGCGACATCATCTATGCGCGGCGCGATGACTATTGGGGCTGGATGCTGCCCACCAGGCGGGGGCAATTTAATTTCGCTCGTATTGGTTACAAGCTCTACCGCGACGACACAGCGCGCCTGGAGGCCTTCAAGGCTGGCGATTTCGACCTGATCCAGGAGTTCATCGCCAAGAACTGGGTGCGGCAGTACAACGGTCCCAAGTTCCAAAGTGGGGAACTCATCAAGCGCGCGTTGGCCAATCACAACCCGGCCGGGTTCCAGGGTATGGTCATGAATTTGCGCCGCCCTCTATTCCAGGACTCGCGGGTGCGCGAAGCATTGGCGCTGGCTCTGGACTTTCAGTGGCTCAACCGGATGCTGTTTTATGGCCAGTACGCGCGCATTCATGGCTATTTCG
>JAGWOZ010000273.1 GCA_028870715.1 Betaproteobacteria bacterium | reverse complement strand
TTGAGTCTGTTGGGGTGTACCGCTCAGGCAAAAGGACTGACGACACCCTCACGGGTGACCTCACTGGAGAGCGGCGCCCGTTTGCGGGGGCCCACCGAAGGGGCAAGCCGGGCGGCATGCATGCATGCTCCGTACGGTCAATCTCTCAGGTACCAAGGACAGCGGGGCGTCATCGCTGGAATTTGTCCGGCGGATTTCTGCACGCCTTTGGAGACGTCCGTGTCTGGCTCTACTGAATCTGTCCTGCTGCAAACGCCCTTGTTTCTGATGCACCATGTGCTTGGTGCCAAGATGGTGCCGTTCGCCGGGTATGCCATGCCGGTGCAGTATCCATCGGGCATTGTGGCCGAACACCGACAGACCCGCGAGTCCGCTGGGCTGTTTGACGTCTCGCATATGGGGCAAGTGCGCATCACCGGACCGGACGCGGCTGCCGCCATTGAGAGCCTAATCCCGATTGATGTACAGGGCTTGCCCTTGGGGCGCCAGCGCTACGGCTATTTCACCGACGACACCGGCGGCATCCTGGACGATCTGATGCTCACCCACCGGACGCGTGCGGACGGACAGGGAAGCGAGTACTTTTTGATCGTTAACGCGGCCTGCAAGACGCAGGATTTGGCCTGGATGCGCGAGCGCATTGGGACGCGCTGCCATATTGAGCCGTTACCGGATCAGGCACTCATGGCCCTGCAAGGGCCGCTGGCAGTGACGGCGCTGCAAGCCCTGCTTCCTGGTGTGGCCCAATTGCGGTTCATGGATGCGGCATGGTTTGCACTGCCCCCGACCATCGGCAAGCACCCGGTCTTCGTCAGCCGCAGCGGCTATACAGGTGAGGATGGTGTGGAGATTTCGGCGCATCAATGGGATGCGGAGCCGTTGGCAAGCGCATTGTTGGCGTTGCCCCAAGTCAAACCAGCCGGGCTCGGTGCGCGCGACAGCCTGCGCCTGGAAGCGGGGCTGTGCCTTTATGGCCACGATATGGACACGCATACAACGCCCGTCGAAGCCAGTTTGCAATGGGCCATACAGAAAGTTCGGCGCACGGGCGGCGCTCGCGCTGGCGGTTTCCCAGGGGCGACGGCCATTCTTGCGCAGATCGACGATGCATCACGCGTGGCGCGCAGACGCGTGGGCCTTGTCGCCGACGAGCGCGTCCCCGTGCGTGAAGGCGCCGAATTGCAGGATGCGGACGGACGTGCCATCGGCCACGTAACCAGTGGCAGCCTGACACCAACGGCCGGAAGACCCATTGCGATGGGCTACGTGCAAAGCTCGGCCGCAGACATTGGTTCCACGATTTTCGCCTTGGTGCGTGGGAGGCGGATTCCCATGCATGTCACGTCCATGCCTTTCGTGCCACATCGCTACTTGCGCGCCTGAAATCGCGCAGGTTCTTGTTTTCGTTCCAACACGTCCTGGAGTCCACTATGACACTCAAGTTCACCGCAGACCACGAATGGGTCCGTCTCGAAGCCGACGGTACTGCCACGGTGGGGATCACACCCCATGCGCAGGACGCATTGGGCGACGTGGTGTTCGTCGAACTGCCTGGCACAGGCAAAACCTACGCTCAAAAAGATGCAGCCGGTGTCGTCGAATCCGTCAAGGCCGCTGCTGATGTGTACATGCCCATTGCGGGTGAAGTCGTCGCTGTCAATGATGCACTGGTGGCGAATCCTGCGTTGGCCAATACCGATCCGCAGGGAGCGGGGTGGTTTTTTCGCGTGCGCCCAACCGACTTGTCCCAGATCGATGCATTGATGGATCAGGCGGCGTATGACAAATTGCTGCAAGGTGCCTGAGCTGCGCCCGTGTCGGACCGGCCTTCCTTTTTCCTGAGTACCTCCATGTTGATGCAAACTGAACCCACTCTGGCCGAGCTCGAAGATAGCGCGGCGTTCCAGCGCCGCCATATCGGCCCGAGCGCAGCTGATCAAAATTACATGCTGCACGCCCTCGGGCAGCCGGATCTAGAGGCATTGATGCAGGCCGTCATTCCGGCCGGTATTCGCCGCAAGCGTAAGTTCGAGCTGCCTGCGGCCTTGGGGGAGCAGCAGGCGCTGGTTGAGCTTCGTGCCGTGGCGCAGCTCAATGAGGTCATGCGCAGTTTCATCGGCCAAGGCTATGCCAATGCGCACATGCCCGGCGTCATCCAACGCAACGTGTTGGAGAATCCAGCCTGGTATACCGCCTACACCCCGTATCAGCCCGAAATTAGCCAAGGGCGGCTGGAAGCGCTGATCAACTTCCAGACGATGGTGACGGACCTCACGGGGCTCGATGTCGCCAACGCGTCGATGCTGGACGAAGCAACCGCGGCGGCTGAGGCCATGACGCTGGCGCTGCGTACAGCAAAGAGCGCGAGCCGCAGCATGTACGTGGCCGATGACGTGCTGCCGCAGACGATTGAAGTCATCCGGACGCGCGCCCGCCCTCTCGATTTGCAGGTGGTGGTCGGCCCCGGCGCACATGCCGCCGACTCGGAGCATTTTGCCGTGCTGCTGCAGTACCCGGGCGTGGACGGCGGCATCCATGACTTTCGAGCGTTGATCAAAGGGGCCCAAGCAAAGGGGGCCGTCGTCATTATGGCGGCCGACATCCTGGCGCTCACGCTGCTTGCGGCTCCTGGCGAACTTGGTGCGGACATCGCCGTGGGCAATACCCAGCGTTTCGGTTTGCCGCTGGGTTTCGGCGGGCCACACGCTGCCTATATGGCCGTGCGCGACGCACTCAAGCGCCAGATGCCTGGCCGCTTGGTTGGCGTCAGCGTGGACGCTCATGGCAACCCGGGGCTGCGCTTGGCACTGCAGACTCGCGAGCAGCACATCCGGCGCGAGAAGGCAACGAGCAATATTTGCACCGCCCAGGTTCTCCCAGCGGTGCTCGCCAGCATGTACGCGGTCTATCACGGCCCACAGGGGCTGCGCCGCATCGGCCAACGCGTCCATGCCTTCACGACCATTCTGGCTGAGGCGCTCAAGCACCAGGGCTGGAAGCTGCAACACGAAGCGTTTTTCGACACGCTTACCGTGCTTACCGGCGCGCACACGCAAGCTGTCCAGGCAGCAGCACATGCTGCGGGGATCAACCTGCGCCGTGCCGGTGCGGACCGGGTCGGCGTGACCCTGGATGAAACCGCAACGCGCGAAGATGTGCTTGCGCTGGTCGGTGCTTTCGGCGGTGCGCGCGGCTTGCAGCCGCCAGCCGAGAACTTGTTTGACCCTTATGCCAAGGGCGTGGCTACGCGATACCCGGCGGAGCTCGCCCGCAGCACGGCCTATTTGACGCATCCGGTATTTAACCGCTATCACAGCGAGACCGAAATGCTTCGCTATCTGCGTCATTTGGCTGACAAGGACATTGCCCTGGATCGGGCGATGATTCCCTTGGGGTCGTGCACGATGAAGCTGAATGCCACGAGCGAGATGATTCCCATCACCTGGCCGGAGTTCGCGGCCATTCATCCGTTCGCGCCAGCTGAGCAGACTCGTGGCTATGCACGACTGGCGGCCGACCTGGAGCAGTGGCTGGCACAGGCCACTGGGTACGATGCGGTAAGCCTGCAGCCCAATGCGGGCTCGCAGGGGGAGTACGCGGGGCTGCTCGCGATCCACGCATGGCATGAAAGCCGGGGCGACACG
>JAGWOZ010000272.1 GCA_028870715.1 Betaproteobacteria bacterium | reverse complement strand
GCGCGACCCGTCGAGATAAGCCTCGAGATCGGAGACGACCGCAGCGTTGGGGGCATAAAACGCGTTGCGAGAGACATCGTCCCAACTTGCAAAAGGAATGGCTACCTCCCCAACTTGCTGCATACAGCCCCGGATGCCGATGCCATGGTTCTTGTGCAACCATTTCTTCGCAACGGCGCCGGCACCCACGATCGGCGCGGTCAGGCGCGCCGACGAACGCCCGCCACCACGAGGGTCACGCAGCCCATACTTGCGCCAGTAGGTGTAGTCCGCATGCCCGGGGCGGAAAGTGTCGAGAATGTTGCCGTAGTCCTTGCTGCGCTGGTCGGTATTACGAATGAGCAGCGCAATGGGCGTACCCGTCGTTTTGCCCTCATACACGCCAGAGACGATTTCCACCTGGTCCGCTTCCTGGCGCTGGGTCACGTGACGCGACGTCCCAGGACGACGACGGTCCAGATCGGGCTGAATATCCGCTTCGGAGAGTTCCATGCCAGGTGGGCATCCGTCGATCACACAGCCAATGGCGGTGCCATGGGATTCACCAAACGTGGTGACAGCGAAGAGCAATCCAAGCGTATTTCCTGACATGGCGCGATTGTAGGCGGACCCCGTGTGCTGGAAGGCCTACGCCACACCCAGCAGCCGTGCCGCTTGATAGAAGGCAAGCGAGACGATCCAGGCCAATCCAAGCGACCAGCCAAGACTCAACAGTGTGTAGGCGCTGCTGCCCGATTCGCTGCGCAAGGTGGCCACCGTGGACAAGCACGGCGTGTAGATTAAGGTAAAGAGCATGAAGCTATACGCTGCGGCCGGGCTGATCTGCCCTGCAATCGCATGTTGCAGCGCTTCACCCTGAAGGCCATAGATCACGGCCAGGGACCCAATGACGATTTCCTTCGCAACAAAGCCAAAAATCAGCGCAATGATGAGGCTCGGGGGGATGCCTAGTGGCGCGAACGCGGGATGCAGCGCATGCCCGACCCACCCTGCGATGGTGTGAGGACTCGCAACCTGCTGCCCTGGCGGAAGATTGGTCAGCATCCATACCAGCACCACGCCAACCACGATGAACTTGGTTGCGCGATGCAGGAAATGATAAATCTCGCCCCAAGCACGAAGTGCAATCTGACGCAGCGTGGGCAAACGGTAGGGTGGCAGCTCGAGCACGAAGGGTTCGTCGCTTGGGTACCGCATCTTGAAGACCAAAGCGCTCACAAACGTCGCGGCCAAGCTCACGCCGTACAGGCTGAGCAGAACCCAGGGAGCCACGCGCGGTGAAAACAGCGCTGCGATGATGAACAGGAACACCTGAAGCCGTGCCGAGCACAGCGAAAACGGAATGATGAGCATCGTCAACAAACGCAGGCCGCGGGAGCGCATGATCCGCGTGCCCATGAGCGCCGGCACGTTGCAGCCAAACCCCATGAGAAGCATCACAAACCCGCGTCCATCCAGACCCATGCGTGACATCAGGCTGTCAGTCAGAAACGCCGCGCGGGAAAAATAGCCGCTCTCCTCGATCACCGTCATGAACACGAAAAACAGCATGATCACGGGCACAAAAGCGGCGACCGTGCTTATGCCGTTGTACAAGCCATCCAGAAGAAGTCCACTCAGCCACCCCGGGGCCCAGCCCAGCAGAGGTTGCAGCGCGTAGCTGCGCACCTGCCCGAACACCCAGGCCAAACCACCCTGAAGCGGAGCGCCAAGCGTAAATACGGCGTTGAACACCAGCGCCATCAACAGCAGAAACAGCAGCGGGCCAAACCATGGATGCATTGCCCAGCGGTCCACCCGCTGGGCCCAGGTGTCGGGAAGACGGGTGGGCATGTGCACGGCGGTATCGAGCGCGGCGCGTGTACCCTTGTGGACATCGTGCCGCGCCGCCAGGCCTGCCTGGGCTTGCACCAACGGCGGTGGTGTGGTTGCGTCCAAAGTCCGCGCAAGCCGTTGCAAGGCTTCAGCGTAGCCGCGCCCGTACTTGGCGCTCAGCGCTGCCACCGGCATACCGATTGCCGTCTGTAATCGGTCCAGATCGATGCGCACCCCGTATCGCTCGGCCTCGTCCGCCATATTGAGCAGCACAAAGCAGGGCAAACCGCTCTCCCGCACCTGCAGCGCGAGGGGCAACTGCCGGTCAATCTGCGTTGCATTAAGCACGATCGCAACCAGATCAACGCTCTGAGTCTGCAGGAATCGCTGAACCACGTGCTCGTCTTCCGTTAATCCCTGGAGATCGTAGATACCGGGAAGGTCCACGACCTGCACCATGTGCCGGCCCAGCGGAATGCGTGCTGAAGTGAGCTCGACGGTCAGGCCAGGCCAGTTTCCCACCCGGGCAGATGCGCCCGTCAGGCGGTTGAAGATCGTGGATTTGCCTGTGTTCGGCATTCCCACCAAGGCAAGGCGCTTCATCCTTGAGTTGCGTGGGCGGGAGACACCGCCGCGCCCGGTCCCAGCGCCTGGAGCCTGCGCACGTCCACATGTCGCGCATCGCTGCGACGCAGAAAAAGTTCTGTGGTCCCAATGCGCACCTGAATAGGACCACCCAGATGCGCCCTTCGCACGACATACACAGTGTTGCCTTCACGCAGCCCCAGGGCAGCGAGGCGGTGCAACAGGGCCCCGTGCGCGTGCACCTGCGTGACAACCGCGCAGTGTCCTGGATCAATCGAATCGAGCGAATGCATGAGGGTTCGTCTTACGGAGCCGGCAGCATTCCCACAAACAGTCAAGCGGAAGCGCCTGCAAATGAAAACCTGGTTACGACGAAGGATCAATGAAGGGCAATCAAATGCGAATCATTCTTATTTTACCCGATCAGCAACCGGATGTATCTCCCCTATCCGAAAGAACACCCAGTTTGCGCAAAAAATCGGATCCGCACGCGCGTCGCGGCCTGAAGGCCTCTCAGGAAACGGCCGCTGCACTTTGGCGTTGCTGGAGCGCCAGCAGCAGCTTGGCGTGGATACCGCCGAAGCCTCCGTTACTCATGACGAGCACATGGTCGCCGCTGCGCGCGTGGGCGACTACATCGGCCACCAGAGCATCCAGTTCAGCATGCACGTGGGCGCGCGCTCCCAACGGCCCCAAGGCCTCGACAAGATTCCACTCCAGCCCGCCACTGTATCCAAAGCTGAGGTCCGCATCATGCAACGCTTCGGGCAGACGATTCTTGATCGTACCCAGCTTCATGGTGTTCGAACGTGGCTCGAACACCGCAAGGATGCGTCCCTGCCCCCGTGTGGCACGGCGCAAGCCGGCAATCGTCGTCGCAATGGCCGTTGGATGGTGGGCAAAGTCGTCATAAACCGTCACACCTGCGGCAATCCCTCGCGATTCCATCCGGCGCCTGACCCCATGGAAAGCGGACAACGCGTCGCAAGCCTCCGCTGCTGGCACGCCAGCGTGCCGTGCCGCGGCGATCGCAGCCAAAGCGTTGGCCCGATTGTGCTCGCCCATCATGCGCCAATCCACAGCACCTTGGCGCGTACCCTGCCAGAACACTTCGAACTGCTGGTCACTGCCCTGCGCCATCCATCCCTCAGGTGCCGCGAAAAGCTCGGTCTCGCTCCAGCACCCGCGCTCCAGCACCCGCTGCAGCGCTGCATTGCCGGCTTGGACAACCAACCGCCCGCTGCGGGGTACCGTGCGCACCAGGTGATGAAACTGCAATTCGATTGCG
>JAGWOZ010000035.1 GCA_028870715.1 Betaproteobacteria bacterium | reverse complement strand
GTGGAGCCGCGGCTGGCTCATCGCCGTGCCGCCGCACAACACCAGCCGCACCTGCCCGGACTGTGGCCATGTGGCGCCCGACACTCGCCGCACGCAGGCGCAATTCAAGTGCGTTGCCTGCGGCTACGCGAATCACGCCGACCATGTCGGCGCGATGAACATTTTGGCGCGGGGACACCGCGTTGCAGCCTGTGGAGAGGTGGCGCATTCAGGCCCCTCGGCGAAGCAGGAACCCACCGAAGCGACTGCGCGCGAGCTCACTCATGCGTAGCGCCGTAGGAATCCCCGTCCTTCCCGCGCAAGCGGTGGACACAGGCCAAGGTCGGGGTGGATGTCAACCTGCAGTCAAATCAAGGTCCCCGCCTGCGCGGGGAGAATCCGCGCGCAGGCCTTCTCAGCCAGGAGTTTGCAATGCGTCCAGAATTGATCTCGATTGACGCCGTCGTCTTTGACGCCTATGGAACACTGTTCGACACAGCCAGTGCCGCGCGCCATCATGCCGCGCACCTCGGGGAGCGCTGGACGTCGCTGGCGCAACTCTGGCGCGACAAGCAATTGCAATACACCTGGCTGCGCGCACTGAGCGGCCAGTGGGCCGACTTCCAGACGGTGACGTCCGAAGCACTCGATTTCGCGATGGAAAGTCTGGGCCTCGTGGACACGAACTTGCATGCCGATTTGATGCACGCATATCTCACACCCGATCCATTTCCCGACGTTGCAGACACACTGCAACGTCTGCAGCAAAGCGGCAAGCGCCTGGGCATCTTGTCCAATGGGAGTGCACCGATGCTCGCTGCTGCCGTGCAGCATGCCGGACTCGAGGGCCTGTTGTCCGCCGTCCTGTCGGTCGATCGCGTACAGACGTTCAAGCCCCACCGTGGGGTGTACCAACTTGCGGTGGACACCTTCGAACTGCCTGCCCATCGCATGCTCTTCGTTTCATCCAACGGCTGGGACGCATGGTGTGCCAAGGCTTATGGGTTTCGCGTCGCGTGGGTCAACCGCGGCGGCCTCACGCCAGAGCGCCTGCCGGCTTCGCCAGACCAGACGATCCCGGGACTGGCGCCCCTGCCGTCCCTTTTGCGATGAAGAAGCCATGTTTGTCCAGGATCTGAGCGAGCCTTTCGCGCGCGTAATGACGTGCAGCGTGAGCGAACTCCTTCTCTGGCTCCCGGTTGCTCTGCCAGGCGCGCGCATTGAGATCAACGCAGCTGCGAAACACTGCGGGGCACGGTTCAACGGCGGCACCTTCGCGCTACGCCGGACAGTGCTGTCCGAACGCCGGATTGGCGCCGTGCGACTGCCGCAACTGCATTTGCACCTGTCCTATCAAGGACTGAGCCGCAATGAGCGCGAGCGCGCTCAACGAGCCTTTGATCGCGCCACGCAGCGTGGCGGCGGCTGATCACCTTGCCCGCTGACGCCATGGCGTGTCGGTGGGGTCACCGCGTCACCATCACGATTGGTTCGCATCGGTGTCAGGATTTAGCGTGGCACGCGACGAACAGGGAGGCGCCGTGTGCCTTAGTGCGATCATGAATGGGCCACGAAATCCACGGGTGCGCTTCGACACTGCGACGCCTGTCCCCACCTCGATCAGGAGATTCTCATGCTGCAGTCAACCAAGACCCGCCTATGCGTGGCCGCTTCCGCGGCCGTGTGCGCGCTCGCGCTGGGCTTCGCGCCCTCAGCGCGCGCGGATTACGTCAAGCCCACGATCCATCACGCGCCTTTTGGAACGGTGCGGATGGTCGTACCCATCACAAGTCCCGACCCCGGGGTCTGGGCGTTCAAGTTGAACAACATCGCCAATAGCGAGAATGGCATCAAGGCCTGGAAGGGCAAGCTTGAGGCGCACATTGTCTTGTACGGACCCGGCCTCAAGTTGCTGGAAGAGCCTATGGATCCCGAATTGCAGACCAAGGTGGATCAACTGCGCCGGGAAGGTGTGCGCTTTGACATCTGCAACAACACGCTCAAGGGAATGAATCTGGACTGGCATACCTTGCATGGGGTACGCGAGTCCGACATCGTTCCGGCCGGCTTCCTCGAGGTGGCCTGGCTCGCCGATCACGGATGGGCGGTCGATCCGATGAATTGAGCATGCGCGGGCGAAGAATGGTGGGACTGAGGCGGTGGACGTGAAGCGCGGCGGGCTTTGCGCGGCACGGCACGCCAGCGTGCCGCATCCCTGCGGGGCAATATGCCGGTCCATTCCCCATGCAAGCCGCTGAAGTCGAGGCCACACCGCGTCGCTTGCGCATGATGGGCGAGGTGCTGGCTCTGGTCTACGTCGCAGCCATTGCAACGCTGGCCGGCATCACCGGGGTAAGCACCATCCTCTTTCCGGAACTCGGCGCGCTGGCGCACGACGTCTTCACACGCCCGCACGGCGTCTGGGCGCGCTCCCCCCTTTGGCTCGCGACAACGCCCGCGGCGGCGGCTCTGGCCGGGATCCTTATCGCTCGGCACATGTCGTTTGGACTTGTCTCGGTGTTCCTGAGCGTGGGCAGTTCCGTGGCGCTCATCCAGGCGCTGCAGTCTCCCATCGCCCCGGCCATTTCTGCCGGACTCCTGCCTCTCGTCCTGGGCGTCACGAGCTGGTCATATCCGCCATCGATTCTGCTTGGTACGGCAGCGCTCGCCTTGCTCGGGACCATGCGCACGGCCCTGTTTCCACCGGCTGCGCCCCAGTCCAGCCCCAACGACAGGGACAACGCAGACGATGCAGTGGAAGCTACGGCCTCGGGTCTAGCGTGGATGCCCCATTTCTTCGCCTTCGTTTTGGCAGTGGCGGCTCTGGCCTTGCGTACCGGCTGGCATCTTCTGCTGTTTCCACCACTGATTGTCATGGGCTACGAGATGTTTGCCCACCCAACGATCTGTCCCTGGGCAGGGCGCCCCTGGGCCTTGCTTCTGGCTTGCACCGCGTGTGCGGCGTTCGCAGTCGCTTTCATCAATCTTCTCGGCATGGGGCCGCTCGCTGCCGTATGCAGTCTGGGAGCCGGGGTCTTGGTCCTGAGCGTTCTTGATTTGCACGTGCCCCCGGCGCTCGCCGTGGGTCTCCTCCCCTTCATCATCAGCCATCCGAACTGGAAACTCCCGCTCGCTGTCGCTGCCGGAATCCTGCTGTTGACTCGCGCCTTCGCGCTTTGGCAATGGCTTGACGTCATGAAAGAGCGCGCACAACGCACATGACCATTCGCCTGCTGACCCAATCACAAGGAGTGTTAACCATGGATCATCCCCGCATCGGCATCATCGGTGGCAGCGGCCTGTACGCGATGGACGGTCTTCGGAACATCCGTGAGCATCTCATCGACACCCCCTACGGAGCACCCTCGGACGCGATCCTCACCGGCCGCGTCGACGACGTGCCGGTCGCCTTCCTCGCCCGGCATGGCCGTGGTCACCGCCTCATTCCCTCGGAGATCCCCTACCGTGCCAATATCTATGCACTCAAGGCCCTTGGCGTGAGCGAGTTGCTCGCCATCTCGGCGGTCGGTTCGCTGCGCGAGGACATTGAGCCGCTCGATATGGTGCTGCCCGACCAGTTCATCGATCTGACGCGACAACGCCCATCAACGTTTTTCGGGCAGGGCGCGGTAGCCCACGTGGCCATGGCCGATCCCGTGTGCACATTACTGGCGGCACGCGTGGCCAGCGCCTTCGACCGCAGCAACGTGCCCGATGTGCGTCTGCACCATGGAGGAACCTATGCCTGCATCGATGGACCAGCATTTTCCACACGCGCCGAATCCCATATGCTGCGGAGCTTGGGTGCGCATATCGTGGGGATGACCAATATGCCCGAGGCACGCCTTGCCCGCGAGGCTCAAATGGCCTACGCAACGCTGGCCCTGGTGACTGATTACGACTGCTGGCACACCCAACGCGAAGCTGTCAGTGCGGACATGGCCATCGCCAACTTGATGCGCAATGCAAAGCATGCGCAAAGCGTGGCGCGCACGCTGGTCAGACTGCTACATGCGGATCCGATCGCCTCGCCCGCGCACACGGCCTTGCAATCGGCCCTGATCACAAGGCCTGAGGACATGGCTCCCGAGACACGTGCACGCCTGGCTGTTTTGCTCACCTGAGTCGCCCATCCAATGTTCGGCGCTCGACTTGTCAGGAATCGCCTGCTCATCCGACGAAGTCTCAGTGGATCATCCAGAGCCTCCCGCGGCACGCGCAAGCCTAAGCGCGCCCCTGGAGCGGTCATCACCGAGGAGCCAAGGCATGCACACCACCATCCACCTGCTGCGCAAGACGGATTTCCCAGCGATGCGCCGGCGCCGGTTGCAGACGCTGCAGGTCAACCTCGGCTACCGCTGTAACCAGAGTTGCCAGCACTGCCATGTGGCTGCTGGGCCCAATCGCACCGAGATGATGGATGCCGGCAATGCTGCGTTGGTGGCATCGCTTGTGGGCAGCGGACGCATTGCAACACTGGATCTGACGGGCGGCGCGCCCGAACTCAGCTCCCATTTCCGCGACTTGGTCGGCGCGGCGCACGCCAACGGGGTTCGAGTCATTGACCGATGCAACCTCACCATCCTGTTCGAGCCCGGACAGGACGATTTAGCCCCATTTCTAGCTGCGCAAGGTGTTGATGTCGTGGCCTCTTTACCGTGCTACACCGAGAACAATGTTGATGCACAACGCGGTGATGGGGTGTTTGAGAAAAGCATCAACGCCTTGCAATGGCTCAACCGCCTGGGCTATGGCCAGGCTGACGGCACCCTGTCCCTCGATCTGGTCTACAACCCACTCGGCCCGGTGTTGCCACCACCACAGGAGAAGCTTCAGGACGATTACAAGCGGTTTCTCGGGGAGCGATTCGGTATCGTCTTCAATCGCTTGTTGACGATTGCCAACATGCCGATCCAGCGCTTTGGCAGCATGCTCGTGTCCAAGTCCCGGTTTGATGACTACATGCAGACCCTGCACGCGGCCCACCGCGTCGAGAATCTCGACGCGGTGATGTGCCGCGACCTGATTTCCGTGGACTGGCAGGGCTATCTGCACGACTGTGATTTCAATCAGATGCTGCGCCTGCCGCTGGGTGCGGCCGACGCCCGCCATCCGCGCCCGCACCTGCGCGACTTGCTGGCTCAGCCGGATGGTTATTGCGGACGGCCCATCGCCATCGCCGACCACTGCTACGGCTGCACCGCGGGCCAGGGAAGCAGCTGCAGCGGAGCACTCGAGCCGACTCAGGCTGGCGTCCAGGCCGCTGCCTAAGTCCCGCAACCTCCATAGGCGCCATGCGTTCCGACCGAGACGCCCCGTGCGACCACACCAGATCCTCATCCTCGCCCTGTTGGGGGCTGCGTTGTGGTCCTGGTTCGGCCTTGGCCTGGGCGATGACTTCACCCTGGCCGCGCTGCACCAGCACTTGGGCATGCTGAGCGTTCTGAGCCAAGCCCATCCGCTTGGGTTTGCGGCGAGCTATTTCCTCATCTATGTCCTCATGACGGCAATCTCGGTTCCTGCAGACGTTGTCCTCACACTCGCTGGAGGCGCATTGTTTGGCTTGATCTGGGGGACCGTGCTGGTGTCGTTCGCATCGGCGATTGGCGCGTCTTTAGCCTTCCTGTCGGCCCGCTTCGTGCTGCGTAACTGGGTGCGCTCGCGATTAGGGCCGAGCGCTGCGACGATCGATGCCGGAGTCGTGCGCGACGGACCGTTCTATTTATTTGCCTTGCGGCTCGTTCCAGCATTCCCGTTTTTCCTGATCAATCTGACCATGGGTCTGACGTCGATGCCCCTGCGCACCTTCTATTGGGTCAGCCAAGCCGGCATGCTGGCGGGCACCCTGGTGTTCGTGAATGCCGGCACCCAACTGGCTGGAATTCACGCGCTGTCGGGCGTCGTTTCCTCCCGCTTGCTGCTATCGTTCGCGCTGCTTGGCGTGTTTCCCCTGGCGGCTAGGTCCGTGCTCACACGGCTGCAAGCGCGCAGGCTGTACAAACAGTGGCCGCGGCCACTGCGTTTCGACCACAATTTGGTGGTGATCGGCGCCGGCGCTGCCGGGCTCGTCTCGGCCTACATCGCCGCCGCCGCCAAAGCGCGTGTGGCGTTGGTGGAAGGCGGGCGCATGGGAGGCGACTGCCTCAACTTCGGCTGCGTGCCATCCAAGGCGCTGATTCATGCCGCCCGCCTTGCACACCAGATTCGACAAGCACACCGTCTGGGGCTGGGATCAGGACCGCCTCATATCGACTTTGGAGCTGTCATGGCGCGCGTGCATGCCGCCGTGGCTGAGGTCGCACCGCATGACTCGGTCGCGCGTTACACCGCGCTCGGTGTGGAGGTCCTCCAGGGCCGGGCGCGCATCACCTCACCATGGACCGTGGAGGTCGATTTGCCGCAGGGCCGCAAGGTCCTCGCCACCCGAGCCATTGTCATCGCCGCCGGTGCAGCGCCACTGGTTCCACCGATTCCGGGGCTGGCCGACAGTGGCTACCTGACGTCCGACACCCTCTGGGGCTTGTGTGAACTGCCGCAACGCCTGCTGGTCCTCGGTGGCGGCCCTATTGGCTGCGAATTGGCGCAAGCCTTTGCTCGCCTGGGGAGCCAGGTCACCGTGCTTGAAATGCTGCCCCGCATCCTGCAACGCGAAGACCCCGACGCGGCCGAGCTGGTGGCCCGGTCCATGGCCGCCGATGGCGTTTGCCTGCGCACCGCGCACAAGGCATTGCGTGTGGAGCGCGAGCAAGGACGTCAATGGGTGCTGGCCCAGCAAGATGGCGGCGAGCAGATCGAGGTCGAGTTTGACACCTTGCTGTGCGCATTGGGGCGCACCCCGCGCACCACCGGCTATGGCCTCGAGGAACTGGGCATGCCGCTGCGCCCGAATCGCACCGTGCAGGTTGACGCGACGCTGCGAACCCCCTACCCCAACATCTACGCCTGCGGCGACGTCGCAGGCCCTTACCAGTTCACCCACACTGCTGCGCACCAGGCGTGGACGGCCTCGGTCAACGCGTTGCTGGACGGCTTGTGGCGTTTCAAGTCCGACATCTCGGTCATTCCCTGGACAACCTTCACGGACCCCGAGGTTGCACACGTCGGACTCAACGCGACCGAAGCAGCGGCTCAAGGTGTGGCGTGCGAGGTCACGCGTTACGAACTGAGCGAGCTCGACCGCGCCATCACCGAAGACGCAACACAAGGCTTCGTCAAGGTGCTCACCCTGCCAGGCAAGGACAAGATCCTCGGGGTCACCATCGTCGGTCAGCATGCTGGCGAATTACTCGCCGAGTTCACGCTGGCGATGCGCCGTGGACTGGGCCTCGGCGCCATTCTCGGGACCGTGCATGCCTACCCCACCTGGAGCGAGGCGGCCAAGGCGACGGCCGGGCAATGGAAACGTGGCCACGTGTCGCCGCGGGCCTTGGCACTCGCCCAGCGACTTTTCGCCTGGCGGCGTGGGGAGGGCTGGTGATGAAACAGTGGCCGGAGGCTGACCTGACCATCGTCGTGCCCGCCCGTCACGAGGCGGCCACGATCGCCGCAGCCCTGAAGCCTCTGCAGGGGCTGCGTGCGCGTGGCGCCGAAGTCATTGTGGTCGATGGTGACAGCAGCGACCATACCGCGGAATTGGCCGAACCCTGGGTCGACCAGATCGTCCACAGCGCGGCGGGACGTGCGACGCAGATGAATGCCGGGGCACGAGCGAGTCGCCGGCGTGTGCTGTTGTTCTTGCACGCCGACACACTTCTGCCGCTGGATGCCGGCAGCGTGGTCCTCAATGGCCTGGAAAGCAGCGGCCGGATTTGGGGACGGTTCGATGTGTGTATCGAGCCGCAACAGCGGATGCTCCAGGTTGTGGCTGCCATGATGAATCTGCGCTCGCGCGTGAGCGGCATTTGCACAGGCGATCAAAGCCTGTTCATGACCCGCGATGCGTTCGACGCCGTGGGCGGCTTTCCCGATCAACCCCTGATGGAAGATATCGAAATCTGCCGGAGGCTCAAATGCCTGAGCCCGCCGTTGGCCCTGCGCTCACGGGTTTGCACATCTGGGCGGCGCTGGCTCACCCGTGGAATTTGGCGCACGATCACGCTGATGTGGTGGTTGCGTCTTCGGTACTTTCTCGGTGCAGAACCCGAGGGCCTTGCACGTCTTTATCAAGCGCCGCGATGAGCCTGCCGACTGCGGTGATTGTGTTCGCCAAACCGCCTCTTGCCTGGCAGGCTAAGACACGACTGATCCCGGCGCTCGGTGCCTACGCAGCAGCGGCTCTGGCCGCCCGGATGCTCGATCATGCACTGGCGCAGGCGGCCGCTACCCAGCTCGGCCCGATCAGTTTGTATGCGACCGCGCGCCACGCCACACTGCGAGACGCCGCCGGCCGCCACGGGGCCATTTGCAAACTACAGCGTGGCCGGGATCTTGGCGCGCGCATGGTTGCGGCGCTTGCGCGGGAGACGAACACGGTTCAGGCGGCATTGCTGTTGGGCAGCGACATTCCGGCGTTGAACGCCGCCTTGCTGCTCGAAGCAGCCGACGCATTGGGCAAGACCGATTGCGTTTTCGTTCCGACCATAGATGGGGGATTTGCGTTGGTTGGATGCACGCGTGGCGCAGCGCTGCGGATGGAAGCGGTGTTTGCAGGCCAAATCTGGAGCACGCCGCACGTGATGCGTGAGGTCCGGGTACGCCTGTCCCAGCAGGGCCTGCGATGGGACGAGCTTACAACTGTGAGCGACGTCGATATGCCTGCTGATCTTGCTCACGTGCCCGCTCATTGGCTGCGTGACGTGCGCCGCTCTTGCACCAAACCAACCCCTGACTCCGTCATGTGCATAGCGCGGGCGCGCAATGCCGAGCCCTGCGGAGACTTCTGATGTTCATCACCTTCGCGGCATCAGGAACCCGGGTGGCCACACCGCCCTGCGCCCGGGTATGCACGATTGCCAGAATGGTCAATTTGCCCGCCGAGCGCCGGGTCGCCAGAATGATGCACGGCACCGGCATCCCCGCTGCCGCGCTGAGCTATGACCGGGACAGCGCCAACCAAGTGGGCACGATGCACGTGGCGTTGGCCTGCCGGACCATGCGGCTTGTGACCAGTAACAGCAATGCCCAGACTGTCCGCTGGATCAGCCACGCGCGCGACGCCGGCGCCGATTCCGGTCGAGACGTCCGAGGACTCGACCAACATGGGCTACCGCATGCCAACGTGGCGGCGATGCCCATCGATACCGACAGCGCACAATGTCGAGCAATGGCCTGGTACAGCCCCGTCGGTTTCCTGCAGGCGGTTGATTGGGGCACACCCTGATGGCGGCGCGTCTGGTGCTGGTGGGTGCTGGCCATGCGCATGCCGAGGTTTTGCGTCGTTTCGCACAGCAGCCCGCCCCGGATGTGGATCTGCTCCTGGTCTCGCCGATAGCGCAGGTGCCCTATTCCGGCATGATGCCGGGCTGGCTTGGTGGCCGATACTCTTGGGAAGAATGCTGCGTCGACTTCGCCGCGCTGGCAGCCGCAGCAGGTGCGCGCTGGGTGCAGGATGAAGTTGTTGCTCTGAATGCGGCGCAGCGCCTGCTGGTCCTGGCGAGCGGCAAGACCCTGCGAGCCGATTTTGTGGCGCTCAACATCGGCTCTACGGTGCTCACCCCCCGGTCCATTCCCGGCCAACCGCTGATTTTGCCGACACGCCCGTTAACCGCTTTACGCGTGCATACGGAGCACCTTCTCTCAACACTGTCTTCACGCCAAGCGCAGGCACCGTTGCGCCTGGTCGGTGTGGGTGCTGGCGCGGCGGGTTTCGAAATGCTGCTGGGCCTTCAAGCAAGGTTGACCGCCCAAGGCGTGACGGCGCAAAGCACACTGACCACCAGAAGCGGGAGCTTCTTGCCCGGACTCTCCGTGCCAGCGCGCCGCCTTGCACGATGCACGCTGCAGCAGCATCGGGTGCGATTGCAACTCGGATTCGATGCCGCGAGGCTGGGCACCGGCGCGGTGCTCGATGCAAAAGGTAATGCGCTTGCCGCCGATGTGGTGCTGTGGGCCACCGGTGGGGTCGCCCATGCCTGGCCGGCACAAAGCGGTTTGGCAGTGGATGCGAGCGGATTCGTGCAGGTGGATGCGACGCTGCGTTCGATATCCCATCCCTGGTTATTCGCCGTGGGCGACTGCGCGTGCTTCACGCCGCTGGCCGTGCCCAAATCCGGGGTGTACTCGGTGCGCATGGGCCCCGTGCTTGCGGACAATCTGCATGCCATGTTACGCGGTCAGCCGCTTTCTACCTACCAGCCCCAACCGCGCTTTCTCGTGCTCCTCAACACTGGAGACGGCCATGCAATCGCCTCACGCGGCGCATTGGGGTGGCGAGGCCGCTGGGTGATGCGCTGGAAAGACCGCATCGACCGCAAGTTTCTTGGCCGCTACCGGTGAAAGCCTGGCGAAATTGGACGGCCGCAACACTGGCGTGGAAGCACCAGCGCACAGGCGCCCTTTTCACACGATCGGCATCAAGGCCCAATACATGCGCGGCATGGTTGCAGATCGCCATTTCGCCCATAGCGCCACGTCCCTGGTCTCTCTAAGAGCCGAGGAAGTCAGAAGAATGCCTGTGACACCCGCGCCAGGCCCCTCCGGATCGCAGGCACGCCGCGTGTCGCGCAGCGGGTCAGGCAGCTCTGCACGATCGCTGAACGCCGCCGGTCCTCACGCCTCTCGGGACTCGGGCGCATAATTCGGGTTTATCCTGAAAGTACTCACACTTGATGAACACCCAATCTCCAGCTTTTGATGCCGCCATCGAGCCCGTTCAGCGCTATAGCGATCTGGGACTGGACGCGCGGCTTCTCAAAGCTGTCGCCGACATGGGGTACGAAACGCTCACGCCGATTCAACAGCGAGCCATCCCTATCGTACTGTCCGGGCGCGATGTCATGGGTGCAGCGCAGACCGGTACCGGCAAAACAGCGGCGTTCTCGCTGCCCATCCTCCAAAAGCTCCTGCCACTGGCCTCCACCAGTGTCTCTCCGGCACGCCACCCGGTGCGTGCGTTGGTGCTGGCTCCGACGCGTGAATTGGCCGACCAGGTTTTCACCAACATTCAGGCCTATGCGCGGCACACACCGCTACGCAGCGCGTGCGTGTTCGGGGGCATGGACATGGCGCCTCAGACGGCGGCGCTGCGTCTGGGGGTGGAGCTGCTGGTGGCAACCCCAGGACGACTGCTCGATCATCTGGAAGCCAAGACCGTCAGCCTTTCGCAGGTGCAGTTCGTCGTCCTGGACGAGGCCGATCGCATGCTGGACATTGGCTTCCTGCCCGACTTGCAGCGCATCTTGGCCTTTTTACCCAAGCAACGGACGACGCTGCTGTTCTCGGCCACCTTCTCGGCCGAAATCAAGCGCCTGGCGCAAAGTTATTTGCAGGATCCGGTGCTGGTGGAGGTGGCACGACCCAATGCGACAGCGACGAATGTCGAGCAGTTGGTCTACAAAGTCACCGAAGACAGCAAGCACGCCGCACTCTTGCAACTGCTGCGCGAGCATGATCTCAAGCAGACCCTCGTCTTCGTCAACAGCCGATTGGGCGCGAGCAGGCTGGCGCGCATTCTCGAGCGCGATGGCCTCAAGGCGCAAGCGATGCACGGCGATAAGTCTCAGGCTGAGCGCTTGGCCACGCTGGACGCGTTCAAGCGCAACGAGGTCGAAGTGCTTGTCGCAACGGATGTGGCCGCCCGGGGTTTGGACATTGTCGAGTTACCAGGTGTGATCAATTACGACGTCCCATTCAGCGCCGAGGACTACGTGCACCGCATTGGGCGCACCGGCCGCGCAGGAGCGTCGGGTCTGGCCATCACGCTAGCCACGGAACGCGACAGTCGGTCGCTCGGCGATATCGAAAAGCTCATCAAGCGCGGAATAGAGGTGCGCACCTTGACGCTGGAGCCTCGCTCCAGCCGGCGCCCGGCGCCCGCCGAGCGGGGGGCTGACGTCCCCACCGCGAATGCGCTTGGACGTCACGGCGGCAGTCCTCGCGCGGCCGCGCGTGATCCATGGTTCGACAAGCCTTACGAGGCGGATCCGGGCGCCAAACCGGCGTGGGAAGACAGCACAAGTCTGCCAGCTCGTGGCGCCATGTCGTCGAACATCCGTCAACGTCGTAAGGTGGCCGCCCTTCTCGGCGGCAAGCCTTCAGCGAAGTAAATCGTTGCCGAGGCTCGCGCCTGGCGACTGTCGGCGGCCTTGGCGCCATTGCGCAACCGACGACTGCAAAAGTTCGCCCAGCGTCTGCCCTTCGGGCCTGAGGCCCAGATGCGCTGCGGCTGCACATACAGCCTGATACCCGGGTACGAAAGGCTGCGCGCCGTCCTGCTTGGAAAGCTTGCGTCCATGCCCATCGTATATGAGCGGAACGTGCAAATACGATGGTGTGGGCAAATGCAGCGCGCGTTGCAGCAGCATTTGCCTGGCCGTTGACGCGGCAAGATCTTCGCCGCGCACGACGTGGTTGACGCCTTGCGCTGCGTCGTCGACCACCACGGCAAGCTGGTAAGCCCACAGACCATCCGCCCTCTTGAGCACGAAATCGCCGGTGATCCGGTCAACCTGTTCGAGGCGTTCCCCTAGACGAGCATCCACCCACCGAACGAGGCACTGGTCGGCATCGGGCAAGCGCAATCGCCACGCTCGCGCCTTGCGTCCGGCGAGACCTGCTCGGCAGGTTCCGGGGTAAACGCGCTCGCCCAAGGGATGGATTTCATGGCCCTGCTCACGCAGGGTGCCTTCGATGTCGGTGCGGGAGCACGCACAGGGGTAGGCCTGTCCGCTGGCAAGCAGGCGCTCCAGCGCGGCCTCGTAGGCCGCGGTGCGCTGCGATTGCCACCACACGGGACCATCGGGCGCGAGCCCGCAGCCGGCGAGTTGGCGAAGAATCTCGGCATCGGCGCCCGGCTTGCAACGCTGCGCGTCGATGTCCTCGATGCGCACCAGCCACTGACCGTCGTGTGCCCTTGCGTCGAGCCAGGAGGCCAGCGCTGCCACCAACGAACCTCGGTGCAGTACACCTGTTGGGGATGGCGCAAATCGCCCGACGTAACTCACGGCCCACAACGCATCAACGTGGAACGCATGCGCTGCGGCCCCATGCAGGCGCCGCAATGCGGCGCCCTTGGGTACGGGCCGCGCCCATGCTGGCTCAGTACTTCAGATAGTGATCGACCAGCATCGCGGCAAACAGCAGCGACAGGTAAACAATCGAATACCGGAACATCTTGCGTGCGAGCATGTCGCTGTACCGCTGCTTCAGCTCCCAAGCGTACGCAATGAAAATTGCGTCGAGCACGACGGCTGCAACCACATACAGAATGCCACTCATATGCACGGCAAAGGGCATCAGGCTGACCGCGGTCAGCAGCAGCGTGTAAAGCAGTGCCTGCAACCGGGTGTACTCGGACCCGTGCGTGACGGGCAGCATGGGCAGGCCTGATTTGCGGTAGTCCTCGGTGCGGTACAAGGCCAATGCCCAGAAGTGTGGTGGGGTCCACAAGAAAATGATGAGAAAGAGGATAAGGGCCTGGGCCGAGACCTGCCCCGTCATGGCTGCCCACCCCAGCACCGGTGGCATGGCGCCTGAGGCACCGCCGATGACGATGTTCTGCGGCGTGGCCGGTTTGAGCAACACCGTGTAGACGACGGCATAGCCGATGAAGGTGCCAAAGGTCAGCCACATCGTAAGTGAATTGACCTGCGTATACAGCACCAGCATGCCTGCGGCGCACAGCAACCCGGAAAATCCAATGATCGACGCGGCGCCGAGCTCGCCCGTGGCGGACGGACGCCATGCGGTACGGCGCATGACAGCATCGATTTTTTGTTCGACCAAGCAGTTGAAGGCCGCGGCGGCGCTGGCCACCAGCCAGATGCCCAGCGTGCCGAATACAAGCGGACGCCATTCGGGGAGGCCTGGCTTGGCGAGAAACATGCCGATGACGGCGCAGAACACGATGAGTTGCACAACCCGCGGTTTGGTCAGCGCGTAGAACTGCTCCAGGGATCGCATCATGCCGGGCGGGCGTGGGAGGCTGGTGGTCTTCATGGCTTGGCGTGAACACGTTGAATGTTGACAAAATCGACCGAGGTCTCGTCCATCACGACTTCCCTCGATCTGGTGCCGCTGGCACGATAGACCGCGATGGTCAGCAAGAGCATCATCAGCGCGGCAACGCCATTATGGGCAACGGCGAGCGCCAGCGGATGCGCAAAAACCACGACACTCGCCCCAAGGCCAATCTGCACCAGCATCAAAACCGAAATCCACGCAGCGAGCTTGCGCAGGGCACGATACCGGCCAAGCAGCGCCATCGCAGCCAGGACCGTGATCAGGGTGATGCCCGCAAAAATCCGGTGCCCCCATTGGATGGCGACCAGTGCCTGAAGGGCGATGGCCGAGCCGTCGGGATTCTCGCCCAGATTGCGCCAGAACGTGAAACCTTGCGCCCAGTTCGCGTCTGGGTGGAAGCTTCCGTTGCAGGTGGGAAATCCCGTGCATGCCAAGGCGGCGTAGTTGGTGCTGACCCATCCACCGAGGAAAACCTGCCAGAGCACGGTCAACATCGCGGCCCAAGTCAAGATCTGTGCCAGCCGGGTGACCGGCACCTTCGGGAGATCGTCACGGTTGCGCATCCAGAACCACACCGCCAGCATCAACAGGATCACACCGCCCATGAGGTGCAAGGTGACGATCAGGGGCTTGAGCAAAAGGGTCACGGTCCATGCACCAAACAGGCCCTGAAGGATCACCCATCCAAGCAGCACCAGCGGCAACCCGAGCGCGATGCGCTTGCCGTGCCTGCGTCCCCAGGCCGCGCGCACTGCCATGGCGACGATCAGTGTGCCGATGATGGTGGCAATGTAACGATGGATCATCTCCACCCAGGCCTTGAACGGACTGACATTGCCTTGGGTCCCGCCTTGCTCAACGACAGCCTCGCTGATCTGGTGATGTGCCTGCGCGGGTGTGAAGTGCGCATAGCACCCTGGCCAGTCGGGGCAGCCAAGGCCCGAGTCCGTAAGGCGCACGAACGCGCCAAACATGACCAGATCCATGGTGAGGAACACGAGCAGCGCCACGAGTTTGGGCCAGCGCATTCGGAACCCCGCCCAGAGGATGAGCACGAGTCCCGCCACCCACATGCCCGCCTGCAGCCAGTGCAGGGAAAAGGACCAGACCGTGGGCACGGCGGTGGACAGGTTGGTCATGGTGCTGAGGGTTGCGCTCACGGAAGGGGCTCCAGATGCTTGGCTTTCCACCCAGCCGTGTTATAGAGCAGCTTTTTGAATACTGCCAGCGTTTTGAGCGGATCCGGGTTGGGCGGAAATTGCATCATCAAATTGCCGAGGGGATCAACCAGCCATATCGGCCCTTCGAGGGCCTCACCCGGAGCAAGCGGTAGCCACTGCTTGAGTTGCTCGGGTTGTGCGCGCAGGATGACGGTGCCTTCGGCCGGCTCGAACACACCGGGATTCACGGGGCCGGCGTCGGTTACAAGCCACACGCGCGCAACGCGGTAGCGATCGTCGCCGGCCGCCAAGAAGAATTGCCGAATGTCGAACAGCAGGGTCTGGCAGGCCTTGTCGCAAGCGGCGGGCCCGGCAACGATCATCAACCAGTACCCGTTGTACTTGCGCAGATCAACAGGCTTGCCGCTCAGCGTGGTCAGCTGCAGCGCGGGGACAGGCCGCTGCGGCTGAATCAACTGACCATAAGACGGCTTGCCCTCAGGTTTGACGACATAGAAAAAGAAGGTGCTCGCGACGAACGGTCCAGCCGTGACCAGCACAACCATCCAAAACACCCACATGCTGCGCTTGGGTTTTGGACGCGTGCTGTCTGCGACGCAGGGGGGTTGATTCACGTATGCGACTCCGGTGCGGAAGCGGATCCCGAATGCCCGCGGATGCGCTTGCCCAGGAAATAAATCGTCAAGCCCAGCCCCAATGCCGTCATCGAGAACCACTGAAAGGCATAGCCGTAATTGGTGTTGATGCCCACATTGGGCTGCGGCCAGTTCCGCACCAAGCCATCGTGCTGAGTGCCCATTTCCTGAATGACATAGGGAAGCAGCCGAATGTGGCGATAGGCGGCGAACTGGGCAAGCTGCACATTTTGGCGGATGACGGCGTCTGGCGGATCCTGCGCGAAGGAAAACCATTGCGATGGCGCTGGTGCGATCCGCCCTTCCACCGGCGTGACACCCTGCGGCGTGGCGATTTTCGGCAACAGATCAATGGCATCAAAATTTCGCGGGACCCAGCCGCGCATGACCATCACGTATGTTTGACTGTCCGCAATGCGCAGCGGTGTCAACACCCAGAATCCTGGTTGCTCGTTGTATTGGCGATTTTGAAGGTAGATCGTCCACGGCGTGGCGTATGTGCCGCGCACAACGACATGCCGCCATTCGTCGGCCTTGAAGTCCAGCGGCTGAGCGCCTTGCACGACGGGGCTGGCACGCATGCGCTCGGCAATGCGCACGGTCAGTGCCTTCTTGTACGCTGCGCGCCCCAATTGCCAACGACCAAGCAGGGCCGTTGCCACGATCAAGGCCAGCGCCAGAGCCAGGGTCACCATTTCCCGCGCCCCCAGCAGAGGCTGTACCCGTTGGGGCCGTGTTGGTGGGACAATCGAAACAGGCATCAGTATTTGCAAAGCTAGGAGTCAAGTTTGGACATCATCGTGATCATCGCTTTCGTCCTCATCCTCGCCAGCCTGTTTTCAGGGCTGTATTTCGTGATGAAAGACAAAGGCAAGACCAACCGGGCGGTGAACGCCCTGACCTTCCGGATCGGGTTCTCGATTTTGCTGTTCGTCTTCATCCTCTTCAGCTACAAGATGGGGTGGATCCATCCGACGGGCATTCCCATCACGCCCCGGTGATCCGAGCTCAAGCCGCCGCCGGCCGTACCGTGCAGGCTCAACCCGCCTTCTTGGAACATGCCTGAAGAAAAAACGCCGCTGAGCGGCGTTTTTTTCTCGCGACAGAGAAAAGCGTCACAGCCAATAGACCAATACATACAGCAACAACCAAACCACGTCGACGAAGTGCCAGTACCAAGCAGCCCCTTCAAAAGCAAAGTGGTGCTCGGCGGTGAAATCACCACGAATCAATCGGAACAGCACCACCGACAGCATGGTGGCACCGAGAAACACGTGGAATCCATGGAATCCGGTCAGCATGAAAAAGGTTGAACCGTAGATGCCCGATGTGAGCTTCAACCCCAGTTCCGTGTAAGCGTGATGGTATTCGTAGGCCTGAAGGAACAGGAAGAGGACCCCCAGGGCGATGGTCGACGCGAGCCAGAAGATGGCCTTTGACCGATGGTTCGCACGCAGGGCATGGTGCGAAATCGTCAGGGTCAGACCCGAGCTGAGCAGCAGTGCCGTATTGATCGTCGGAATCGGCCAGGGATCCATCGCCTTGACCGGCGCGATCAGCCCTGCTGGGCCGACACTCGGCCAGGTCGCTTGGAAGTGTGGCCACAGAATCTGGCTGTGCAGGGCGGCCAGATCCGGAAGCGCATAGACGCGCGCGTAGTAGAGAGCGCCAAAAAACGAGGCGAAGAACATCACCTCGGAGAAGATGAACCAGCTCATGCTCCAGCGGAACGACGAATCCACGTCGTGGTTGTGCAGGCCGCCTTCGCTTTCCGAGATCGCGCGCCCGAACCAGCCGTACAGGGTCGCCAGGAAACCGACCAGGCCCGCCGCCAGCAGCCACTGCGCGTGCGCCACGTCGTTGAACCACAGCGCGGCACCGAAGGCCATCAGGATCAGGCAGGTGGCCGCCAGCACCGGGTAGGGTGATGGGCCGGGGACGAAATAACCCGTGGGTTGGTGACTGGTTGTGGACATATTGTCTTCCTCGACTTTAGGAATGAGCGGTAGGAACGATCCAGTGGACGATGGTCATCAGCAGGGCCACGAACAGCGCGGCGGCGAGCAGGCCGGCGATGACGATGTGAACGATGTTCAGGTTCTCGAAGTCGCGTTCGCGGTCCTTCGACTTGCGCACGCCCAGGAAGGCCCAGAAGATGGCCTTGAAGGCACCAAGAAATGAGCCCATGTGCGTGCGACGGTCAGGATGCGTGCGGGAGCCGGGCGACGGCGCTCACAGCAGGGTCCAGCGCAGGATGAACCCGACCAGCAGCACCAGCGCGATGCTCAACGTGATCAGGGCCAGGCGCAGGTTGCTGCGGCGCTTGTCGGCGGGAAGTCGGTGCATGGCTTGCGGGATTCGGCGCGAACCAGCGGGCTCAGCTCACCGCGCCCGACGGGGGGAACGAGCCTCCGTCCTTCTTCAGCTCGGCCTCGGTCGACTTCACCCAGGCCTGGTACTCGTCCAGCGGAAGCACCTTGACCACGATCGGCATGAAGGCGTGGCCCTTGCCGCAGATCTGCGCGCACTGGCCGTAGTAGGTCCCCGGCTTCTCGGCCTTGAACCAGGTCTCGCGGGTGGCGCCGGGAATGGCGTCCATCTGCACGCCGAAGGCCGGCACGTACCAGCCGTGCAGCACGTCCGCGGAGGTGGTCATGATGCGCACCTTCTCGCCCACCGGCACGACCAGCGGATGGTCCACCTGCAGCAGGTAGTCGTCCGGCTTGGGCGACTTGCCGTAGATCTGCGCCATCGGCGTCGTCAGCGTGGAGTAGAACGCGATGCCCTTGCCCGGGCCGTCCAGGTAGTCGTAGCCCCACTTCCACTGGTAGCCGGTGGCCTTGATGGTCACGAAGGAGTTGCCGACATCCTCCTGGGCCAGCACCACCTTGGTGGCGGGGATCACCATCGCGATCACGATCAGCAGCGGAACCACGGTCCAGATCACTTCCACCGTGGTGCTTTCGTGGAACTTGGCTGGAACCGCGCCCTTCGACTTGCGGAACTTGTACATCGAATAGAACATGGCACCGAACACGAGCACGCCGATCGCCAGGCAGATCAGCATGACCATGTAGTTCAACCAGCGCTGGTCGAAGGCGATGCTGGTGACCGGCTGCTGGAAGTCGATGCCGTTGACCTGCGGTCCCCCCGGCAGGCTTTCCGCGGCGAAAGCCGAGGAGACGAACAAGGCCGAGGCCAGCGTCGCATAGTGCTTCAGTTTCATCTTCGATGTCACCTTGTCAAAAGAAGGATGCAATTCGTCCGTGCGCCCGAGGCCGCGGCGGCGACGCTGTGCGCGGCGCCTGCCGGGCACGCGTTGCGGGGCGCGAGCCGTCGTGCCATGTCAAGCCGCGATCAGGGCGCGCCGCAGTTCGCGCGCCAGTTGCTCGCGCCGCTCGGGGCGCGTGTAGCGCCCGACGAAAGCGGTTGCGTCGCCGGCCTTGAATACGATCAGGCCGTCGTCATGCATCAGGATGCGGGTGTGGCGGGTCGGCAGTTCGCAACGCTCCACGCGCCCCGCGCACTCCCACTCCACCACCACCCGTTCGGCGCCGAACTCCACGCGTTCGCGGTCGGCCGCGTGCCGCGCGTAGGCGAGCAGCGCCACCGCCATCACCAGCAGTTCGAGCAGCGTGAACGGCGTCACGAGCTTGGCGCCGCCGACCCAACACAGGCCGGCCACCAGCATCGATACCAGCGACAACGACACGAAAAAGCCCAGCAACTGGCGCGGGCTGATCGAGCAGTTGCGCTTGCACGCCCACACGTGCGCCTCGGCGCTGCCGTGCGGCGCGCCGAAATCGAGCGTTTCCATCAACTGCGCGGCCATGGTCGGCGCCTTGTCTCCAAGAGCACACGCAAAGCGTGTGGGTGAATGCAACAATGCTCCGCACGCAGGGCGCGAAGCCATCGACAATCTCGAGCCCGGTCCTTGCGACCGGCGCGGCGGCCGCAAGGACCGTCGGCGAAAGCCCACGGGCGGACGGCCGCATTCGACGCACCATCGCCCGACGCGCCATTATAGGGACGCCCCGCACCGGTTACGACGCGAAGCCACGCATCGGCGGCCATTTTGCGCCCTGTCAACGCGTCGGCCCAGTGATCTCGTTCCGCGCATACAACATCGCACGCACGGGCGTTGACGCGCGACGAGGCCGCGGATGCCGCCCCGGTCTACCCGGATTTCGGGCGCCGGCGCCCGCCGATCTGCTCGACGCCGATGCTGGCCACGCCCTGCTCGGCGCGGCTGGTTGCCGGCTTGAAGGCGTGGCCGTAGACCAGTTCGAAGCGGAGCTCGACCTGGCCGTGGGGCGCGGCGGCCGCCCGCGCCTGCAGCAATTCCCGCAGGCGCCGCCAGCTGCGGGGCGTACGCAGTCCGGGCGAGGCCAGCTCGTGGGGGGCGCGCCCGAGCTGGGCCAGTTCGCGCAACGCGGCGTCGGCGTCGGCCCAGCGCAGGCGCAGCACCTCCATGTCCATCACGGGAGAGGCCAGGCCTTGCGACACCAGCATGTCGCCGAGGTCGTGCATGTCGGCCCACTGCGGGGGACGCATGCCCAGCGCGGCGATGTCGTCGTCGCGCAACTCGCGCAGGGTGTCGGGTCCGA
>JAGWOZ010000034.1 GCA_028870715.1 Betaproteobacteria bacterium | reverse complement strand
CCAGGGGCCCCGGTGTGCGCCGCCTCAAAACCGGTCAGCCGCGCAGGGCACCTGCGTCGCCCGCGCCGGCTGCAGCCATCAAAGCCCGGCGATCGGCAGTCCGCGCTGCACCCATTCGTTCATGCCACCGGGATATTCGCGCATGCCTTTGATCCCCATGATGCGGTCGAGCACAAACCACGCGCCTGCCGCATACTGCCCGGTGTTGCAGTAGATGATCCCCGGCACCGGGCGCGGCACGCCATCGAGCGCGAACACGACCTTGTACTGGGCCGGCGTGAGGAAATGCCACGAGCCGTCCGCGGCCTCGCGGTACAGGAGCTCAGCCGGGAGCGCCCGCGACCCCGCGAGGCGGCCCTCAACCGGGATCACCGGCGTGCGCTCCAGTCCGGCGAACTGCGCCAGCGGCCGCGCGTCGAGCAGACGCTTGTGCGCGCGCTGGGCCGCCTGAACCTGCGCCGTGTCGGCCAGCATATCGGCACGCGGCGGCTTGGCGGTCCAGTGACCCGAGGTCATCGGCGCAATCGCGTCGTTGTCGACGGGATACCCCGCGGCGATCCAGGCATGCGTGCCTCCATCGAGAATGGCGACCTGGTCGGATGGCTGGCCGAACAGCTGCAACTCCCAAGCCAGGAATGCCGCCTCCTGAAGCGAGGTGGCATCGTCGCCGGTTGGCGCAAGTACGATCGGCTTGCCCGGCTCCAGCAGCGATGCCTGCATCACGCCCTGGAATTCCTCGGCCGTCGGCAACAGGAAATCGACCTTCTTGCCGTTGATATCCCGCTTCTCGCGCAGTGCCCAGAAGTTCGCCGACAGCGCGTCGGGGATGTACCCCCCAACTTGCTCCAGGACCTTCTTGTCGCCCGCCTTGCTGAATTTGGGGTCGTCGGTGAGGGAGTTGAGGTTGTCGCGAATGTCAACAACCTGCACCTCCTTGGCATGGTCGTGCAGCCATTGCGGCGTCACGAGAGGCCCTGGCAATGCGGCCGCCTGTGCCCAGGTGCAGGCTCCCAAACCCAATGCTGCGACCCAAACCCTCAACTGTCTCGTGTCAGTCTTCATCGTCTCCATCCTCCTCGCATGATGTCCGCGCATTCTCCTCAAAATTTGCAACAAGTCCAACAATTTGTTTGCGTGAGCGTTAACGGCTTTTTGGGTTGATCGCAGGCAGGCCATCGGCCCCGACACGCCGGTGCGCTTGCGCGGCCACGCCATCCTGCAGGGCCCAGCGCATCAGCGGAACGGCAGCACGCAGCACTGCACGCACGCCGCCCAGCTCAAGCCGGTTGGGCGCTGGCAAGGCGTAAAGCCTGCGCGCGCGCTCGGGGATCAGCGAACACGCCGCCTGCACCAGCAGGGCCGCGGGAAGCTCGTGCAGGCGCCCGCTGAGCGTGCGTGGCGCGTCCGGGGCCATGCTGCGCAGCAGCCGCAGGATGGTCTGCGCGCGTTCGCCACCCTGCAGTTCGGCCTCGTAAGCGGCAAGCGCCGCAACCAGCCCGGCCCAATCGCGGGGGACGTCCACCGCCCCCAGCGCAAGCGGCACGCGGGCCATCTCGGCGACATAGGCATCGCGCTCGGCTGCGGACAGCGGACGCACCAGCCAGTCGTATGCTGCGGCAAAGCAATAGATTTCGGCGGTATGGACAAAGGTGAGCAGATGCGGATCGTTGGCCGCGTAAGGGCGTCCGTCGGGCGCAACGCCATGCACGTGAGCGTGAATGGCGCGCACCCGGTCCACGGCCCGCTGAGCGGCCTCGGCAGGGCCATAGGTCGTGGTGGCGATGAACAACGCTGTGCGATGCAGGCGACCGCGCAGGTCGGCACGGAAATCCGACCAGTCCCACACCGCCGCCAGCGCCAGCGGGTGAAGCGCCTGCAGCAGCAGCGCCGCCACGCCGCCCGTCATCATCGCAACGATGTCAGCGTGCACCCTCCAGCTCACCGACTGCGGGCCGAACCAGCCGGGATCACCTGCCGGTTGGGTGAAGTCCAGCGCTGCGCGACTGTCTCCTGCAAGGTTGCGCACCTGGCGTGCGAGGGCTTGGCGCAAAGGCAAGCCAAGGGCTTCGACGAGTCGCAGGGGTCGCGCGTTGCGCATGGCGCGTCACGCCTCAGCTCTGCACCAGACGCTTGGCCTTGGCGATGGACAGCAGGATGCCGGTGCCCAGCATCAGCGTCACGAGCGCGGTGCCTCCGTAGCTGATGAACGGCAGCGGCACGCCCACCACGGGCAGGATCCCCGACACCATGCCCATGTTGACGAACGCGTAGGTGAAGAAAATCATGCTGATGGAGCCCGCCAGCAGGCGCGAAAACAGCGTGGGCGCCCCGGCGGCAATCATCATGCCGCGTCCAATGAAGAACAGATAGGCCAGCACCAGCACGACGTTGCCTGCCAGTCCCCATTCTTCTGCCAGCACAGCGAACACGAAATCGGTGTGCGATTCGGGCACGAAATTCAGATGCGCCTGCGTGCCGTGCAGATAGCCCTGGCCCCACACGCCGCCGGAGCCGATGGCGATCATGGATTGAATGATGTTGAAGCCCGTGCCCAGCGGGTCCGTCTGCGGATCCAGAAGCATCAGCACGCGCTGGCGCTGGTAGTCGTGCATGAAGTGCCACAGCACGGGTGCGGCACTGGCCGCGCCCAACGTCAAAAGCGCCAGCACGCGCCACGACAGCCCGGCGAAAAAGATCACGAAAAACCCTGTCGACAGCACCAGCATGGCCGTGCCCAGGTCGGGCTGTTTCATGATCAGGCCCACCGGCACGGCCAGCAAAAGTCCGGCAACAGCGTAATCACGCAAGCGGATGAAGCCCTCGCGCTTTTGGAAATACCAGGCAAGCATCAAGGGCATGGCGATTTTCATGATCTCCGAGGGCTGAATCACCACGCCCACGTTGAGCCAGCGCCTGGCGCCCTTGCGCACCAGACCGAACATGGCGGTGGCCAGGAGCAGCGCCACGCCAAAGGTGTACAGGGGAACGGCAATTTGCATCAGCCGCTGCGGTGGGATCTGCGCCACCACGAACAGCACGACGAAAGCCACGCCCAGGTTGCGCAACTGATCGCCAAAGCTGATGTTCTGCCCCTGCAAGGCAGAAAACAGCACCAGGCATCCGATGGCCACCAGAGTCAGCAGGCCCGTGAGCAGGGGGCCGTCGAACCCGCTGACGTAGGGGCGCAGCCGGCGCCAAAGCGGCGGGCGGTTGATCACCGCATTCATCGACCCAACCCCTGATGGCGCGCCGGGGCTTGCGCGCCCAGGGCTGCCAGCATTCGACTTGTCACAGGCGTACTCCCTCGTCCGGATCGGTATTGTCGGGCCGCGCGCCGAACCGCGTGAATAGCGGCCCTGGCTGGCAGCGCGCCACGGCGTAGCGGCCGTCCAGCGCCGTGCGTTCGGCGTGGGCGGCGGACGCCGTTGCGCCTCGCGGGATTGACGAGGCCGGCGCCGGCCAGGGCTCGACGGCCGGGCTCGGCGTCGGCGCGCGACCGGCGCCCGCCGGCGCGGTGCCGTCGCGACCTGTCGGCAGCGGCGGCTGGGTCGCGGCATTTGTCTTCAATCCATCTGCCGCAGGTCCCGATGCGGCACCCGCATCGGGCTGCCTGGCTCCGGGCACAGCCGGCACGCCATTCTTGCCCCCTGCATATTGAAACTGCACAGGTTTCGGTTTCACCCCCGAGATCTTCTGAATTTCGACGTCGCTCGGATACACGCCCAGCAGGTGATAGTCCAGCAGCTTGCGCGCGATGGGCGCGGCTGCCTCAGCCCCCCAGCCAGCGTGCTCGACAATCAGGGCCACGCATACGGTCGGGTTCTCGGCGGGAGCGTAGACGACATACAGGGCATGATCGAGAAGATGCCGAGCCAGGTCGCTCGCGTTGTATTTCTGGTTTTGCGCAACCGTAAACACCTGTGCCGTACCCGTCTTGCCCGCGCTCGTATAGGGCGCGTCCTTGAACACCGCGTAGGCGGTGCCATCGGGCTCGGTGTTGACGCCGGTCATGCCGTCGTGCACCACCTGCCACATCGCGTCTGGCGGGGCGACGCGCTCGGCCACCTCGACCGGCGTGTGCTCGAAGCGGCGGCTTTGCATGTTTTCGACAAGTCTGACCACGCGCGGCTTGAGACGGGTGCCGTGGTTGGCCATCGTGGCCAGCGCATTGACCATTTGAATGGGCGTAAAGCTGTTGTAGCCCTGACCAATACCCAGGCTGATCGTTTCCCCCGGAAACCAGCGCTGCTGCGCGGGCAGCTTGTAGGCCTTCCTCTTCCAGGCCTTCGAGGGCAGGAGGCCCTTGGCCTCATCCGGAAGATCAATCCCCGTGGGCTGGCCGAACCCGAATTTGCTGGCGTAGTCGTGCATGCCGTCCACGCCCCAGTCGTTGGCCACCATGTAGAAGTAGGTGTCACATGACACGGCAATGGCCTTGTGCATGTCCACGCGACCATGGCCGCCGGGCACATCGTCGCGGAACTTGTGCTTGCCCAGCATGAAAAAGCCAGGATCGTTGAGCGTATAGCTGGGCGTACGCAGCCCCAGCGTCAGCGCGCCCAGCGCCAGGTACGGCTTGTAGGTGGAACCGGGCGGGAATGTCCCTCGCAGCACGCGGTTCAACAGCGGCTTGCGCGGGTCGGTGTTGAGGGCATTCCAGTTCTCGGAGTCAATGCCCTCGACGAACAGGTTGGGGTCGTAGGTGGGCATGGAGACGAATGCCAGCACCTCGCCGTTGCGAGGATCCATGACAACACAGGCGCCAGTGCGCTCGCCATACAGGTCCTCGCCAAGCTTCTGCAAGCGTGCGTCGAGCGAAAGCACCAGGGCGCTGCCAGGCACAGCCGGGAAATTGCGCAGCTTGCGCACCGGTTTGCCCACCGCGTTGACCTCCACCTCGTCGAAACCCGTCACACCATGCAACCGTTCTTCGTAGGCCAGCTCCACACCGGTCTTGCCGATGTGGTCCGTGCCTTGGTAGTTGGACGCCTGATCGCCGTCGTCAATCTGGGCTTGCTCGGCCGGACCGATGCGCCCGATGTAGCCGATGGCATGACAACCCAGGGCTCCGAGCGGGTAGTTGCGAAACAGCCGCGCCTGCACGGCCACCCCCGGAAAGCGGAAGCGCTGTGCGACGAAGCGGGCCACCTCCGCATCCGTCAGCTTGTTGCGAATGGGCGTGGACTCAAAGCTGCGGCTTTGCGCCAACAGGTTTCGAAAGCGCTTCTCGTCGAGCGCGGAGATCGGCAGGATCGTGCGCAGCGCGGCGATCGTGGCATCGAGCCCACGCGTCTTGCTGGGCGTGATCTCCAGCGTGTACGCGGCGTAGTTATTGGCAAGAAGAATCCCGTTGCGGTCAAGGATCAACCCCCGCGAGGGTGGCACCGGCACAATGGCGATGCGGTTGTCCTGCGCCTGCAGCGAATAGCGCCGGTGGCGGATCACCTGGAGCCACAACCAGCGGCCGACGAGCAGCGCAAAGCTCAGCACCACCACCAGCGCGGCCACCACCAGGCGACGCCGAAAGCGCAGCAGCTCGCGCTCGACGTTCTTCAGCTCAGCCATGCCGCCCTCCCTGGCCGTGACGTCGAGGACGCGCGCGGCGCGTGCATCAGCGGGATCGGTTTCGCCATCGTCGCTGCCCTGGCGCGCCTACAGCGGCCTGTTCTCGTCCGCATCGGGCGCGCGGCGCTGAGGCGCCAACAGCAACCAGCTCACGGCTGGCCACAGCAGGGCCTGCAGGACCGGGGCAAGGAAAAAGCTCCACCCCGGAAAGCTTGCGCCGGCCACCATGCGCACGAAAAACTCCAGGAATTGCGCCGCAAGAAACAGCGGCAGCACCTGCAGCGCCTGCATGGGCAGCGAAAACCACAGCAGGCGCCGGTGCAGCGCCACGGCGAAAAACGCCAGCAGGGTGTAAGCCAACGCATGTGCGCCCAGCAGTCCTGTGCGCTGCACATCGATCACAAGCCCCAGCATGAACCCCACCCCGATGCCCACGCGGCGGGGTTGGTGCACGGCCCAGAACACCAGCGCAACGGCGAGCACATCGGGCAGCCAGGGCAGCCAGCCCAGTGGAAGGAAGTCAAGCAGCAGCGCCACCAGCAGCGTGGTCCAAATGAACCATGGGCGCGCAGCCAGCAGCAACACCTCGCCACGCCCGGCGCGCTCCGCCGCCAGCGAACCGGGTCGGCGTCGAAATGGCGGGTCAATGCGCATCAAATGGTCGTGTTCAGGAGCGCGACGCGGCGCCGTGCTTACGGCGCGCGGCCGCTGCGCCCCCCGGCACGGTGGGCGCCACCGCCAGCGGCGCCAGCGGCCGGAGCACCAACACATAGCGCCCGCCGCCGTTGACGTGCGCCAGTGGCGCGCACAGAACGCGCGCGAACGCGGCATCGGGCCGGCGCTCGACGGCCGTCACACGCGCCACGGCAAGTCCCACCGGGTAGATCCCGTCCAGACCGCTCGTGACCAGGACATCTCCCACGCGCAAGTCGGTGTCCGCCGCCTGCCAGCGCAACTCCAGCCCCCCTGCGGTCGCGTCGGCATCCCCCGCAAGCACGCCGCGCTCGCCATTGCGCGCCACCTCCACAGGCACTGCGGAGTCGCGGTCGGTCACGAGCGTGACCTGTGCACCAAGGGGATCGACCTGGGTCACCTGGCCCAGCAGCCCGGTCTCGTCCATCACCGGCGAGCCCAGCGCGATGCCTGCGAGCGTGCCCTTGTCGAGCAGCAACTTGCGCGCGAACGGATCGCTGGCCTGCGCCACGATCTGGGCTGCGATGGACTGGATGGGCACACGGCGCTTGAGCTGCAGCAGCGCGCGCAGGCTGGCATTCTCGGCATGCAGCTGGCTGGCCATTTGGGCCTTCAGTGCAAGCTGCACATTGGCCTGGCGCAGGGCGCTGGCATCGCGCTGGGCGGTATGCAGCGACTCGAAATGTTCCGCCACGGCTCCCAGGGCTGCAATCGGTGCGCGCGCCACTTGCACCACCGGCTCAATGACGGTGGCAATGACCGTGCGCAGCGGCGTCACCATGTGCCAGCGCGCATCCATGGCCATGAGCAGGAGCGACAACGCGCCGTAAAACACCAGGCGCGTAAAGGCCGATGGCCCTTGCCGGAAAAACGGTGGCGGGCTGCGATCGAGGGTGTCAAAGGCCATGGCAGGGACGTTGCCGGCGCGGCGTGGCTGAAGGTCGGCGCGTCAAGCGCCCGGCCTGCCGCCGCGCGGCCAGTTACTCCGAAGTGAAAATGGTTCCGAGACGGTCCATCCGCTCCAGCGCCATGCCGCAGCCCCGTGCCACGCACGTCAGCGGGTCTTCAGCCACCAGCACGGGCAACCCTGTCTCCTCGGCCAGCAGGCGGTCGAGGTCGCGTAGCAGCGCGCCCCCGCCCGTGAGCATCATGCCCCGCTCAGCAATGTCGGCGCCGAGTTCGGGCGGTGTCTGCTCCAGCGCATTCTTCACCGAGGAGACAATTTGGTTGATCGGATCGGTGAGCGCCTCCAGGATCTCATTGCTGGAGATCGTGAAGCTGCGCGGCACGCCTTCAGACAGATTGCGGCCCTTGACCTCCATTTCCTTGACTTCCGAGCCCGGAAACGCGGAGCCGATTTCCTTCTTGATGGCCTCGGCCGTGGGCTCGCCGATGAGCATGCCATAGTTGCGACGGATGTAGTTGAGGATCGCCTCGTCGAACTTGTCGCCACCCACGCGCACGCTGCCCTTGTAGACCATCCCTCCGAGCGAAATCACGCCCACCTCGGTGGTGCCTCCACCGACGTCGACCACCATCGAGCCGCTCGCCTCGCTCACCGGCAGGCCGGCGCCGATGGCTGCGGCCATGGGCTCCTCGATCAGGTACACCTCGCTGGCGCCCGCCCCGAGCGCCGATTCGCGAATGGCACGGCGCTCGACCTGGGTGGAGCCGCACGGCACACAGATGATGATGCGCGGAGACGGCTTGAAGAGCGTTGTCTCGTGCACCATTTTGATGAACTGCTTGAGCATCTGCTCGGTCACCGTGAAGTCGGCGATCACGCCGTCCTTCATGGGGCGGATGGCCTCGATGTTGCCGGGCACGCGCCCCAGCATGGCCTTGGCCTCGCGGCCGACAGCCTGAATGGTCTTCTTGCCGTTGGGGCCACCTTCGTGACGGATGGCCACCACCGATGGCTCGTCGAGCACGATGCCCTTGCCGCGCACATAGATGAGAGTATTGGCCGTACCGAGATCGATGGCCAGGTCGGTGGAAAAATACCGTCGAAAAAGTCCGAACATGGCGTGATTGGGATTTTGGATGTATGAGAAAAGCAACAAAAACCGTCGAAAGCACAGCAAAGGTGCTGGATTCTTGCCGCGGACAATCGTGCCATGTTACCGGATCGCGCCCCGTAGAATGTGCGTTTTTGCATGTATCGGCGCACCTCGCACCACGATGGGGTTCGTTCCCCGCTCCCAATCCCGCACCAATTCCGCCATGCCCCTGCAACCGAGCGATATCGACCGCATCGCGCACCTCGCCCGCCTGCGCCTGAGCAGTGCCGAGCAGACGTCGATGCTGGCTCAGATCAACGAATTTTTCACCATTGTCGAGCGCATGCGCGCGGTGGACACGGCCAGCGTGGCGCCCATGGCTCACCCGCTGTCCGCGGCCATGGATTTACCTCTGCGACTGCGTGAGGACGACCCCCAAACACCCGACATCCGAGACGCCGCGCTGGCCAATGCGCCAGCAGCCCAGGATGGCCTGTTCATCGTGCCCAGGGTGGTCGAATGAGCGGCAGGGTCGACATCGCCACCGCCAGCCTGCGCGAGCAGGCTGCTGCGCTGCAGTCGCGCAGCATTTCCAGCCTGGAGCTTGTGCAGGAGCAATTGGCCCGCATCGCCGCGCACGCCGAACTCGGCGCCTTTCTTCACGTGGCCGAGGACCGCGCACGGCAACAGGCGCAAGCAGCCGACGCGGCGCGCGCTCAGAGCAGCGCGCATGCACCTGTGGGCCCGCTGCTTGGGCTGCCGATCGCCCACAAGGACGTGTTTGTCACGCGCGGCATGCCCTCTACGGCGGGCAGCAAGATGCTCGCTGGCTACATGAGCCCGTTCGACGCCACCGTCGTGCAGCGGCTCGAGGATGCCGGCACGGTGGTGCTGGGCAAGACGAACATGGATGAGTTCGCCATGGGTTCGTCCAACGAGAATTCCGCCTTCGGTCCCGTGCGCAACCCCTGGGATGGACAGGCCATACCCGGCGGGTCCTCGGGCGGCTCCGCCGCATCGGTGGCCGCTCGCCTCGTGGCCGCCGCCACAGGCACCGACACAGGCGGCTCGATCCGGCAGCCCGCGGCCATGTGCGGTGTCACCGGCATCAAGCCCACCTACGGGTTGTGCTCGCGCTTTGGCATGATCGCGTTTGCCTCCAGCCTCGACCAGGCCGGCCCCATCGCACAGACCGCATGGGACTGCGCGGCATTGCTGGAGGTCATGGCCGGCTTCGACCCCCGGGATTCCACAAGCGTGCAGCGCGACATCCCCCGCTACACGCAGACGCTCGACGCCCCGCCGCCTGGTGCCGATTCGCGGCGGCCGCTGGCGGGGCTTCGCATCGGTCTGCCGCGCGAGTGGTTCTCCGAAGGCCTGGCCGACGAGGTGGCTCAGGCGGTGCGCCGGGCCTTGGCCGAGCTGGAGAAGCTCGGCGCCGTGCTGCTGGACATCACGCTGCCGCGCACCGAACTGGCCATCCCGGCGTACTACATCGTCGCCCCAGCCGAGGCCTCGAGCAACCTCTCACGCTTTGACGGCGTGCGCTATGGCCACCGCGCCCGCGACTACCGCGATCTGACCGAGCTTTACGCAGCCAGCCGTGCCGAGGGGTTCGGCCCGGAGGTCAAACGGCGCATCCTCATGGGCACATACGTGCTCTCCCACGGCTATTACGACGCCTACTACCTGCAGGCACAAAAGATCCGCCGGCTCATCGCCGAGGACTTTCTCGCTGCATTCGCGCGCTGCGACATCATCGCCGGGCCCGTGTCGCCCACGGTGGCGTGGAACCTGGGCGAAAAGGCCGACCCGCTTGCCAACTATCTTGCCGACATCTACACGCTTCCGGCGAGCCTGGCTGGCCTTCCCGCCATGGCGGTCCCGGCCGGCTTCGGCCTTGGCGCGCACGCCCGCCGACCGGTGGGCCTGCAGCTTGTCGGCCCGCATTTCAGCGAGCAGCGCCTTTTGCATGCCGCGCACCAGTTCCAGCAAGCCACCGACTGGCATACGCGCGCGCCCCACCCCTGAGCCCCACGCAAGCACCATGTCCAACACCTGGGAAGTCGTCATCGGCCTGGAAACGCACGTGCAGCTGTCCACGGCGTCCAAGATGTTCTCCAATGCGCCCACGGCCTTCGGTGCGGCGCCCAACACGCAGGCCAGCGTCGTGGATCTGGCCCTGCCCGGGGCGCTGCCCGTCGCCAACCGGGCCGCCGTGGAGCGAGCGATCCGCCTGGGACTGGCGGTCGACGCGCGCATCGCGCCCATGTCGATTTTCGCGCGCAAGAACTATTTCTATCCCGATCTTCCCAAGGGCTACCAGATCAGCCAGTTCGAGATTCCTGTGGTGCAAGGCGGCATGGTGTCGTTCTTGTTCGACGGGCAACTGCGTGGGGTGCAACTCACGCGTGCACATCTGGAGGAGGATGCGGGCAAGTCCGTGCACGGCATCAACTTCGAAGGCCATGACGCCACGGGCATCGACCTGAATCGCGCCGGCACGCCGCTGCTGGAGGTGGTCACCGAGCCGGTCATGCGCTCGGCGGCCGAAGCGGCCGCTTACGCCCGCGCGCTGCACGCGCTCGTGGTCTGGCTCGACATCTGCGACGGCAATCTGCAAGAGGGGTCATTCCGCTGCGACGCCAATGTCTCCGTTCGTCGCCCCGGCGCGTCGCTGGGCACGCGCTGCGAGATCAAGAACCTCAACAGCTTTCGCTTCCTCGAGCGCGCCATCACGGTCGAGGCGCAACGCCAGATCGAGCTCATCGAGGACGGCGGCACCGTCGTGCAGGAGACGCGCCTGTTCGATCCCGATCGCGATGAGACGCGCACCATGCGCACCAAGGAAGACTCACACGATTACCGCTACTTCCCCGACCCCGACCTGCCACCGCTGGTGATCGCGCCGCACTGGATCGAGGAGGTGCGGCGCGGGCTGCCCGAGTTGCCCCGGCAGATGGCCGAGCGCTTCATGCGTGACTACGCGCTTGCTGCGGTGGATGCGGCGTATCTCACGCAGTCCCGGATGCACGCCGCCTACTTCGAATCCTGCGCCGGGACGTGCGGCCAGCCCAAGCTGGCGGCCAACTGGATCATGGGGGAGCTGGCGGCGCAGCTCAACCGGGCCGAACTCGAGCTCGATGCCTCGCCCGTGAGCGCGCAGCAGCTCGGCCGCCTCGTGGCTCGCGTGCATGACGGCACCCTGTCGGGCAAAACGGCGCGCGAGGTCTTTGCCGCGTTGTGGGCGGGCGAACGCGATGTGGACCGCGTCATCGAATCGCGCGGGTTGCGCCAGATCAGCGACGCCGGCGCGATCGCCGAGGCGGTGGCGGCAGTCCTCGCAGCCAACCCGAAAAACGTCGAAGAGTACAGGAGTGGCAAGGCCAAGGCGCTCAACGCCCTGGTCGGCCAGGTGATGAAGGCCACCGGCGGACGTGCCAATCCCCAACAGGTGGGTGAGGCGCTGCGCGCAGCGATCGATGCCTGAGGCCGCTCAGGGCTTGGTCGTGCTCGTGTCCCGGTCGCTGAGCTGACGCCCCCACAACGACTCAAGGTGGGGCAGCAAGCCTGCATACTGGGCTCGAATGTGCTGCATTTCCGCTTCCTGCCCCGCGATCAGCTCCTGCTCCTGCTTCGTCAGGAGCCTGTTTTCCTCGAATTTGTTCCGCAGCTCCAAGGGATAGTTGCCGTCCGGGTAGAACTGCGCCTCCTGCTGCAGGGCCCTGAGCCGAGATGCAAGTCGCACCATGCGCCTGCGCGCCGAGGCAACGAGCCATTGGGGCGTCTGCAGGTCGTTGCGCTCGGCCTGATCAAACGCCGCGCGGTCCGGGTAGCGGGTGAGCAATGCCCGCTGCTCGCGCTGCCTGTTGCGCAGTTGCTCCTGATCCTGGCGCTGCTGCGCCAGCGCTGCGCTTTGTTCGGCCTGCTGCTGCGGCGTCAAGATGAGGCGGCGCACCGTGCCATCCGCATTGAGCTCCTTGCCACCGAATCGCAGACAATCGGCACTGAGGTGATCGGTGGTCACGGCCTGGCCGCTTGCGGTGCGGCAGACGAAAATTTCGGCCTGCGCCACAGCGGGCCACGCTGCAGCCAGTGCCATGAAGCAGTGGACCATCCGCAATCGCATCGCGCTATCGCCTTCCATCCCCAATGAACACGCATTCAAAAAGACGTACTGCCAGTCGGGACGACCCCGACGCACCTTCGCGCAGGAGCCCTGAATACCGCGGCGCCATCCCTGTGCGTTGCGATAGTCTATCCTCGCGTGCCCCCTGCAGCCCCCGCCATGAACCCAACTCCACTGCGTATCACATCCCTGAACGTTAATGGCATCCGCTCCGCAATGAGCAAGGGAGTCGACGTCTGGCTGCGCGAACAGGCGCGCCCGGACTGGCTTTGCGTGCAGGAGCTCAAGGCACTGGAATCCGACATGCATGCCGGCTTGCGGGCCCTGGGTGGGCTGCGCGGCGCGTTTCACCACGCTCAAAAGCCCGGCTACAGCGGCGTGGGCCTGTACTTCCGGCACGAGCCCGATGACATGCGCATCGGCTTTGGCAACGCCGAGTTCGACGCCGAAGGGCGCTATGTCGAGGCGCGCTACCGCTTGGCCGATGGCATGCGCTTGGCCATTGTCTCGGTGTATTTCCCCTCGGGGTCCAGCTCGGAGGCACGCCAGCAGGCCAAATTCCGTTTCCTCGCCGCATTTGAAGATCACATGCGCGCGCTGCAAAGCCAAGGCGAGGTGATTTTGTGCGGCGATGTGAACATTGCGCACAAGGAAATCGATCTGAAGAACTGGAAGGGCAATCTCAAGAACAGCGGCTTCCTACCCGAGGAGCGCGCCTGGATGACCCATGTGCTTGACGACCTGCATTGGGTGGACGTCTTTCGCGCGCTCAATCCGCTGCCAGACCAATACACATGGTGGAGCAACCGGGGCCAGGCTCGGGCCAAGAACGTGGGCTGGCGTATCGACTACCAGCTCGCCACACCGGGCGTGGCAGCGCTGGCGCAACGCGGCAGCGAGTCGATCTACACCGCTGCGCGCTTTTCCGACCACGCCCCGCTGTCCATCAGCTATGACCTGCGGTTTTGAGCCATGCCCGGCGCAGGCACAGTCGTCGCGCGCGGCCTCACACCCACATGATCGGCCTCGCAGCATCCAAAATCGTGATTTCTTTCACAGACCGAAACCCGGGCCGTCCTTAAACTGCCACAACCGCAGCTCCATTTCGAGTCTTCTGCCCAACCAATTCAGCCTTGGCTTACCCCATGACCTCCCCATCCGCAATGCCCGAAGACGTCAAGCAGCTTGCTGCATCGGGAGACGTCGCTGCGCAGGAGTGGCTCGCCGACTTTCTGCGCAATGCGGACCAACATGCCGAATCGGCGCAGTGGTACACCAAGGCCGCCGAGCAAGGGTCCGCCACAGCGCAATACAACCTGGGCTGGGCGTATTTTCATGGTCGCGGGGTGGCGCGTGATTACGAGCAGGCCCGCGAATGGTGGAGGCGCGCCGCAGAGCAGGGCCTGTCGCGTGCACTGGGGTCGATCGGACTTTTGTTCGAGCACGGCCACGGCGTCCCGCAAAGCTTCGAGCAGGCCGCGCGCTGGTATCAGGCGGGCTGCGACCGTGATGACGCTCCCAGCCACTGGTTTCTTGGCCGTCTTTATGCCAATGGGCTAGGGGTGCCGGCCGATCGGGCCAAGGCCATTGAACACTTTCGACGCGCCGCCGAGCACGCGCATCGGTCCGCCCAGTACAGCCTGGCCATGGCCCTGTTCGAGATGGGCACGCCGGATGCGGCGCTGGAGGCCGTGACGTGGCTCCAGAAGGCCGCAGATCATGACCATGCGCCGTCGCAATACAGCCTCGGCCTGCTCTACCTGGAGGGGAGCGTCGTGGCTCAGGACGCCCAAGTGGCGGCGCAATGGATGCAGCGCGCCGCCACCGGCGGGCATGCCGATGCGCAATTTGCCCTTGGCGTGCTGTACTACAAGGGCCAGGGAGTCTTTCAGGATGCCGACAAGGCAGCGCAGTGGTGGGCGCGCGCCAAGGAACAAGGCCACGTCCGCGCACGACACAATCTGCGCTTGATGGACGCTCAGCCATCGAGTTCGCTGTCGGGCATGACGTTGCACGAGGTGGATGCAGCGGGTGCCGATGCGCACTATTGGGCGAAGACAGCAGCATGAATCCAGCCACGCATCCATTTCGGCGCAGCCTGGTCGCCGCGCTGCTGACGCTGGCGCTTGGGCCCGCCCACGCTCTCACGTTAGGACCCATCCGGGTCCTGTCCCACCTTGGCCAGCCCTTGTCGGCACGCATCCCCGTGCTTGCCCTGAGCGATCCCGAGGGCCAGACGTTGCTGGCCCAGATGGCATCGCCCTACGCCTACCGTCAGGCGGGATTGCAGGCCGATCCGGTTTTGCCCTTCATAAGCGTCACCCTCGCAAATGACCGGCAAGGTCATCCATACATCCATCTTGCAACGCAGCGACCCGTGTGGTCGCCCTATCTGGACTTGATGATCACGCTCGCCTGGCAGGAGACCCTTCCACAAGGCCCAACGCTGCATTTAAGCCGCGATTACACCATCCTGCTCGACCCCCCGACAGAAGGGACGGCCCCGTCGTTGGAGGAGTCCGGCGCAAGCGCGGGGCTTGGCATGGCCTCCGACACCGGCGCAGCACCCCGAGACACAGGCGCATCTTCTGCGAAGCCCGTGGCTGCGCAGAAGATGCCCGTTGCCACAGCCAAAGCAGTCCCAGCGTCCGCTCACCCCCTGACCGTTCGACGCGGCGACACCCTATGGGGTGTTGCGCATCGCCTTGCCGGCCCAAACGAGTCCATGACGAAGATGGCTGACGCGATCTGGCGCTTGAACCCACACGCCTTTGTGGCCGACGACCCGAATCTGATGCGCGTAGGCAGCCGTCTTCGCATACCGGACGCCGCCCAGGTGCGCGCGGCCACCCCGCTGCCGGACCGTCCGGTTCCGTCCTCTGCGGGCCGGGCGCAAAATTCACGGGCCCAGGATCAGTCCGTGAAAGGCGCACCGGTTCTGCGCATGAGTGACGACATCTTTGACATCCATGCGGTGCCACCCACACCCGCCTTGGCCACTGCGACGGCTTCCGCTGCCGATTTTGCGCGTCGCCTCGCCCTTGCGAAGGCGCAGGTCCGTCAGGCCCAGATCGCCTATGAGCAAGCACAAGCCCGGCTCCAGGCGCTCCGGACACACAACGATGCGTCGAAGCCCGTGGCCGCCACGGCCGTGACCGCGAGCCCCGTGGCGACCGCAACACGCGCCCCGAAACAGGCGAATCAGCAGCGCGGCGCCGATTTGCCACAGCACCAGCCGCATACGCCGGCCCAACCGCCCTCCCTGCTCTGGCGATGGTTGGCTGGCGTGGCGCTCCTTGCCACCGCGATCATGCTGCTGTGGCTTTACTGGCGCCCGCGGGCGCGCAAGCAACCGCCATCCTGGGCCCCGATCCAACCAGGGGCTCACGCCCTCGACGCGGATCCGCGAAAGCCATTCGGCTCACCCATCTCGCCCGCGCGCATGCTCGAGACCGAGAGGAGGCTTGCACAGCTTCAAACAGCCCCCGGCCCCCAGGCTTCGGGCGACGTCTGGGAGCCCCTGGAGTCGTCCACCATCGCAACGGATGACGAGCCGGACCCTTTGACGGAAGCTGAGTTCTATGTCCTGCATGACCGTCCGCATCAGGCCCTGGAGCTCCTGCGGGACGCTGTCGCGCGCCACCCGGAGCATGTGCCTGCACATCTGAAGATCCTGGAGATCCTGGGCAACATGCACGATCACGTCGGATTTGAGGAATACGCCAGAGACCTGCGGGACCGCTTTGGGCCCGACGTCTCATCAAAAATCCAAATGCTGCAGGACCGCCTCGGGGCGCCAGCCGCGGTCAGGAGCGTCGCGCCCGATTCAGGCAAGGGGCCCCTTTCCATCTCCCAGCCACGGCCCGCAGCGGGTCGCGCAACCGACTCGCTGCCAGCGCTCGATCTGGATCTGTCCTCTGATTTTCTGGGCACGGCGCCGCACCCCGATGCGCGGTGAACGACCGCGGGGTCCGCGGCGTCAAGCCTGCATCGGCGCCGCGGGCCGCTTCGCTTAGATCGACATCGAGGCTCGCTGCGCCATGGCCTGCCGCCAGCGCTGCACGTGCGGGTGCTGCTCGCCGGGTTTGATTTTGATGATGCGCGCGAAGTCAACGGCCACGACCGCCGTAATGTCCGCAATGCTGAATCGATCGGCGGCGATAAAGTCGCAGCTGGCCAGACGCTCATTGAGCGCGATGAGAAACTGCCCCACCCTTGCAACGCCACGCTCGGCAAGCTCCGGGATCTGCGCATAGTCCACGGGCCCAGGCAGCGCCCGATGAGCCATGGCAGGCGAGCTGTTACGCAAGGCTTCGGCGATGGCGAGAAAGCCCTCGAACTCGACGCGCCAGTTCCAGCTCGCGATCTCGGCCTTCTCGGCCGGTGTCTCGCCCAGCAAGGGCGGCTGCGGGAAGCGGGCCTCCAGGTAAGCCGCGATCGCCGCATTGTCCGTGAGCACCAGCCCTTCGTCGGTGCGCAGCACCGGCACGGTGCATTGCGGGTTCACCTGTCGGAAGGCCGCGCCCAGTTGTTCCCGGTTCCTGAGGTCAATCTCGACCGTTTCGTGTGCAATGCCTTTCTCGGCGAGCAATATGCGTGCGCGGCGCGGGCTCGGGGCGGTGGCACAGTCGTAGAGCGTCATCATGGCGGAAGTCTTTGTCGTGAGAGGAGCCATCAGCGCGCCGCATCCAGCTTGTCCTGGGTGCGGGTATCAAAGTCGCTGGCGTCATGGCGCTCGTGCAGTTGACTGGACGGTTCACCCCAGGTGCGGTTGACCATGCGCCCGCGCTGCACGGCAGGGCGCTGGGCGACCAGGTCGGTCCAGCGCACCACATTGGTGTAGGTCTGGACCTGCAGAAACTGCCCTGCTTCGTAAAGCAGACCTTTAACCAGGGCGCCGTACCAAGGCCAAACAGCAATATCAGCAATGGAGTACTCGTCCCCGGCCAGATAGGCGCTTTGCGCGAGATGCCGGTCAAGCACGTCGAGTTGACGTTTGACCTCCATCGCATACCGGTCGATGGCGTATTCGATCTTCGTCGGAGCATAGGCGTAGAAATGCCCAAACCCGCCCCCGAGGAACGGCGCGCTTCCCATCTGCCAGAACAGCCACGATAGGCATTCGGCGCGTGCGGGCTGCTCGACCGGCAGCAGGGCGCCGAATTTCTCCGCCAGGTACAGGAGGATTGCACCGGACTCGAACACGCGGATCGGCTCTGGGCCGCCGCAGTCAAGCAGGGCCGGGATTTTCGAGTTCGGGTTGACCGCGACGAAGCCGCTGCCAAATTGTTCGCCCTCGTTGATGCGGATCAGCCATGCGTCATACTCGGCCTCGCGGTGCCCCAGCGCGAGCAACTCTTCGAGCATCACGGTGACCTTCACACCGTTTGGGGTGGCCAGCGAGTAGAGCTGCATGGGATGATGCCCCCGCGGCAGCTGCTTGTCGTGCGTGGCGCCGGCAATGGGGCGGTTGATGTTCGCAAAGCTGCCGCCGTTCTCTTTGTTCCAGGACCAGATGGATGGCGGCGTGTAGGGCGACGTGTCGGTCATGCAGGAGTCTCCAAGATCTGATTCAAAGGCGCACGATACCTGTGCAACGGCTTGCCTGAAGAGTGTAGGGATTACCGCTCACGGCCTGAGGCTGGGCCCGCACGTCCAGCCAGCGCTGCAAGCCCTGCCGTGGGCGCGCGGATCGGACGACCCGCAGCCACGCTGCCCCGAACGCCTTCGAGCGCGTCTTGTGGCGTCGCCGCGAACAGCCCGTTGGAGTTTGTGCTTGTAGCGGCGTCTTCGGCTAATGCATGTACTCGCGCGTTTCCGGTGTGAAATGAACGGCGAGAAGGTACATCGAACTGAGGGCTGCGGTGGATATGGCCAGACTTAAGGGGAGATCGCTTGCGGCTTTTGACACGAACGAGACAACAATGGGCATGGAGCCCCCCAAGGCAAAACCGATGTTCCAGGATATTGCCGTGCCGCTTGAGCGGATTTCCGTGGGGAACCGCTCGTTCAATATGATCAGGAGAGGCGCATAACACAATGCACCGGTGCCGCTCAAGAGGATCGACAGGAAACCAATATGGATCACTGCTGTTGTGTGAGCTAGCCGCAAATAAAGCGCCGGGATGGCGATGAGGGAGAGCAGCCCAAATAGAATAACGCCCGTCTTTCGTCCAATGATGTCCGTGAGATAACCGGCAATCACGGAAAAAACAATCACGGCAATCGCCGAGATGCTTAATATGATGCCAAGCTTCTGCGGCGGCACATGATTGACCAGGCGCATGAACGTCGGCAAGTAACCCGACGTTAGATACGAGAGGCCTCCGCCGGCCATGGTCAAGATGATGCTGATGACCACGGCGCCTAGAAATCCACCCTGGATTAAGGAGGGCCGAGCCGGGTTATGTTCGGTTGCGGCGCCGAGTTTTCCCTTTTGCAGCTCATCCCACAAGGGTGACTCCTCCAACTTGGTGAAGACCAACAATCCCAGCAATGCGCTCAGCAGCCCGGAGAAGAACATGAATCGCCAGCCCCAGACTTGAAACGCATGTCCCGGGAAAATCCAGGTCACGACGAGAAAGACGAGGGAGGCCAACAGTTTTCCAAGCCCCGATCCACCACCGGATATGATCCCCGATGCCAATCCCCGCCATTTTGCGGCAATCGATTCCGTACCGATTGTGTGCGTGGAGGCAACGATCCCTCCCATGAAGACCCCCTGGATGAGGCGCAAGGCGATGAAGGCCATGGGCGCTGCGATGCCGATCGATTCGACTGTCGGGATGGCACCCATGAGAGCAGTCGCGACACCGACACCTATGGCGGCGATTGCCATGGCCCGTTTGCGACCGTTGCGATCCGCATAGTGCCCGAACAGATAACCACCTACGGGGCGCATCAAAAGTGTTGCTGCAAATGCTGCGTAAACACCCACCAATGAAGACATTTGCTGCGCTGAATGAAAGAATACTTTCCCGAGCGTTGGCGCGACGTAGAGCAAAATAAACAGATCAAACAGGTCAAATGCCCAACCGAGGCAGGAAAATGCGACGGCAGATGCCATCCGCCGTCGGCTGAGATCCGATGAATTCCATTTTCGCGATATTGCACTCACCTGAACCTCAAGAGCCTGGATTTCAATCACATGGCGTCATCAACCGACCGTTGGATGTGAGCCATCGCGGGCACCGCTTTGCCACCCCACCGCGCCAGCGGGTTTGGGTTTACGCCGGCCTCGACAAGCCTTGATTTTTTCGAGAATCAATTAATCCACGTGAATCCTGTACGGTGGCAAGTCGTTCGCCTCCCGGTGAGATTTTAGGGGTGTCGGGTTTTTCGGGAAATCGTCGGCGTTCCCGGCTCCCCCGCGCCAGATGGCTGCTCACGCCGAGGGCGCATCGCCGGACTTGCAGCCGGCGCAATGGGCCCGGGCTCCATGGCACGCGCCGGCCCACCCAATCGCATATCATCAATCAGGATATCCACGGCGTGTGGACGCGGTTGATGCGTTAATGGGCACGCGCAAAGCAGGCGTGTCGCCCAGTTCAATCCAAGCGACGAAGTTTGATCTGGGAGGCGGCCTCAGCGTGAGAAAGCGGCATTCCCCCGTCCACCAAATCGAGTTGCGCATCGGCCAGCTTGCCGAGCTTATGAACTCTCCCGCCACTAAACCGCTTGTGCGGTTGTCGTGGGGGTTTCGCGGGTCACAGACCTGGACTTGCCACGTTGCCGGGGCAGAGGTTTGGGTCTCGCCGCCACGCCCGTTCCAGGCGCGTCCTGCGTGTTGTGCGCGTCGATGAGGACCACCAACGCACTGTTGCGGTCGCGCGGCATGACGTGCCCGCAGTGCGGACAGATATGCATGCGGTCTCCAAGCGTCTTGGGAGAGATCTCCCAGCACGCCGAGCACCGCTGCGACGGTTTGATCTGGCGCGTATCGCTCAGGTGCAGTCGCGTACCAGCTTCCTCCGCTTTGTACGCGAGCATCTGCTGCGCCATGCCGAACGCGGCCGAGAGAATCTCCCGGTTGAGCCCGGCCTTTTGCCGCACGCGACGGCCCGGTGCATCCACCGTGCCGCGAGCGCTGCGGCTCATATTCTTGGGTTGAAGCTGCTCGGTCGCCAGCATGGCGCAGGACTGCACCATCC
>JAGWOZ010000033.1 GCA_028870715.1 Betaproteobacteria bacterium | reverse complement strand
CCGCGATGTATACGACCCGGAAGCCTGGCGCGGCAAGATCCACTGCACCAGCGAGGAGCGTGCGCATTTCCAAGCCCTGCTTGGCCTGGGGTTGGTCGATGCGTTTCGCTTGTTCGAGCAGGCCCCGAAAAGCTGGACGTGGTGGGACTACCGCAACCTCGCTTTTCGGAGAAATCAAGGCCTGCGGATCGATCACATTCTTGTGAGCTCGCCAATCAAGGAACGCGTGCGCGCCTGCACCATCGACAAGGCAATGCGCAAAAACGAGCGCCCGAGCGACCATGCCCCGGTCGTGGTGGAGCTGGACTGGCCGCTACGCTGAATCGGCACGCAGCGGCTCTTCGGCAAGACAGCGCGAATCGTCGCAACCGCTTCAGTCATCCAGCCCCAGATCCTGGATCTTGCGGGTGATCGTGTTGCGACCAATGCCGAGCTTGACTGCCGCCTCGATGCGGCGCCCGTGCGTGACACCGAGCGCAGCCTGGATGACGGCACGCTCGAAGCGCTGGGTCAGCTGATCCATCACCTCAGTCTGTCCTGCCTGCAACAGTTCACGCGCAACGCGTGCCACGGCTGCCTCCCAGCCTTCCTGCGACGGGCCACCAGGCGAACCAGCGGCATCGATTTCCGGCGTGGCAACCTGGAGAGGGATTGCAGGCTGCTTCAAATCAGCGCTCGCGGGCGCATCGGTCTGGGCGGCCGCTTCCCGTGACGGCACACCTTGCATCGGTTGTTGCAGGGAAACCCTTGGCGCATGCCCTGGCATTTGGTGCAATTCCGGGGGACGGTCCTTTACGTCGACCGTAAGGCCTGGCGCCATGACAGTGAGCCAGTGGCACAGGTTTTCCAGCTCGCGAACGTTGCCTGGGAACGGGTAATGTTGAAGAACGGCCAGGGCCGCATCGGACAACCGTTTGGCGTCCACGCCAAGTTCGCTGGCGCTTTTCTGCAAAAAATGCCGCACCAGCAGGACGATGTCTTCGCGACGCTCGCGCAGCGGCGGCAGGCGCAGCCGGATGACATTGAGTCGGTGATACAGATCTTCGCGAAACAACCCCTCGCGCACCCGTTGCTCAAGGTTCTGGTGGGTTGCGGCGATTACCCTCACATGCGCCTTGATGGGGTTATGCCCGCCCACGCGGTAGAAGTGCCCATCCGATAAGACGCGCAACAAGCGGGTCTGCAGCTCGTAGGGCATGTCACCGATTTCATCCAGAAACAACGTCCCGCCCTCGGCTTGTTCGAACCGGCCGCGCCGTGAGGTCTGAGCGCCGGTGAAGGCTCCGCGCTCGTGTCCGAACAGCTCGCTTTCCAGAAGATCGCGCGGAATTGCCGCCGTATTGATCGCCACGAACGGTCCGTTTGCACGCGGGCTGTGGCGGTGCAATGCCTGCGCCACGAGTTCCTTGCCGGTTCCCGATTCGCCCGTAATAAGTACGGTGACCTGTGACGGTGAAAGCCGTCCGATGGCGCGGAACACGTCCTGCATGGCCGGCGCCTGGCCCAGCAGTTCCGGCGGCTCCAGATGCGCCTCGTCAGCGCCTTGCTCGCGCAGACTCTCATCAACGGCGCGCTGAATCAGGTCAACCGCCTTGTCCAGATCGAAGGGCTTGCTCAGGTATTCGAATGCACCGCTTTGAAACGCTGACACGGCACTGTCGAGATCCGAATATGCCGTCATGATGATGACAGGCAATTCCGGATGCCTGCGCTTGAGATCCTGGAGCAACTCGATGCCGCTGCCCCCTGGCATGCGAATGTCCGACACCAGGACTTGGGGTGTGTCGTCCGCCAACGCCTCCTGGACATCACGGGTATTCGCAAAAGTACGCACCGGAAGTCCAGCCTTTTCTAGGGCCTTTTCCAGTACGAAACGGATGGATTGATCGTCGTCGACGACCCAGATGGGTTTCATGTCCGATGCCTCGCTGCCGGGTGCGGATGCGCGTGAGACGCCCTGAAGGCCAACCTCAAAGCAGCGGGATGAGGATGCGGAAATCGGTTTGGCCTGGCTGGCTGTCGCACTCGATGGTTCCCTGGTGTTGTTGAATGAAGGTCTGCGCCAGCGTTAGACCCAGCCCGCTGCCGCCCTCCCGCCCCGACACCAGTGGAAAGAACATCCTGTCCTTGATTTCCGCTGGCACGCCGGGGCCGTTGTCGGAGATATGCAAGAGCAGTGCCAGGCGATAACGCTGCTTGGCCAGCGTGACCTGCCGCACGATGCGTGTTCTGAATTCGATGCGTGCATCACCCTGCACGCATCGATCGGCCAAAGCCTGCGCCGCGTTGTGCGCAATGTTCAGAATGGCTTGGATGAGCTGCTCGCGATCGCCGCGAAATTCGGGAATACTCGCGTCATAGTCACGGACGACCTCGAGGCCTTCAGCAAATTCGGCCAGGATGACCGAGCGCACCCGCTCGAGCACTTCATGAATATTGACATCGCCGACGACATGCGGTCGCCGATGCGGTGCAAGCAACCGGTCTACGAGGGTCTGCAGGCGGTCGGCCTCATGAATAATGACGCGCGTGTACTCCTGCAGTTCGCGACTGTCGAGTTCGCTTTGCAGCAGTTGCGCCGCGCCCCGAATGCCGCCCAGAGGGTTCTTGATCTCGTGAGCCAGGTTGCGAATCAAGTCCTTGTTCGCCTGGGCTTGGTTCAACCACTGTTCCTCGCGCTCCTGGCGCGTTTGCTGGCCCAGTTCGACGAGTTCCACCAGCAGCATGCCGGGCACTTCAGTACGAGCCAGGATGAGCTGGACTTGCAAGGGATCGCCAGAGTTGCGCGTAACCACCGCGCAGTCAAAGCGCTTGCTACTGAATTCGTCCGCATGAACCTGACGGAGCGCCTCAAGCCACAGGCCCTGGCGGGTTAGCCACTGGACAAGACTCTGCCCGCGCAGATGTCGGCGCGACAAGCCCAGTGCGGCCTCCATTGCCGGATTGGCGTAGAGCACGCGGCCCTGGGGGTCGACCAATGCGGCCATCGTGGCAAGCCAATCGAGGGCGGGCTGCCCAGCGAGCTCCGGAGCGGTGCCTGGTTCCTCCAGTCGACGCGGTTTTTCCGGCTTGTCTTGCACATTACGGCCCATAGCGCTGGAGCTCCCGCTGCAGTGCCTGGATATTGGCTTCGACGAGCGTAATCTGATCCCTCATTGCGGCCACGCGATCGAGATATTTTTGCTGGTTGATGCCTCCACCCACGTTGTGCTCGCTGCCGAGATAATCGGGATGCCCATTGTTGTAGTCCTTCTGAAGTTCCTCCAGCTTGAGCTGCTGGCTTTGAAGTTCGGCCTCGAGAATGCGACGTGCCTCTGCGTCGCGGGCGCTTTGGGTCGATTGGCTGATGTGATCCGCGCTTGAAGCGCCGCGCGGTGCAGCAGCAGGCTTTTTCTGCGGCTGGACGGGGGAAAGCACGCTGACGTTCGCGTTGTCCACCGGCTTGCAGTTCTTCGACTTCACCACGCTGAGCATGTTGGTGTAGGAATTGTCGGGGCAGCGGTAGACCCGATTGGGGTCGGTTTCTTGCGCATGCACGACAAGCGGTGCAAGAGCCAAGCCGGACCACACCAGACACGAGAGCAGACGGCGGCGGAAAGCTGGAAGGCAGAGCATGAATGACCTGTCAGGAAAGGTTGAGCCGGGCCGCGGGCGCCTTGCGGCGAATCAGTACAGTGTAAAACTCCCCGATCGAGGCACGGCATGGCCTCCGATTGGAGACAAACGCCCAAAAATGCCAAAGGGACGGCGGACCGTCCCTTTGGAATGTGCGGACCGCGTTGCTTTGTTGTTTAACGCACGCCGGCCAGCCCGGATTACAGCGAATAGTACATATCGAATTCCAGCGGATGGGTGGTCATGCGAAAGCGCGTGACTTCTTCCATCTTCAATTCGATATAGGCGTCGATAAAGTCCTCGCTGAACACGCCGCCCTTCGTCAGGAAGGCACGATCCTTGTGCAAGTATTCCAAGGCCTGGTCAAGACTTGAGCAGACGGTCGGAATCTTCGCGTCCTCTTCCGGCGGCAGATCGTACAGATTTTTGCTCGCAGCCTCACCCGGGTGGATCTTGTTCTCGACACCATCCAAACCTGCCATCAGCATGGCCGAGAATGCCAGGTACGGATTGGCCGTGGGGTCCGGAAAACGCACCTCGATACGGCGCGCCTTGTCGCTGGGCACGTACGGCACGCGAATGGAGGCCGAGCGGTTACGGGCCGAATAGGCCAGCTTTACCGGCGCTTCGAAGCCAGGAACCAGGCGCTTGTATGAGTTGGTCCCCGGGTTGGTGATGGCATTGAGCGCACGAGCATGTTTGATGATGCCGCCGATGTAGTACAGGGCAAACTCGGACAGTCCGGCGTAGCCATTGCCCGCAAACAAATTCTTGCCATCCTTCCACACGGACTGGTGCACATGCATGCCCGAGCCGTTATCGCCCACCACTGGCTTGGGCATGAAGGTGGCGGTCTTTCCGTAGCTGTGTGCCACGTTCTGCACCACGTACTTCAGAATCTGCGTCCAGTCGGCACGCTGCACCAAGGTGGAGAACCGTGTCCCGATCTCGCACTGCCCCGCACCCGCCACCTCGTGGTGATGCACCTCGACAGGCACGCCCATCTGTTCGAGCAGCAGGCACATTTCCGAACGGATGTCTTGCAGACTGTCGATCGGGGGAACCGGGAAGTAGCCGCCCTTCACGGCCGGCCGGTGGCCCATATTGCCACCCTCAATCTTTTCACCCGAGGACCATGAGGCCTCGTCCGAATCGATCTTCACGAAGCAACCGGACATGTCGATATTCCAGCGCACCTGGTCGAAGATGAAAAATTCGGGCTCCGGGCCAAAGAACGCCGTGTCGCCAATACCTGATGCCTTCAGGTAGGCCTCGGCCTTCTTGGCGATCGAACGTGGGTCGCGGTCATACGGCTTGCCATCGCCCGGTTCCAGCACGTCACAGCTCAACAGCAGCGTGGTCTCTTCCATGAAGGGATCGATGTTGGCAGTGTTCGGATCGGGCATGAGCAGCATGTCAGAAGCCTCGATGCCTTTCCACCCGGCAACCGACGAACCGTCGAAAGCGTGACCCTCGGAGAATTTGGCCTCGTTGAAATGCGAAACCGGCACGGTGACGTGCTGCTCCTTGCCGCGGGTATCGGTGAAGCGGAAATCCACAAACTTGACGTCGTGCTCCGTCACCATGCTCATCACATCAGCAACTTGTTTGGTCATGCAAATTCTCCGGTCATGGAAATGGGTTGGGAAAATGGCGGGCTGGTTGCGACCCCTGGTGAAAATCTAGCAGAAACCATGCCACGCTCTGCGAAGGCGAAGCGGCGCCCGCATGGAGGAAGGCGAAAGTCAGATCGGTGCGAGACCTCGCTTCGGACGCACCACAATCGTGCGCCTTAAATCGAGCGCCCCGTTTCGGTGCTAATTTCAACCTTCAGGTCTTCCAGTCCTCTTTTCAGTGCATCGAAGGCGGGGTCGACAATTTGGGGTTCGCCCTTGACGCCGAGCTCAATGTGGCGGCCCCATTGCGGGTGGTCCACGCTGGGCAGGCTGAACACCTTTGCTCCGGCGTGCTCACGCTCGATGCGCTCCATCAATGGTGTGAGGTCTGACTCCATGGCGCCCTTGACGATGAATGCCCGCTCCAGGTAACGGCCCGTCTGGTGCATATCGGCCAAGCATGTGTCCAACACCCATTCGAGCATCGGCCAAGCCATCACTGGAAAGCCTGGCACAAAAAAATGGCGCCGGATCGAAAAACCAGGAATCTGGTTGTAGGGGTTGGGAATGATGTCACTGCCCTGCGGAAACATGCCCATCTGGAGGCGCTGTACGCTGGCCGCGGAGTCTAGGTCTCCAAGACCGCTGGAGACAATGCGCTGCTGGATCAAGCGCTTTGCCTCGGGATGCAGGACCAGCGGAAGGCCGAGCGCACTCGCTGCGCTCTGGCGCGTGTGATCGTCGGGTGTGGCTCCAATGCCGCCGCAACTCAGCACCACGTCGCCGCGCTCGAAGCTGGCGCGCATGGTCTGTTGCAGCAGTGAAGGATCGTCACTCAGGTACTGCGCCCAGTGCAAGTGCATGCCGCGCGCCTCCAGCAGTTCCTGAATCTTTGTGAAATGCTTGTCCTGCCGCTTGCCGGACAGGATCTCGTCACCGATGATGTAAAGGCCGATCGCCATGATGGGTCAAAGGACGTGGGAAGATTAAGGAGGATCTGCGGCGAGGCTCAGACCGATGGCGGGCATGCTCTCATCGCCACCAGCGTGGCGAGAAGGTAATGCACGAACCACAACGCGGCAAACGTAACGGCAAGAGCGTACAGCCACAAGGACAGCAGGATAAGTACCGGTAACAGCGCGAGTGCCCACCATCCCAAGCCAAACAGCAAGGTTGGCAGCATCCCCAGATAGCTGCACGCGACACCCATGGCCAATAAGGGCCAACGGTGACTCCGCAGAATCTGCCGGCGCTCCACGCCGCTCGCAAACGATGCCAACGCATCGAACGCGAACATCTTCGCGGTCATCCAACCCCAGATCAGAGGAGCAATGGCCAATCCGATCACCGGAATGATCCACAGGGGAAGGCTGACCGCCAAAAGCACCGTACCTGCCGCAGTGACACCGATCGACCACAGCAACGACTTCACCAATGGCGTGGTCGAGCGTCGGCGCAGCTGCGCGTACCGCGATCTGGCCACGAACGCGGCCGCCGAAGGCATGACGAATGCCGAGACGAGCAACAAGCTCAGCAGCAACAGTGCAACGATGCCCAGTGCAGCCACAATTATCGACGCCAGGCCTCGCGCCGGTTGCGACCAACCCAGTGCCTGCAACACATCAAGCATCCAGCCCTGGGATCCAATCCAAAGGCGCGCGGATGTCGTCCACTCATCCCAGAACAAAGCGTAGCCAAGCGCCCCGAGAATGCCAGCAGCCGCCAATGGCAGCAACGACAGGGTCAGCATGCGGGCGCGCATGGTGTCGAGCAACGCTCGCCACGCCGATTGAAGGATGAGGCGACCCATTACGGGCATGCCGCAAGAGGAATGTTGACATCCTCAGCGCCCGTGGCATTCGCCACCGCTAGCGCGCAAAGGGCAGAGGTTCCGACGCCGCTCACTCTGGCATCAAGCCCAAATACGTCGCTTCGGTGGGCACCTGCTGCTGGCGGCATGGCTGCACCCCGCACGTCGCAGGCGCCCCGGGCGTCTCCCGCCCTCCTCTTCTTTCCAGGATCAATATTCAGCACAAGCGAACACCCCGCAAGCCCGACAAGGATGCCTGCGGCATCCGCGCTGTCCTTCCGCGCCCTGAACGGCGATGCTTGTTGCGCAACTGGTCATGGCTGCGATCCTAACCGCCCATCGTGACGCATGCATGGCTCCATGCCCCCGTCATTTTGTGGTACTTGGACAGGTCGGCCAAGCGCAGCACAATGCGCGTTTAGACCCAAACATGATGGAGTGCACGATGGACCAGACCGAACTCACGCGCGCCAACCACGCAGGCGCGGACACGCCAGACCTCGACGCGCTTTGGATGCCCTTTACGGCGAACCGGCAGTTCAAGGCCGCACCTCGACTGCTCGTCGGTGCCAAGGGTATGCATTACCGCAGCCAAGACGGCCGTCAGATCCTCGATGGCGTCGCCGGATTGTGGTGCGTCAATGCCGGGCACGGTCGCGAGGAAATCACCCAGGCAATCATGCAGCAAGCACAGGAGATGGACTACGCGCCACCATTTCAGATGGGTCATCCCGTGCAGTTCGAGGCTGCCAGGCTTCTGGCAGCCATCGCCCCGGAAGATCTTACCAAGGTGTTTTTCACAAACTCGGGCTCCGAGTCCGTGGATACCGCGCTGAAAATTGCGCTCGCCTACCACCGCGCACGGGGCGAAGGCACCCGCACGCTGTTCATTGGCCGCGAACGCGGCTACCACGGGGTTGGCTTTGGTGGCATCTCCGTGGGCGGCATGGTGGCCAACCGCAAGGTCTTCCGCGGAAACCTTCTGCCAAACGTCGACCATTTGCCGCATACGCATGATCTTGAGCATCAGGCCTTCTCGCGCGGACAGCCTGCCTGGGGAGCGCATCTTGCCGACGAGCTGGATCGCTTGGTGCAGTTGCACGACCCAAGCAATATCGCCGCGGTGATCGTCGAACCCATGGCGGGTTCCACCGGGGTCCTGGTACCGCCCAAAGGCTACCTGGAAAAGCTGCGCGCACTGTGCAGCAAATACGGCATCCTTCTGATCTTCGACGAAGTCATCACGGGCTATGGCCGCTTGGGCACACCGTTTGCGGCGCAGTATTTCCAAGTCACTCCCGACATCATGACCACGGCCAAGGCCATCAACAATGCCGCAGCGCCGATGGGCGCGGTGTTCGTTCGCGAGGGCATCTTCGATGCGGTCACGAGCAATGCCGCACCGGGAGCCGTCGAGTTTTTCCACGGATACACCTACTCCGGGCATCCGCTTGCCGCGGCTGCCGCGGTGGCCGCGCAAAAGCTGTACGCCCGCGACGGACTGCTAACCCGCGTGCGGCGCGAGGGGCTTGACAGCTACTGGGAAGAGGCCACGCACAGCTTGCGCGATGCCCCGCACGTGAGGGACATCCGCAATCTAGGCTTGGTTGCTGGCATTGAATTGAACTCACGGCACAATGCTGCGGGCAAGCGTGCGTTCGACGTGTTTGTCAAATGTTACGAATTGGGCGTTCTGGTGCGTTACACGGGGGAGACCATCGCGCTTTCGCCGCCTCTGATCATCGAGCGTGGGCAGGTGGACCAATTGGTTGACACGCTTCGGCGCGCCTTGCTTGCCGTGCAATGAGGGGATGCGCGCACGGCATGCGCTGACACGGCGGTTGGAGAACGGATCGATCCGGGTTTGGGGGTGAATTTCGCCCAAGGCGCGGCTAGTATGGGAACGTGGGGCTTCGCCCCTCGCCTTCGGTTTTGCCCTACTGACCAAGGAGCTTGCCATGCGACGGCTGTACTTTCTGGTTCCCGATATTGCTACGGCGCACAGCATCGTGGATGAATTGCTGCTTGCACGCCTTGCCGAAAAACACATTCATGTCATCGCGCGTGAGGGCACGCCACTGAGCAATCTGCCCGAAGCGGGACTGGCGCAGAAAACTGACCTGATTCCTGCAATCGAGCGTGGGCTCGGCTTCGGCGGGGCAACCGGCACTCTCGCGGGGCTCGTCGCGATCGCCATCCCTGGTAGCGCGGTGATTTCCGCCGGCGCGCTGGTGGTTGCATTGGCTGTCACCGGCACAGCCCTCGGTGCATGGATCAGCAGCATGATCGGTATCAGCGTGGAAAGCCCACGCCTGAAGCCATACGAGCAGGCGATTGAGGGCGGGCAGTTGCTCATGATGGTGGATGTACCAGCGCCTCGCGTCAGTGAGATCGAGGCCCTGATCGCGCTGCATCATCCCGACGCGCGCCCCGAAGGCATCGAGCCCGACATTCCGGCCTTCCCCTGAGAGTTTGCTGCCCTGCACATGCTGGTGCAGAGTTGACCTCCAGCGCGCCTGCCGCGGCGCGCCTTTGCGGGGTGGACGACCATTGGGGCGTGCGGAGCTTTGCCGGTCGGCGGCATCGCCCAGAACTGGGCACGGGCATCCGCCAAAGCCCGATTGCTGAGGATGCCTTCAGAATCGCTCGACCCACGGTCGCAATTCCAGCTCCCAAGACCAGGCACTGCGGTCCTGCCGCACCAATTGCAAATAGCTGCGCGCGATGGCGTCGGGGTCGAGCATGGAATCAGGGACAGCACTTGAATCGATGCGATCGGGATGGCGGATCGCCCCGTCAATCACGATATGGCCAACGTGGATACCCTGCGGTGCCAACTCGCGTGCCATGCTTTGCGCAAGCCCGCGCAACGCGAATTTGCCCATCGCAAAAGCGGCCGAATGCGCGTAGCCTTTGACGCTGGCGGATGCCCCGGTGAACAAAATGGTGCCGCGTCCATGCCGCAGCATGGACCGCGCTGCCTGCTGCGCGACCAAGAACCCCCCAAATGCCGACACAGCCAGCGCCTGCGCCACGGCATCTGGCTCCACCTCCGTAATGGGGCCACGCACGCGGTTTGCTGCGTTATAGATCACCACGTCCAACGGGGAGTCGCATGCCTTGTCAAGTTGGTTGAACAACGCATCGACCTCCGTGCCATCGCTCGCGTCACAGCGCAAAGCCATCGCACCGAGTTCTTGCGCCAACGCTGCGAGCCTCTCAGGATGGCGCGATGCCAGCGCAACGCGATAACCACCCTCGCGCGTGAAGACACGCGCCAAGGAAGCGCTCAATCCGTCGCCAGCGCCAACGATGAGGATGCAGGGTTTCGAAGACATGGCTGCGAGCTCCAGGCACGTTAGAAGGTGCCCCGACTGTAGACGATCACCAGATCACGTGTGCTGCTGCGTTGCTAAACAGACTTGCCCGCAGCGGTCAACGCTGCACGCGCCAGCATAGCCCTGCAGCCAAGCGGACAATTCGTTCCTTCTCTTGACTTGGGAGTTTCGCATGAACCTGACTCTTTCACCGTCCGGGCTGGAGGGCCGCGTTGCGCTCGTCACCGGCGCCTCATCAGGCATTGGCGAGGCCACAGCCTCAATGCTTGCTCAGGCCGGTGCCAAGGTCGCCATCTGCGCCCGGCGCGCTGAGCGGCTCGACGCGCTTGCCACGAAGCTTCGGTCGATGGGCGCAGAGGTGCTCGTGCTTGCCGCCGATCTTGCTGATTTGGACGCCGCGCAGCGTGTCGTGCACGACACTGAGGCGCACTTCGGGCGGCTGGACGTTCTTGTCAATAACGCGGGTGTGATGTACCTGGAGCCGATCGACACGGCAGATATGGGGCGGTGGCAGCACATGGTCCAACTGAATCTGCTAGGCCTCATCGCCACATGCCAGGCCGCCTTGGCGGGCATGCGAGCGCGCAAGGACGGGCATATCGTCAACATCGCGTCCACGGCAGGCCGCCAGGCCAATCCGAATGCGGGTGGCTACTCGGCCACCAAATGGGGCGTTGTGGGCTTCAGCGAATCCCTTCGCCGTGAGGCGTACAAGGACAACGTGCGTGTCACCGTCATCGAGCCGGGCGTGGTGCAAACCGAATTGCGCGAGCACATCGCACACGCCCCAACACAGGCGGCGATCAACGCCTGGGCTGAAAGTATGCGCCAACTGCAAAGCGACGACGTGGCGCGCACCATCATGTTTTGCGTCAGCCAGCCAGCCCACGTGAACATTAACGAGGTGCTGATGCGTCCGACGGATCAGGAGCGCTGAAGACCCGAGCCCGGCGAACGCCAACCCCTGGCCACGGCGTCGCGTCCGCACATCGCCGGCGGCAGGCAATCGCCCCCCCGTCGAGCACATTGTGGGAAGCGTCATCGCCCAATCGACGGCTTTCGCGGCGACGCCATCGATCAGGGCGCGGAAAAACCCGTGGGAGCTCGGGCAAACGCTTTGCGCCTCTCCCAAGGGAGCAATCATTCGAGACTCGCCGCTGCCCCGGGCATGCCCAATATCCCGCGATGGATGATCGCAGTGATGAATCGGCCGAAGCTCCAAGTCACCGGCCGCTGCCGTTGCGGCAGCGCGCACTTGGGGATGGTCCGCACGCGATTCCGAAACAGGATATAATTCACGCTGCAGTTACGCAAAAGCTCGTCGATTTGAAGATTTCCTGTGCCTTATGCCGCTCACGTGGCAAAGTCTGTTGAATTCCCCAAGTGATTGTCTTGCGTGTTGCTGCACTGCGTGGCATGTGCCCCGCATCACTTGTTTAAGGAACTCATATGACTACCCAAACTGGCACCGTGAAATGGTTTAACGAAGGCAAGGGCTTTGGATTCATCGCCCAAGATGGCGGAGAAGCCGATCTGTTCGTGCACTTCAGCGAAATCCAAGGCAACGGCTTCAAGACCCTGGCTGAAAACCAGCGCGTTCAATTCGAAGTCAAGCAAGGCCAAAAGGGCCTGCAGGCTTCAAACGTCCGCCTCGCCTAAGGACCCGTTCTGCTCGAACACAAAGAGCCATGAAAAACCGCAGCTTCGGCTGCGGTTTTTTTTGGTCAACGCGCGACGGACGCATGCATGGCCACGCCGCGTGCACAGGACTACCATTGCTGCATGGCACAAATTTCAACAGTCGCTCAATCGCCACGCCCTCAGTCGTTGGGTGAGGAACTGGCGAACAGCCTGAGTCACGGCTTGGGCCTTGCCTTGGCTATTGCGGGTCTGCCGGTGCTCATCGCCACATCTGCGCATACGGGAGATGCGGCAGCGATCGTGGGTTCCTCGGTTTTTGGTGGCACAGCCATCCTCCTGTATCTGATTTCAACGCTCTACCACGCCCTGCCGCAGCGGAGGCTCAAAGACGTGCTCCAGGTTCTGGACCACGTGGCCATCTACCTGTTTATCGCCAGCACTTATACACCCTTCACCTTGGGTGTGTTGCACGGCGGCTGGGGCTGGACCCTGTTTGGACTGGTGTGGACACTCGCACTCGCTGGCATTGTGTTCAAGATCCTTGGCGGCACGCGCTTTCCGCGAGTGTCGACCCTGCTTTATTTGGCCATGGGGTGGGTGATTTTGGTGGCGGTACGACCACTGTGGCTGCACATGCCTATCGCGGGCTTGGCCCTCTTGGTCGCGGGCGGAGTCGCCTATACGCTGGGCGTAGTCTTTTTCGCACTGGATGATCGCGTCCGTTACAGCCATTTCATCTGGCATCTGTTCGTTCTTGTCGGCACCGTGTTTCACTTTTTTGCGGTGCTTCTGTACGCCGCATAATGACGGTGCCGCGGCGTAAACGCGACATCAACGCTTTTCGCCAGCGGCTGCGACAAAGCACCCTCGCCATCACCGATACAACCCTCAATAGGCCCGCTGCGGGACGCATGGTCACCTCCGGGGGGCGCACCGGTGAAGCCAACCCGGTGAAAGCCTCGCGCTTGGCAACGACGCCACCAAACTCCCTTTTCCAACCACCGCGCCGCGGCGACGCGCCTCCCGCCAAATTGGGCCGCTCTAACCTTGCAGAGGACCCCCAGTCGAGGCGAGCGCTGCCGCAGCACGCGTCCGCATTCCCGCCGCAGCTTGAGCCAAGCGCGTGATCCGCAACCAATCGCGATTTTCAACCGCCTCGTCCGGAACCAGCCACGACCCGCCGACGCAAACAACGTTCGGCAATGCGAGATAGTCCGGTGCGTTTTCCGGATTGATTCCGCCCGTCGGGCAAAACCGAAGATCGGGAAGCGGTCCATAAAGTGCCTTCAACAATGCGCGGCCCCCAATTGCTTCCGCTGGAAAGAGCTTCTGCACCGAAAATCCCTCATCGTGTGCACGCAACGCTTCGGTAGCAGTGCCAACTCCAGGAAGAAAAGGCAGGTTCGCGCTTCGCGCCGCGGAAGCAACTTCGGACGTCAGACCCGGACTCACGCCAAATTGGGCACCCGCGTCAACGGCTCGTTCCCACTGCGCACGGTTAAGGACTGTGCCCGCCCCGACGATGGCACCCGGAACCGCGTCGCGTATGAGCCGAATGGCTGCAAAGGCGGCTGAGGTTCGAAGCGTAACTTCCAGGGTACGGATGCCTCCAGAGGTGAGTGCAATGGCCAGATCCACTGCAACCGCAGCGTCACGTACCACGATGACTGGCATCACCGGTCCTTCAAGCAGAAGTTCGAGGGCATTCATGATTTAGGAAGATCTCCATTGCGGATGTTGGAAACACGCGGCACCCTGCTCGGCGCCATCGGCGTTGGCCCGAAAGACGGAAAACAATTCGCGGCCTACACCATATTGGTTCGACGCCAGGTCCACCGACTCGGGTTCACGAGCATCCCAATCTTCCGGCGCCACCAGTGCCTGAAGAATGCCACGCTCGGCATCCACCATGATCAGATCGCCTGTACGAACCTTGGCCAAGGCTCCTCCGCTGGCGGCTTCAGGCGTGACATGAATCGCTGCAGGAACCTTGCCTGACGCACCGGACATGCGGCCGTCTGTCACCAGCGCAACCTTGAATCCTCGTTCCTGCAAAACGGCTAACGTCGGCGTGAGCTTATGAAGCTCAGGCATGCCGTTGGCCCTTGGTCCCTGAAAGCGAATCACGGCCACCATATCTCGCTCAAGCTCGCCGCGTTTGAAAGCGTCCAAAAGATCGTTCTGGTCATCGAACACACGAGCCAATGCCATTACCACACGATGCTCGGGCTTAACCGCGGAGACTTTGATGATCGCGCGGCCAAGGTTGCCCGTCATCAATCGCAGCCCGCCATCCGGAGCGAACGGAGCCTGGTAACTGCGCACCACATCGGCGTCCATCGATGTGGCAGGCGCGTCGCGCCAGCGAATCTGCTCGCCATCAAGATACGGCTCCTGCGTGTAGCGATCAATGCCTGGGCCAACGACTGTATTGACCTCCGCATGCAGCAGCCCGCCCTGCAGCAACTGCCGGATGACGAAGCCCATCCCGCCTGCGGCCTGGAAATGATTGATGTCTGCCTGGCCATTTGGGTACACGCGTGTGAGTGTCGGCACCACCTTCGAGAGATCATCAAAATCTGTCCAATTGATTTCGATGCCCGCAGCGCGCGCTATCGCGACGAGATGAATGGTGTGATTCGTCGACCCCCCCGTTGCCAGGAGACCGACGATACCGTTGACGATCGAGCGCTCATCGAGCATTTCGCCAACTTGAGTGAAAGACTCGCCTTCAGCCGAGATCGCTACGGCTCGGCGCGCGGCAGCCTTTGTCAATGCGTCACGCAATGCCGTGTCGGGATTCACGAAAGCCGATCCGGGTAGATGCAGCCCCATGATCTCCATGAGCATCTGATTGGAGTTCGCAGTGCCGTAAAAGGTACATGTCCCGGGCCCGTGGTAAGACTTGGATTCAGCCTCCAGCAGTTCTTCTCGCCCAACCTTACCCTCGGCGTAGAGCTGCCGAATTCGCGCCTTATCGCTGTTGGGCATACCGGTCGTCATGGGTCCGGCCGGGACAAAAATGGCAGGCAGATGGCCAAACGTCAATGCACCGATCAAAAGACCTGGAACAATCTTGTCGCACACCCCCAAATAGAGTGCCGCGTCGAACATTTGGTGGCTCAGGGCCACGGCCGTTGACATCGCAATGACATCGCGGGAGAACAGCGACAACTCCATTCCCGCTTGCCCTTGAGTCACGCCATCGCACATCGCGGGCACACCGCCGGCAAACTGCGCTGTCGCGCCAACCGCGTTAGCCTCCTGCTTGATCAACGATGGGTATCCCCCGAGAGGCTGGTGGGCTGAGAGCATGTCGTTGTAAGCCGAAACAATGGCGAGATTTGGACGCGCTGCAGTCTTAACTTCCTTCAACATGATTTTGTCCCCCGCCGGCATGGCCGCCATAGCGTGCGCCAAATTCGTGCAGGACAAAAGGCTGCGCTCGACCTTGGTGCCAATCGCCTTTCTGACGCCTTCAAGATAAGCCGTTCGACGATTGCGACTGCGCTCCGTGATGCGCGCCGTGACTTGGGTGAGAACGGGATGCATGGGGTGTCCTGAACGATGGTTTGGCGATCTCATGACTGAAAGATCATTACGTGCTTCTATTCTATCAGCGCACAGGCTTGCGGTCGATAGAGATCAACTATTTTTGGAATCTTCTTTTTATTCGCTTTTTCAATGCGTTATAAACGTCCGTGGCGCATCGGTCTGTCGACGTATTCGCCAAACGTCCAGGGGACGCCCAAACGAGCGGTGTTGACGAGATGTAGTTTTGCTACATACACTATGCGCTAACCTTCTTGTCGACAACCCTTATGAGTTCCTCCATGACGACGACGCCTGCCTTTGACATGATTCTGTTTGGCGGCACCGGAGATCTGGTCATGCGCAAGCTTCTTCCGGCGCTGTATCAGGCGCATAAGGCAGGGGCGCTCCACCCCGATGGGCGGATTCTGGCTCTTGGACGCAAGGACGTCGAGCGAGAAGCCTACGTTGCCCAAGTCGAATCGCAGTCGCGCCCACACGTCGGGGCGGATTGGGTTGCTGATGCGTGGAACACCTTCATCGGTCGCATCAGCTATCTGAAACTTGACGCGGAGCATCCGCAAGACTTTGCGGCCTTAGCCCACTTCCCTGTCCACGACCCACAGCGTGTGACGGTGTGCTACCTCGCCACCGCTCCCCAACTGTTTGCGGGAATTTGCGAACAACTTGCCCGCGTTGGGCTGAATCACCCTGGGGTGCGAGTCGTTCTGGAGAAGCCATTGGGTCATGATTTGGCCTCATCGAATGCCATCAACGCTGCCGTGGCTCAGTACTTTGACGAAAATCAGCTGTACCGCATCGACCATTACCTCGGCAAGGAATCTGTCCAAAACCTGATGGCCATCCGCTTCGGCAACGTTCTGTTCGAACCTCTCTGGCGCCGTGACTGGGTGGACAACGTCCAAATCACGATCGCTGAAGACTTGGGAGTCGAAGGACGGGGTGACTTCTACGACAAGACGGGGGCCCTGCGCGACATGATGCAGAACCACCTTCTGCAGTTGCTGTGCATGGTCGCCATGGAACCGCCCGCCAGCCTCGAGGCGAATGCGATCCGCGACGAGAAACTCAAGGTTCTCAAGGCACTCAAGCCATTTAGTGAATCCGATGTCGTACGCAAGACAGTGCGCGGTCAGTACCGGTCCGGTGCCGTCGATGGCAAGCCTGTCGTCGGTTATCTCCAAGAGCCCAACATTCCTCCGGGGAGTCTCACAGAGACCTTTGTGGCCGTGAAAGCGGAGATTGCCAACTGGCGGTGGTCAGGCGTCCCCTTCTTTCTGCGCACGGGCAAGCGCATGCAGGAGAGACTCGCAGAGATCGTCATCAACTTCCGTGGTGTGCCGCTATCCCTGTTTGCGGGACCCGACCCCCAGCGCGTTGCCAACAGGCTGGTCATTCGCCTGCAACCCGACGAAAGCATCCGCCTGCATTTTCTCGCCAAGGAGGCAGGCGATGGAATGCGGCTTCAACCGACATTTCTCAATCTTGATTTCGAGTCGACATCCCGAACGCGCAGAGCCGATGCCTACGAGCGCTTGCTCCTTGACGTAATCCGAGGCCATTTGGGGCTGTTCATGCGCCGCGACGAACTCGCGGAGGCATGGCGCTGGGTCGAACCGATTCTTGAGAGCTGGGCTCGCAGCAATGAAGCTCCGAAATCCTATACGGCGGGCACATGGGGTCCCGCGGCCTCCAGCGCCCTTTTGTCGCGTGACGGAGTCTCCTGGCACGAGGAGTTGTAAGCCGATGCTTATGGAGTACCCAGATAATCAGAGCCTCGTGCGAGGCATGGTCGATTGCATTGCATCAAACCTTGCCAATGCGATTTCTACCCAGGGGCATGCTGTATTAGCGGTATCCGGGGGCCGCTCGCCAATCTCGCTTTTTCATGCGTTATCCGAGACCCCAATCGACTGGCCGCGAATTCTCGTCACCTTGGTGGACGAGCGCTTCGTCCCGACCGATCACGGCGACAGCAATGAGAATCTTGTGCGCCGTCATCTACTCCGGGCTTGCGCAGCGAAGGCGTCTTTTCGGGGTCTTGTCACGCATCCAGGAGACCTCATGCACTGCGTGCTTCAAGCCAACGTCCAAGCACAGCCCATTACCTTGGCCGTGCTCGGCATGGGCGAGGACGGCCATACGGCGTCGTTGTTTCCCGGTGCGCCTGAGCTTCCGCTCGGGCTCGATCTGCACAACCCGAACGCTTATATGGCGGTCACCCCGCCGACAGCACCACATTTGCGTATCAGTCTGACTTTGGCCGCGCTGCTCAAAGCCCGCCACCTGCTTGTCGCGCTCAGCGGACAGCGCAAGCGTGAAGTTTTTGATCAGGCCTGTTTGGCGCCCACCCAGAGCCTTCCCATCAGCTTGCTGATCCACCAAACCCTGACACCCTTCGATGCCTACTGGACTCGATAGACGTTACCCTTGCCTGCTCGCCGATATTGGCGGAACCAATGCACGCTTTGCCCTCCAGACTGAACGCGGCCTGGCGGACATCAGGGTTATGGCGTGTGCCGAGTATCCGACCTTCGACGCGGCAGTGCGCAGCTATCTCGCCGCGGTCGGAACGCCTGAGGTGCAACACGCAGCCATTGGCATTGCTAACCCGGTGCACGGCGACTGGGTTCGGATGACAAACCATGATTGGGCCTTTTCGATTGAAGCGACCCGGAAAGCGATGGGGCTTTCGACCCTGTTGGTGATGAACGACTTCACGGCTCTCGCGCTGTCTCTCCCGCATCTTCCGCAAAAGGATCTGGTCCAGGTTGGTGGCACAGCAACCGTGCCCAACACCGCCATAGGTTTACTTGGAGCAGGAACAGGGCTTGGAATTTCCGGGGTCATTCCTGCGTCGGGAGGAGCCGTGGGCGCGCTGGCTGGCGAGGGGGGCCACGTCAGCTTCACCCCCTTCGATGAGCAAGAGATTGACCTTTGGCGCTTCGCGCATGCCCGTCACGGCCACGTGTCGGCTGAACGGATCCTGTCTGGACCGGGCCTTCAACTCATCCACGAGTGGCTTAGCACGCGCGCGGGTGTTTCCTTTCACCCTCTCACTGCGGCAGAAATCAGCCGACGCGGGCTTGAAGGGCACGACGCCCTGTGCCGCGATGTGATTGACATATTCTGTGGCGCGCTCGGCACAGTTGCCGGGGACCTTGCGCTGATCCTCGGTGCAACAGGCGGAATGTATGTCGGTGGAGGCATTGTCCCGAAATTCGGCGAATACTTTGCACGCTCTCCGTTTCGGAGCCGCTTCCAAAGCAAGGGCCGATTTTCGAAGTATCTTGCCGCCATCCCCGTTTTCGTGATCACAAGCGCATGGCCGTCCTTAATCGGTGCGGCAAGTGCCCTTGACGAATACCTGGGCCGCACCCCGCATGCTTGATCGCATCCGCAATCAATACGTCCAGCTCACGCCGGCTGAGCGCAAAGTGGCTGATATTGCGCTCCAACAGCCGAACGAGTTTGTGCAAGCAGCGGTTGCCGACATCGCGCGTAAGGCCGGCGTGAGCCAACCAACGGTCATCCGCTTTTCCCGCTCGGTCGGATGCTCTGGCCTTCAGGATCTGAAACTCAAATTGGCGGGTAGCCTTGTCGGTGGCGTGCCCTACGTGCATGCGAACGTGCGGCCCGACGATACGATTCCTGAAATTTCGGCCAAGGTCTTCGACAACGCGATCTCGGCATTACTCAAATGCCGCAACGAAGTCAGCCCTCAAAGCCTGGAATATGCCATTAATTTGATGGCGAGCGCGCGACGCCTTGAGTTCCATGGCCTGGGCAATTCGGGCATCATCGCCGCCGATGCCCAGCATAAATTTTTTCGGTTTGACATCCCGTCGGTGGCCTACGCCGATCCGCACATCCAGGCCATGGCGGCGACCTTGCTCGGCGCCAACGACGTTCTGGTCGCGATCTCCAACTCCGGGCGGACCAACGAGCTGCTTGATTCGGTAAACATTGCTCTTGCCAATGGCTGCAAAGTGGTGGCCATCACCTCCCCCGGATCACCTCTTGCCAAGTTGGCGACTGTTGCGCTCTTGGCGGACGCTCGAGAAGACGCGGAAATCTACAGCCCGATGATCTCGCGCATTCTGCACCTGACTCTCATCGATGTACTCGCCGTTGGCGTCGCCCTGCAGCGCGGCCCGGCGCTTATCGAGATATTGGAAAAAACGAAGCGAAGCTTGAGAAATCGCAGAAGGCGCCTTGACGCCTGAGCAAACCCGAACCAACCACGCAACCCATGAACACCTTGTCGCAACTACCCGCTTGGCGTGCCCTTTGGAGTCATTTCACGCGCGCACGTGATTGGCACATGCGCAGTCTGTTCGGGACCGACCCCGATCGCGCGCAGCGCTATTGGATTGAACAAAGCGGGCTGACACTCGATTACTCGAAGAATCGCATCACCGACCAGACGCTTACGCTTCTCACCGAGCTGGCTCGGGAAGCCGGTGTGCCTGAACAGATCAACGCGATGTTTCGCGGAGACAAGATCAATACCACGGAACGTCGCGCAGCGCTGCACATTGCGCTTCGCAATCGTTCTAACACGCCGATCGTGGTCGACGGCGAAGACGTCATGCCAAAGGTCAACGATGTGCTCGCGCGCATGTCGCGCTTTGCGCAAGCGGTGCGCTCGGGCGAATGGCTAGGCTACACAAACCAGCCCATCACGGATATCGTGAACATTGGCATCGGTGGATCTGACCTCGGCCCCCTCATGGTTTGCCAAGCGCTGAAGCCGTTTGCGCACCCACGCCTGAGCATGCATTTCATCTCGAATGTGGATAGCTCCCAGTTGAAAGAGGTGCTGCGCCGGGTGCACTCGGAAACCACCCTCTTCGTCGTGGAATCCAAGACCTTCACGACCCATGAAACGCTCACCAACGCACATACCGCGCGTGAATGGTTCCTGCATCGGGCGCAGGACGAAGCTGCGGTTGCGCGGCATTTCGTCGCCGTGTCCACCAATC
>JAGWOZ010000271.1 GCA_028870715.1 Betaproteobacteria bacterium | reverse complement strand
GGTGATGAGGCGAGCTTTAGCGTGGAGGCATACTCAGGCCACCTGTTTCCGGGACGAGTCGTGCAGGTACGGCAAGCGCCACAGTCGGTCCAAAATGTTATTACCTATGACGTGGTCGTGGCTGTGAACAATACTGATTTGCTGCTCAAGCCTGGAATGACGGCCACCGTGGGTATCGTGACCGCTGAGCGCGATGGCGTGCTCCGAGTGCCCGATCAGGCGCTGCGCTATTTGCCGACGAGCGCCAGCGTCGCGCCCGGGTCGAGCAATGGGCCCACCAGGGTTTGGGTACTGCGAGATGGACGCCCCGCAGCCGTGTCCATCAAGACCGGGCTTGATGACGACACGTATACGGAGGTCGTTGGCGGCGAGCTCAAGACCGGGGATCGCGTGATTGTCGGCGAGCAACGTTCAGGCCCCGCGACCCAGGGTGGCGCATCGGTGCGCTTCGGGCTTTAGGGTGGCGAGTCAAACGCTATGGCTGCGCCCCTGATCGAACTCCGGGACGTTGTGCGGGTGTACCGCGTGGGCGACACGGAGGTGCGCGCGCTTGACGGCGTGAATCTTTCCATTGGATTTGGCGAGTTCGTCGCCATCATGGGTTCGTCGGGCTCCGGAAAATCCACACTGATGCATGTGTGCGGATGCCTCGATCGACCTACCGGTGGCCAATACTTGCTTGAGGGTGTGGACGCCGTGCGTCTGAGTGAAACGGAACTCGCGCGCATCCGCAGTGAGCGCATCGGTTTTGTGTTCCAAAGCTTTAACCTTCTTGCGCGCACAAGCGCCATCGAGAATGTTGCGCTGCCACTGTTCTACGCGGCATCGGGCCCCGCGCGACGGTCGGAGCGCATGGCGCGTGCGCGAGAATCGCTCCAGACGTTAGGCCTGAGCGGGCGCGAAGACAACACTCCTAGCCAACTCTCGGGTGGACAGCAGCAGCGCGTGGCCATCGCCCGCGCACTCATCAATCGTCCCAGTCTTTTGCTGGCGGATGAACCCACTGGAAACCTCGACACGCGAACCTCCCACGAGATCATGCAGACACTGCGCGTGCTCAATCGGAAGCAAGCGGTCACAGTGCTGCTGGTGACCCACGAGCGCGATATTGCCGACTATGCCGATCGTGTCATCACCATGCGCGATGGCAAGATCATTTCTGACCAACGCAACGCTGCTCCAACCGGCGGCGGATTGGCCGCAAGTGCTGGGGAAGACGCGGCAAAGGGGGGAAACGCGGCCGCAGGTGGGCTTGCCGACACGCTGCACAAGACTCCGTCGCTGGGCTTCACCACCATGATTCTGGCAGCCGCCGCGCAGGCGATCGCCCGCAACAAGATGCGCTCAGCGCTGACCATGCTCGGCGTTTTCATCGGGGTGGCCGCACTCATCGCGATGGTTGCCGTGGGACAGGGGGCTAATGCTGCTGTACGTAAGCAAATCGAAAGCTTGGGCACTAACTTGCTGGTTGTCATGCCTGGGGCGACCACCAGCAGCGGTGCACGTGCCGGATCGGGCAGTGCCTCGACCTTGACAGTGACGGATGCTCAGGCGCTGCGCCGAGATGATCCCGCAGTGGAGCAGATTGCCTACATGATCCGGCAAGCCAGCCAAGTGCAGTACGGCGGGCAGAATTGGTCGACAGTGATCCAAGGTGTTACACCCAGCTACCTTCCGATGACGAACTGGCAGATCGCGGCAGGCCGCACACTGGAGCGTGCTGACGAGACAGGCGCAACCATGGTGGCAGTGATCGGCAATACGGTTTATCGCCAGTTATTCCGTCCCTACGAGAACCCCATCGGCGCCCACATCCTGATCAAGGGGCGCAGCGTGCAAGTGGTGGGTTTGTTGGTGTCAAAGGGGCAGACTCCCTTCGGACAAGATCAGGACGATTTGGTGATGATCCCGTTCACGACTGCGCAGCAAAAGGTATTGGGCGTCGCCGCACCGAGTCAGGGGCAAAGCCTGGCAACAACGACGATATCGGGTGCAATTGTGCCAGTCAATACGACGGCATCGGCGTTCCCCGCGCCGCCTAATCCCTACAACATTCCACCACGCCTTGCCGGGTACGTGAACGCAGTCTTCGTGCAGGCCACAGGACCTGAACAAGTGTCTTCGGCACTGACGCAGGTTCGCGAGACCTTGATGCGTCGCCATCGGATTGCCCCGGGCACCTCACCCGATTTTTCCGTGCGCAACCTTAGCCAAATCGCGCAGACAGCGGAAAGTTCATCCAGGATCATGGCGTTGCTGCTGGCCGTTGTGGCATCGATTTCTCTGATTGTGGGCGGCATTGGGATCATGAATATTCTGCTTGTGTCGGTGACAGAGCGCACGCGCGAAATCGGCCTGCGCATGGCCATCGGCGCCAGGCGCGTGCATGTGCTGCTGCAGTTCCTAGCCGAAGCAGTGTTCGTAAGTGTCACTGGGGGAGTCGCCGGCATCGTCTTTGGCATCGCAGTCTCAGCTCTTGTCTCGGCCGTGGCGCACTGGCCTGCACTGCTTTCGCCCGGCGCCATCGCAGGAGGGTTTGTGTTTTCGGCGGCGGTCGGCATTTTTTTCGGCTATTACCCCGCTCGCAAGGCCTCACGTCTGAACCCGATCGAGGCCCTCCGTTATGAATAGGCTGCGAAGAGGACTGTGGGCACTGCTGGGTATTCTGGGATTGACGGCTTGCGCTGTCGGCCCAGACTTTAAGGCGCCTCTGGCGCCGACGCAAAAGGCCTACACCGCGCTGCCGGTCACGCTTTCGCAGGGCGGCACGGCTCCTCCGGAACAAAGCCTGACTGGCAGCGCAACGGCTTCCACACAATGGTGGCATCAATTTGAGTCTTCCACACTTGACACGACAGTGGCGCTGGCTGTGAGCGACAGCCCGACGCTCGAGCAGGCTCGCGCTACGCTGGCTCAGGCCCAGCAGTCCTTGCGCGTGGCCCAGGCAGCCTTGTATCCGCAGCTCGATCTCGGGGCAGGCGTTAGCCGTGCCCGCGCACCTGCAGCGAAGGGCTCCGGAAGCGGTGACTTGTTCAGCGTTGGACCGCTCGTGAGCTATAGCGTTGATGCGTTCGGCGGTACACAGCGGCTCATCGAGCAGCAAAGCGCGCTCGCCGATGTGCAGCGTGAGCAGCTCGCTGCGGCACGCCTTGCTCTCACTGGAAACGTTGTGGCTCAAGCGATCGGCATCGCTGCGGCGCGCGACCAAACAGCGGCCGTCGAGGCAGTGTTAGCGGTCGACCAGCAAAACGTGGAGCTGGTGCGGCTGTCGGTGCAGTCGGGAATTGCCGCCGCAGCCGATCTCGTCACGGCACAAAGCCAGCTCGCCGCTGATGAAGCCTTGCTCCCGCCGCTGCGGCAGCAGCGCGCTGCTGCCGAGAACGCGCTGGCGATGCTAGTCGGCCGTTCCGCCGCGACTTGGCCGGTTCCGCAGTTCGGCTTCGAAACTCTCATCTTGCCCACGAATCTTCCGCTGGTGGTGCCTTCTGCTTTGGTTCGTGTGCGCCCCGATATCCGCGCTGCGGAAGCGCAGCTGCACGTGGCCAGCGCGGCCATCGGTGTCGCCACGGCAGCGCTGTATCCCCAGATTTCCCTATCGGCATCGTGGACGCAGCAGGCGGCGACGATGGGAGCATTGTTTGATGGAAGCAACGGCTTATGGGCTGTGGCAGCGAGTTTGACGGCGCCGATCTTCCATGGTGGTGCCCTCAGGGCGCA
>JAGWOZ010000270.1 GCA_028870715.1 Betaproteobacteria bacterium | reverse complement strand
GATTCCTCCCTTGGTCGAGCGTGCGAGCTTTGCGTTGCGGAAGAAGGCGGCGCTGGTCTTTGCCTTGGCTGACTATGTCGCCAAGGGCATCATGACCCAGGCGCAATGCCAAGCGATCGAAGACGCGGTCGCCGATCGCCGCAACATTCTCGTCAGCGGCGGTACCGGCACGGGCAAGACCACGTTGGCCAACGCCATTCTGGACGCGGTGGCCAGGGTCAGCAGGGATCACCGCATCGTGGTGATCGAAGACACGCGTGAACTGCAGGTCAATGCCGAGAACGTGGTGTTCCTGCGCACCAGCGACAACACCGACATGACTAGGCTGCTGCGCGCCACCATGCGCCTGCGCCCCGACCGTATCGTGGTGGGCGAGGTGCGTGACGGCAGCGCCTTGGCTCTGCTCAAGGCATGGAATACGGGGCACCCGGGCGGGGTGGGAACGGTGCATGCCAACGACGCCAGCGCGGCGCTGATCCGTATCGGCCAACTCATCCAGGAGGCTGGTGTGCCGCCGAACCCGGAGTTGATCGCCGAAGCAGTCAATGTGGTCGTGGCGATCAAACGCACCACGGAGGGGCGGCGGGTCGAGGAAGTCTCACTGGTCTGCGGCTGGTCACCTGGGGGAGGGTTCCATGTCGAGAGAGTTGCTTGAGTCTCGACCGGCGCAAATCCTGGGCGAGGCTGTGGGCAGTGGATGAAATCGAGCTGCGGGGCGCCAGCGCGTGCTCTCCACCCTAGGCAGACTTTCGCGACTGCCTCGAGTCGACCCAATGTCGATAATGGCCGAGTAGTACGAGGAGCTTGCGCGCCAAGCCGACTCCGCCGTACAGGCACCGCCGCGTCTTTAGCCGAGCGCCACGCCGTACATCTTGGCGCGCCGGGTGAACGCTTCCATGGCGCCTTCCAGGATGGCGCAGGCAGCGTCGCGCGTCTCAGGGTTGTCGATGGATCCCCGCGTCACGATCTCGCCCCGGTCATTGTGCGCCTTCATGACTACGATCTGCTCCGCGTCGCCAAGTACCGCGACGTTCGGGTTATGCGTGACGATGATGACCTGCCGACGCTCCTTGGCGCGCCGCAACACCGGCACCAGCGTCGAGTAGATGAACTCACCGTCCAGGTTGTCTTCCGGCTGGTCGATGATCAAAGGCTTGTCGCTGTTGGTGGACAGCATCAGCGCCAGCAGGATCGATTGCTGCTGGCCGAGCGAGAGCTTCGAAAAGTCCCGGGCAAAGCGGCGCTTGCCGCCCTTGCCGTCATCGACCAGCTTGGAAACTTGCAGCCGAGGCAGGTCATACAGTGCCACCCGTTCAAGGGCAAACCTGACCGTGGGCTCGGCGAGTTTTTCGAGGATGGCTTTGGCTTCGTCCTTATCGAAAGCCCCGAAACCGTCCTTGGTCTCCAGTCCTGTCAGCGCGCTCACATCCGCGCGCTGAATGGCATCGAGCAGCGTCGGCACCGTTAAGTCTTCAACTAGGTAGCTGGCGCGGATCTGCTGATTGGTGCGCCACCCCATGATCGCGATGATCTGCTCGGCAGCTTCCGGCGAGTGTGCGTTGCGCTGGAATTTCAAGCTGACTTGCAAATCCGACAGCGCCTCCTTCAGCGTCGCGGTCGCCGCCTTGCCGAACGCTTCGCGCTGCGTCGCGATCCGGTCACGGGCGGTCCAGCGTCGTGACAAGGCGGCCATGCGTTTGCGCTTCAGCTCGACGAGATGCGTCTTCCACTTCCCCAAGTTCTTCAGCATCTGCAGATGGCTAGCCTCATCCGACGCCAGCTTTGCGATGTAGGCCATGTCGAACGTGACCTTGAGTGCTTCCAGTTCCTTCTTTTTCGCGTCGATCCGGGCTTGAGCGTCGGTGTCCTTGGTGCGCCAGGTGCTTACCTGCGCCAGGATTAGTTTTTCGAGACCCGCGACGCCCGCCGTGATCTTTTGCTGCGCGTCGTTAACTACCGCCTTGAAGCTATTGGCCTCGCGGATGATCGATTCGTACTCGGCGCGGCCCAGCTTCAGCGTGGCAGGATCGGCCAGACCGCCAAATTCCGCAGCAACGGTGGATTGCGCGCCGACGTTGCTGTTTTCCTTAAGGTGCCTAAGCTTCTGGCCGATCTGCAACCGCAGCTCGCGCTCGGTGGCCAGCTGCCGCTGCAGCTCGATCAGCTCTTTGACTTCGGGCTTCTGCATCGCGGTCAGCGCCTGCTTGGTCGTTGCTAACTGCCGCTCGAATTGCGGGATCAAGGCGACTTGCCGCTGCGCCTTTTCGATCTCCGTTTGCAGGTTCAGTAGGTCTTCTCGGGCGGCTTCCTCTTCCGCCTCTGCATCGCGCAGATCTACGAACTTGTCGAGATAGCCAAGCAGCGCCAGCGGGCTGGACTCCGCCTTGTGGCTGATCCGCGCCGCGTCGCCCTGACCGAAGCAATCGATATCGAAAGTGCAAGGCCCGCTGTCGGGATCATTGACGTTCTGCATCTCCATCGTCTTGTGCCGCGAGAGGAGATGCTGCTGGCCGGCCTTGTCCTGCCAGATCAGGTGCAACTGATCTGGCCAAACCTCGGAGTCAACGACTTTGCTGGGATCGTCGCGGCTGTCGATCAAGCAGCGGACGCCTTCAAAAGTTGTGGACTTTCCCGTGCCCCGGCCGCCGATGATGCAGTTGAGGTTGGGGCTGAAGCGGATGACCTGCTGAGCGAGAAAACCGCCGTCGAACGCAATCCCGACTACGCAGGGCACCGACTGCGGGATCTGATCCTCGATGCGGACCCGCGCGTCGGCATCTTCGAAGGCAATGCGCAGCGCAGCGAAGCTCGGAACGTCCATCTTGTAGCGCGTGATGCGTTTCGCGCTGACGGCGTTCCGGCCGAGCGAGTCCAAGCTGTGCGCGTCGGAGTTGAGGACGCGTGCCAGGAACTGTTTTGCGCCAAGCTCCAACCGCTCGATGCGCTGCTGTCCCATCCGTACGCGGTCCGGCACGGTGTCCGTTGCCGAGTAGGAAATATCGGAGGTCGCATGTTTCAGCTCGATGCCCACTAAGGCGCGGTGGCAGATGACATCGAACTTGTGCGGCGAGGCGCCGGGGTTGTCGTGCTCGAAGCCAGAGGGGCTATCGACATGCGCGAGCACGCCGAACCCGCTATGGGCTTCCGCCTCTGCCAAGCACTGGATGATGGACTGCTGGCAGCGTGATGTTGGTGTGCCGGCGTCGAGAACTGTCAGCCGGGCGAAAAACCGCGTGAGGTGCTGATGGGACGGAAAGTAGCAGAGCAAATGCCCCTGCGGGGTCGACAGCTCCACGCCCGGTATGACCAGGACGCGGTGCGCTGCGGCCACTTCGATAGCGCGCGCCACATTCGAGATGTCATTGTGGTCGGTGATCGAGATCACTGCGATATTCTCGGCTGCGGCCGTTGCCACGATAGCCTCCGGCGTCATCGCCTGATCGGAGACATCGTGGGACGCGCCAAACGAATGAATATGCAGGTCGGCGCGAAAAAAGGTCGCCCCGACCGGTTGCGCCGCGATCGCGTCAGCGGGATGCATAGCTTCTACTCTCCGCTGTCGACGACGACCCGATCTCAAGCCGCGCCGACAGCGCATCGCGCTGTCGCATCTGAATCGTCAGATCCACGTGCCAAATCATCGCTTCTCCCTCATGCGTGTGTCGTGCGGCTGTGCGTTTATAGCGCGGAGGCTTCCCGCAGGCCATCGGCAACAGCAGATCGTATCGGACGCGAACGGGAGTCGTCCTAGCACCGCGCTCGATAC
>JAGWOZ010000269.1 GCA_028870715.1 Betaproteobacteria bacterium | reverse complement strand
GCTGGCAAACCCCGCGGCATGGGGTCTGCTGCGCCTGATGGCGCCTCGCAGTCGCGGGGGGGCCTACGGGCGCGACAAGCGCGTTCTGACGCAGGGGCAGGACGCGGCGATTTGGCGCACGATTCGCAACCGGCGGTCAGAGCACCTCAAGTTGGAGATTGCGTTGTGGAGTCGCGCGGCGATGATGCAACGGATCGATCGCGCGTTGAGCTCAATCCAATTGCGCTGCGCTCGGCAATGCGCGGGCGTCATCATCCAAGGTTTCGTTACGCGCAAGCGGCATGGCGCCATCGAGCCACGCATTCCAGAACTGAAAAGCCCCTGCTTCCAGAATTGGCGCGAATCTGGCGCCATCATGTCGCAACGCCGTCACGTCTACGTTGGCGGCGGCAAGCTCGGCGCAATGCCCGACGTACCAGCGCGGCAGGTCGCGTGCCCTGACCTCGACGTGGAACTGCAACGCGAGGGCATAACTCTCGAGGGCAAAGGCTTGATTGACGTACAAAGGTGAGGACGCGAGGTGATCTGCGCCCCGTGGAAGCTCGAACGTGTCACCGTGCCAGTGCAGCACCCGAATTTCCGGCGCAAATAGGCTCGCCATGGCGGGGTGGCGCCCGACGTCCACGCCCGGCTCAATGGGACCCCAGCCGATTTCCTTGCCGTGCCCGCCAGGGTAGACCCGCGCTCCCAACGCCGCCGCCATGAATTGCGCGCCGAGGCAGATGCCGAGTGTCGGCAGGCGGCGCTGCAGGCGAGCGCGCAGGAGATCGATCTCGGCGTCAATGAAGGGATACAGGGCACAGTCCCCGATGCCGACGGGGCCGCCGAGTACGACGAGGAGGTCCGGCTCAAAGGGGTCCATGCGTTGCAGACCAGTCGTGCACGCATCGACGGTTTCGAGTGCGATACCACGCGCTGCCAAAGCTGCCGCGAGCGAACCACAATCCTCGAATGCGACGTGACCAATCGCGGTCGCGCGCCGCGGCGCACTGGCGGGCATGGCGTCGTCTCGTCAGGCCGCAGGCAGCACAGCCATGGCGCCGTGCTCGAGGTAGGCGGCGTTGAGGTCACGCACACGTTGGGTACAACGCGTGAGCAGGGCCTGTGCCTGTTGCGGATCGAAATCAGCATGCGCGGTCTTGCGCACGTCGAACTCGGCCAATTGCAGGTGCAGCGTGGGCACGATATCGATTTGGGCCAGGCTGTGCTTGGCGCAAGCCAGCGGGCAGCCATCAATGACCAGGATTGGGCGGCCTTCCTCGGCCGCCCTGCGTGCGATGCGTATCAAAGGCTTCACACGACCGCCCACGCCCGCAATACAGGACATCTCGGCATCGCCGTTGCGGTCCAGGCGCACCGCCAGATGATTGGCCAACTGTGCTGCACTCGAGCATCCGGAACAGGCATAGACAAGGGTTGGCGTGGGCAACGTATCCGATCGTGTCATCACTGCACTCCATTGCACCGATTGCGCATATTTCATTCGCGGGAAGAAGGGGGCGTGTCGACTCGGGCGATCAAGCGCCTGTGGCATCCACGCTGTCCTTTTCCGCCCTGACGGCCGAGGCTTGTCGCGCAACTGGTCAGGAAGAGTAGATTACGAAAGATGCATTGTCAATGAATCTTATGGGCGCCACTCTGCCCGAAGGCGAAGACTGCCGCCACCGTTCTTCGCACCGCGCGCGATGCAGGCGAGCATGTGCCCGCGCATTTCCCTTCCTCGCCCCGCCCGGCGCGCAGCGCCGGCGAGGCGAAGCCGACCGGGCAGGAGGGGGTCAAGCGGGCACATGTTCAATCGAAACAGGATGCCTGGGGCATCCGCGCTATCCTTTTCCGGCACGAATGCCGGTGCTCGTCGCACACCTGGTCAAAAATCGGCTTCAGTCAAGCGTCAACCGGCTGGCAGTCATCGACTTGCCTTGTCAAAATTCCGTCAACCCTTGAGGTCCATCGACCATGTCCAATCCTATGTCTTGGTCTGAATTGCTGCGTGTCTTGGGCGGGTTGGCGCTCGTCCTTTTGATTTTTTTCGTGGCTTTACGTGTACTTAGGCGTGTACAGCCAGGCTTGGCCAGAGCCGATGCTCCGCTTCGTGTTGTCACGAGTTTGGCGCTATCGCCGCGGGAACGACTTTTGCTCATACAGGTGGGCGAACAGCAATTGCTTTTGGGCTCCGGCCCCCAAGGTTTGCGCTGTTTACACGTGTTACCGCAAACGCTCGAAGTTCGAAAGACAGATTCCTCCTTGGTCTTTTCGGATTGGTTGCGCAAGTCTGTAACTCGCGGCGTGCCCCAAGACCGAAGTCCATGAACCCGACCTTCCGCAAGCTCCGTCAAGCATTGATCCTGTTCACGCTGTGCGCTCCAGCGTGGGCGCAGGCGCAAGGGTTGCCTGCGTTCACGGCGGCGCCGATGCCAGGTGGTGCGACGGAATACACGCTGAGTTTGCAGACTTTGCTGTTCATGACCGTACTCGTATTTCTACCGGCCATGCTATTGATGATGACCGCATTTACACGGATCGTGATTGTCATGTCCCTGCTCAAGCAGGCCTTGGGAACGACCACCGTTCCGCCCAGCCAAGTGATCATCGGACTGTCCTTGTTCCTCACGTTTTTCGTCATGAATCCGGTGCTCTCCAAAATCAACGACGTGGCGATCAAGCCGTTGATGGATAACCAGATTTCCATGATGCAGGCACTTGATGCAGGCTCGGCACCGTTGAAGACATTCATGCTTTCACAAACCCGCCAGGACGATCTGGCCTTGTTTGTCAGGCTCTCGGGCAACAAGCCGCTAGCGTCGCCAGCCGACACCCCGATGACCCTGCTCATCCCCGCTTTCGTCACGTCGGAGCTGAAAACGGCGTTCCAGATTGGTTTCATCGTGTTTATCCCGTTTCTGATCATTGACATGGTGGTTGCGGCCGTGCTCATGTCCATGGGGATGATGATGCTTTCCCCCGTGACTGTGTCGTTTCCGCTCAAGCTGATGCTGTTCGTGCTGGTCAACGGTTGGGAGCTGGTGATCGGTTCGCTGGTTCAGAGTTTCGTGCACTAAGGCCCTTGGCATGACCCCGGAGACCATCACTTCCCTTGGCCAGCAGGCGCTGTGGGTCATGCTGCTCATTGCGTTGCCGCTGCTGGGCACGGCGCTCCTTGTCGGCCTGGTTGTGAGTTTGGTCCAGGCGGCGACTCAACTCAACGAAATGACGCTGAGTTTCGTGCCGAAGCTCCTGGGTATTGGGGTGGCTGCCGTTTTTGCCGGGCCCTGGATGCTGCATGTGTTGATGGATTTCACCATCCGGTTGTTCCAGAGCATTCCGCACCTCATCGGCTCATGATCGATTTCACGTCCACCCAGATCGAGACTTGGATCGGCGCCTTCTTCTGGCCCTTTCTTCGCGTGCTCGGCACGCTGAGCACAGCCCCGGTTTTCGGCGCCTCTCAGATCCCCGTGCAAGTCCGGGTGGGCCTGGCTGTGGCAATCGCCTTAGCCTTGGCGCCAGCGCTGCCCGGCATGCCGCCCGTGCAGTTGGGCAGCAGTCTGTCGTGGATGCTGGTGTTGCAGCAGTTACTCGTGGGCGGCGTCGTGGGGGTGTCCATGACTCTCATCCTCACCGCCGTGCAACTAGGTGGCAGCGTCATCGGACTGCAGATGGGCCTGGGTTTTTCCACCCTGTTTGATCCTGTCCAGGGCGTACAAGTCACAAGTCTCGCGAGCTTTCTTAACCTTTTGGCGATGCTGCTCTTTCTCGCGTTAAACGGGCATTTGCTGCT
>JAGWOZ010000032.1 GCA_028870715.1 Betaproteobacteria bacterium | reverse complement strand
CTATCTGAGCCGCCTCGGTGCTGAGGCAGCAGAGGCTGAGTCCTATCACGCCATCATCCATGAAGCACAAGACGAAGAAGTGCGAAAGGCAGCCAGTAAGAAACTCACGGCCTGGCTTGTCGAGAAGGTGCGTTTGCACCATCAACAATAAGGGCTGTAGCGGGATGCACTCGTTGCATAATCGAGAAAAGTTCTCAATTCTCCACGATACTGAAAGTCTTTGATGTCCTGACTTTCTCAGCCCTGTTCGAGGAACCAATTCGCTGCCATGAGGGTGCATTGGGCTTTTGACAAGCCACTTGTCGACGATATAAGCCATGAACACACCAGAGAAGCAGAGCAAACAATCGCCGGTCTTTTCAGATCCACCCCCGACGGAGGGAGGCTTCTCGTCTTGGCTGGATCCGGTGCGAAGTGTTTCCGAAGATCAGGCGCGTGCTGTACTCAAAACCATCCCAGTCGGGTTCGCCGGCGGGGTCGTCCCTGCGGGCGTCATAGTCTGGCTCATCCACCCGGGTGGTGGCGCGGGCTCGACGAGCCTGTGGCTCTGGTTTGCCTGGATGGTTATCGCGCACGGCATACGGGTAGTGCTTTGGATTGGTGCGAGACGTGACCGCGCTTTTGCGGCGCATGCGGCTCATTGGCTTGTGCGGCTGCGACTCGGTGTGTTCGTTCTGGGACTGTCCTGGGCCGCGCTTCCGGTCTTGCTTTCGCCAACCACACCGTTTGAAGAGCTGCTCGTAGCCACGGTGATCTCAGCGGTGTGTGGGGCTGGTGTGGCGCAGCAGTCGTCCGACGCGTCATCGGCTTTGCTATTCATGCTGCCACCGGCGGTCAGTTTGAGTGTCCAATTGCTCGGGGCGTCAGACGCTACGCTTCAAGCCATTGGCATTCTCTCCGTGCTTTATTTTGTCTTTCTTGGATTGGCTGCGCGCCGGATTCACACTTCCTTCCGAGAGCTCTCTCTGCTGCATTCCCAAGCTAAGCAACAGTCTCTGCATGATGAACTGACAGGTCTGCCGAACCGCTCCGCCTTCCATCTGCGTTTGCATGATGCGATCGCCCGTGCACGCAGGCGCGGAACGGAAGTGGCCGTGGGCTTCATCGATCTCGACGGATTCAAAGGGATCAACGATACGCATGGCCATGATGCTGGGGATCAACTACTACGCGAAATCTCGCGCCGCTGGCGCAATGCGTTGCGGGAACCCGAATTGATCGCCCGCTTGGGGGGCGACGAGTTTGCCATCTTGATCGAGGAGATCGATCCGCTGCAGGCGATCAAGCAATTGTCTGCCGTTCTTGACCGTCTGGAGGCGGTAACGTCAGAGCCGGTAGTTGTTTCAGCGCAGCACACCTCCATTGTCAGCATGACGATGGGGGTGTCTCGGTATCCGCATGAAGGGTCGGAGCCGGACCTGCTGTTGCGTACTGCAGACGCTGCAATGTACCAACTCAAGGCACGCAAGACTACGAGAGCCTCCTGGTGGCAGTTGGGCGTACAGCCCAACGCTGCCGCCGACAGTCACACATTGACGACAGATTCCTATGGCAGCAGTGCAAGGAGCCTATTGGCCGAGGCTTCTGGCCTCTTAGAACGTGCAAATCCGAACTTTATCGAGGTGTTCTACGCTGATCTTAAAGCGGATCCGCGTTCACAAGCAGTGTTGGCTGGATTGGACGCTGTTCAGAGGGGCCATCTGAAACAGCACCAAAGCGCGTATCTGGAGATGCTGGTCGATCCGGACGTGTCTCGCGATTTGTTGATCAGCCGTGCGTTGAAAATCGGTATGGCGCTTAGTCTGAGCGGTGTTTCGCCTGCATTGCTGACACGGGCTTCAGTTCAGTATCGAAAGCTGATTGACCAACATCTGGAAATTGTGGGATGGCCCCTGGTACGCCGCTATCCCTTGCTCTCCCTCGTTGAGTCCCGCCTGGATGATGCGTTTCAGGCACATTTTGCTGCCGCAGACGCCATCGCCCAGTCTTACATGGATGTGCTTTCATTTCCGCGCGCCAAATCGGTAGACGGAACGGGACTCACGCTGCAGATGCAACTCGATGCGATGGCAAAGTTGCCGGGAATGGCGGGGGCCGGATGGTTTCGCGGGCGGACCGATGATGCGCTTTTGCTGGAGCAAAGTGCGAGTGCGCAACACCCCGATCTGTTAGCCAGCTTTTTCGCTGCTGTCGCCACAAATGGTGGCGAAGATCAAGGGGGAAGCCCTGACAGCGCAACCGCCTCGGCGTGGCGCACGCACCGGATCGCTCGGGTCGACTGCTGGGCGGCGGATAATCCCGCTAGTTACGCTCGGGCGCTCAAACTGGGGTTGATCATTCGGTCCAGTGCAACCATTCCCTTGCTAGACGCCGAAGGATGGGTATGGGGCGCTTTGGCCTTGTATGGGGAGTACCCCAATCAGTTTGCGTCAACATCGATGCAGCAGTGGATGATCGCCGTGCAATATCAGATGGGATCGCTCTGGGTACGACGCACCGTGCCCTAGTTCTTCTTGCGGTCCATGTGCGCTAGTCTCGCTGCAGTCAGTGCAGGCGGATGCTGGAAATCTGCAGGATGTCTTCGGGCGACGAAAGGAAGGCGGCAACCAAGTTGGGGTCGAGGTGCCTTCCCGACTGTTCCATTAGATAGGCGCGCGCCTTGTCGTGGGACCATGCTTCTTTGTAGGGGCGTTTGGACGTGAGCGCGTCGTAGACATCAGTCACCGCGAGGATGCGCGCCGCAAGCGGAATCTGTTCACCTACGAGACCATCGGGATAGCCCGACCCGTCGAAGCGCTCATGGTGCGAACGCGCAATGTCGGCAGCCAATTGCATGTGCACCGAATCACTCCCGGCTAGCATGCCATGTCCAATCGTCGTGTGCGTTTTCATGATTTCCCATTCCGCGGGAGTCAATTGGCGCTTGGCTAAAAGAATGCTGTCTGGGATCGCGACCTTGCCAATGTCGTGTAATGGCGCAGCGAGTTCGACGATATTGCAGAAATTTTGGTCGCAATCCAGTTTGATCGCCAAATATGCTGAAAATTTACCAATTCTCTGTAAATGTGCGCCGGTATCCGTATCTCTTTGTTCCGCGACTTTAGCCAGTCGAAAAAGAGTTTCCATGTTTTTTGTTTCTAATTCTTTGGTGACGGAAAATATTTTATCTGATAGATTTTTAGAGTGAGAGCGCATGGCCAATTGAAGCTGCCGCATATTCAACAGATTTCGGCAGCGGGCGGCACACTCGCGATAATCCAGAGGACGGCTCAAATAGTCATTGGCGCCTGCGTCAAGAGCAGCGTAACGCACCGCGATATCATCAGACGAAGTGACGCAGATGACTGGCGGTTCATGGAGATGCTGCAACGCACGAATCTGACGAATGAGCGAGACGCCATCTAGCTCGCGCATGTGATAATCTGCAATCAAAAGATCGACATCGCCTTCTGAAGCATAGTGCAATGCATCAAGAGGATTCGAAAATGTCCTGATGTCCGCATTCGGACAAACACCCGCCATAATTTCTGCCAGCAGAAGGCAATTGGCCTGCTGATCATCGACAATCAGGATCTGCGGTGCTTTTTCCCAGTTGGAATTCATCATTCTTTTTAACTACTCAATTCTGATTTCAGCCATGACCACTTTGCGAACCGAGCGCGATGTTATTGAAAAAATCAAGGAAATCGTCCTGTCGACTTTTGATATGGATCTTTCTGCAGTGTCCCCTGACGCACCCATCACGGATTCGGGGCTGGATTCGATGGCCATGCTAGATGTCATCATAGGACTCGAGGACGCGGTTGGGCATAAATTTAGCGATGTGTCGCTCCCCAGGCCGCCAACTTTGCAAGACGTGGCTCAAATGGTTTTGCGTAATGTAGAAAACGTGTGAAATGAGTGATATTGTGGTTAGCGGCATCGGAGTCGTCTCTCCGATAGGGAATTCGCTATCGACGGTTGTTGAAAATCTGAAGAATTTGCATTCGGGTATTAGTTTGTTCGAATCTCCTTTGCTGGACAAGCCCTTCGCTGTAGGGCTGGTGCCGGAGAATTTCAGTGAGCGCTTTACGCGAATTGAACGGCCCTTCCTCGATAGAACCACCCAGCTTGCGATCGTCGCAGCAGAAGAGGCTTCAAAGGATGCTGGAATCGACACCTTCTCGACGTATGGCGAGCGGGCCGGGGTTTTTTACGGCACAGTGAGGGGAGGAGGGGCGACCGAGTGGGAGGCAGCTCGACAGTTTTATGTCGAGCGCAAGCACAGCGCACGGCCTTACGTCATCATGAATGTCATGGCCAACGCACCCGCAGCGCAGATTTCGATCCGGCAGCAAGTGACAGGACCGACGGCGAGCCACACCTCGGCTTGTTCGTCTTCTGGCAACGCCATTGCGGACGCCTGTCGGCATCTCCAATGCGGCGAACTCGACATTGCCTTGGTCGGCGGAGCTGATGCCACCTTGGAGCCCGGATTTCTCTGGGCCTGGGACGGACTACGCGCGCTGGCAGCGGTTGATGAAAGTGACCCCTCTCGAAGCTGCAAGCCCTTTTCAGCCGGGCGTACCGGCTTGGTCCTGGGGGAGGGGAGTGTGTTTTTCGTGCTGGAGTCGCGCGAACATGCGCAAAGTCGCGGTGCGCGTATCCACGCGGTGATCGAGGGGTGGGGCGTAGCCTCCGACGCTTATCACATCGGATCACCGCATGCGCGTGGGCAGATTGCAGCCATGCGCGCGGCGTTGCGCAGGGCGGATCTCGCCCCTTCAGAGCTTGACTACATCAACGCGCATGCCACGGCCACACGCGGTGGTGATCCCGTCGAGGTTTCCGCCATGAAAGAAGTCCTGGGAGAAGCGGCCATGGACGTTCCCATCAGTGGGACTAAGGCGTTGCATGGACATCTGCTCGGGGCGTCGAGTGCCATGGAGGCGCTGGTCTGCATCCTTGGTATTGAGCACGGTTTTCTTCCCGGTACAGCCCATCTAGACGACATCGATCCGGACTGCTTGGGATTAAAGCATCTGAGACAGACACTCAAGGGCCAAGAGGTACGGCATGCTCTCACACTGTCTGCAGGGTTTGGGGGTACCAATGTGGCGCTAGTTCTGGGTCGGCCCTAGCGGTTGAGGGCAATTCAGAACAACTTCATCGTAATTGAAGGGCCCAGGGCTCGGCCGTGCCCCGCGGCTCAGAAACTCGCAGCGATCTGCGTTTGCTGAGTGATGATGCCATCGATCGCAGCCAAGGTGTTCGATGCAACGTCGCGCAGATTGGTTCGCATTTTGGCTGTTTGCGATTCAAGTTGTGCATCGTCGCTACGCATGATGGCGAGGCTGACATTGGTCAGGCGGATGGCGCCGATCTCCAGACAGACTCCCTTTAGGGCATGCGCGGCATCTCGTGCGGCACCGGCATCTTGGTGCTGTAACGCCGCTGCAACGGCCTCTGTCGAACGATTGATGTCGGCTTTTGCGCGGCTAAGCATTTCGATCAGGAAGGTCTTGGACCGGCCAAGAGACTGCAGCCGTTGGATTACTGCAGGATCAATGTACGTTACAGATACGGCACGGAGGTGCTTGCCGACTTTCTGATCATCCTCTGTTTGCCAATCGGAAGTCAATGGCGAGGCTTGATCCAGCGCGCAGACCTTGGAGGTAGCAGCAGTTGGCCGCGCTTCATTCTGGATGGCTCGACGCAGATCCGCGATCCGGATCGGTTTTGTCAGCACGCCGCGGGCTCCGGTTTCCCCGAGCTTGCGCTCCGTCACCAAGGTCGCGTCGGCTGTGAGGAAGAATGCGGGAGCGGGTTGTGCGACGCCCATGCGATAGATCTGGAGAAGCTGCGTTCCAGCCATATCGCTAAGGTTGTAGTCAAGGAGGAGCAGATCGAAACGGTCGCCATGGGACAGGATCGTAAGTGCACTAGCGCCGCTTGAGGCGGTGACGACCGAATGTCCGTCCTGCTGCAAGAGTTCTTTCAGCAAGAATAGATTGGTTGAATTGTCGTCTACGAGCAGAATGCGCCTACCGCTTACCGGTGGGGTTAATTTGGTCGGGGCGGTGGTCGGCACAGATGAGGTGGGGACAGCAGGAGCGTCTGGCGCTTTTTCGAGGCGGAGATCAAACCAAAAATGGCTCCCGCCGCCCGGTGTGCTCGCCACGCAGAGATCGCCGCCCATCAGGCGGACGGCTTCCTGGCTGATGGCTAGGCCCAAACCAGTTCCCTCTGACGCGTGACGCCTTCCACTCTCGGCCTGGACGAACGGGTTGAAAATCTTCGACTGATCCGATGGTGAAATCCCGATCCCTGTATCGTGCACACTAAAACGTATGACGTAATCATCTAGGGACTCAGACAGGAGAATGAAATTCAAGCTGATGCTGCCCGCGTCTGTGAACTTGACCGCATTGCCCGCCAGGTTGATCAGCGCACGGACCAGCCAATGATCGTCGATCAACACCTGGGACGTGAGGCGTGGATCGATTCTTGCGTGGAACAAGAGCCCTTTGGCCTGCGCACGGCTTTCAATTGAGGCGCTCACGATCTCAAGCACCCTTTCCAGCGGATGGGGCTCCGGGGAAAGCGTCATCTTGCCAGAGGTCAGCTTGCTCTGATCGAGCAGGTCGTTGATCTCGGCGAGAAGATGTTCGCTGAGATCGAGGATTGTCTTGGAGAGGTCTGCGTTACGTACTGTCGAGGCTTCGACACGCAACAATTCGGCTGCATGGGTAATGCCGCCGAGCGGTGTGCGGAGTTCGTGACTTACGCGCGCCAGCAGTTCGCTCTTGGCCTGGCTTTCCCGCTCCGCAAATTCAATGGCCGCTTTGAACTGCTTGGTCAACTCGCCCGCATACCAAGGGACGATGACGACTGCGAGTATCACCGCACCCCAGCCAATCATGTGAGTCGCCCACATCGGAGAAAGAAGCGGGACCAGGCATGCGAAGAAGAATGCGGCGCCCTGGGAGACGCGCAGCACTTTACGGCTTCCCGTACGCATCCCATAACCAATGGTCGAGAAGTTCAGTAGGGGTGTGAACAAAATGCCGAACGGGCCCGTCACCATGACCCAGCCAAAAATGCATGCGGCGTCGAGAATGGCGGTAGTGAAGAGCAGGCGCTCGGAGATCTGTTTCTTCCGGCGCTGTATCCAGTAAAAGACCAGTGCATACCCGAGATGCAGCGTTCCCACGGCGACTTGCGGGGCAGTCAGCCAGTTGGAGGCCGCCCCGACGGAACAGAGGGTGAGGACGAGCGCACACACCATCCAAAGACGGACTCTCGCCTGGCTCTGTAGCGCCTTGCCGAAATCGAAAGTGGAGGTGGTTTTCACTGTACGTGGTGCGGATTTCGAGCGCCGCGGGTCTGTTTGGAGAAAGGCATTGCAATACGACGCGGAACACTCAGCGAGCCGTAGCGGCAGTACCCCCACGAGTCCAAGGCACGAGCCCGCAGAGCAGTGGCAGAAGTTCGGAAAGATCGTAAGTACCGACGTATAAGAATGGCCGCCACCTTTTGCTCAGAAATGACATTTGTGAGAACAATTTCTCATTTCCTTCAAGTATTGAACGGGCATCCGTTATCCTTGATGCGTCGCAGCAGTCAGAAGCATCGAGGCTGGGCATGTGTAGAAAATTCGCGTCTTCGATTCCCGAAAAGCCGATTTGGTGGCCCAGGCCGATTCCAATCGTGAAATTCGCGCTTGCACTCGACGTGGCCTGAGATATGGTGAAGATTTTTCGCGAGTGTCTCCTCGCAGATTGGTGATGGCTGGCTGTTCTTCCTCGTCTTGCAGACAAGATTCGGAGTTCCAATGCGTTTGAATGCCTCTGTAGTCCAACTTCCCGTACGCAGGATGCAGCGGGCTATGGGCGCCGATGGGCCGATGCCCATGCGCAGTCTGGGCCGAGTCGCCCTGGAGTTCGATGCGACCCAGAGCAGCATGTGGATCACCATGCGCTCGCGCGAACACCGGCCTCTGAATTTTTCACGAGAACTGCTGGACGCTTTCGAACTGGCGTTCTCGACCTATGAAAGCTATGGCGGCGTCTGGCAGGATGGTGATCAGGAAGCGCAACCGATTCATTACGCGGTACTGAGATCCGACCACCCGGCCTATTTCAACGTCGGAGGCGATCTCGGTTACTTCCAGTCGTGCATAGAGCGGGGTGATTTCGCGGCCCTGCGTGCTTATTCGATGCGTTGCCTGGACATGACGTGCCGCTGGTTTGGCGCCGTGACGCAGCGTGCTACCACGATTGCCCTGGTCCAAGGCCGTGCCTTGGGGGGGGGGTTCGAAACGGCACTGGCTTCCGACTATGTCATTGCGGAGGAGAAGGCAGAATTCGGATTGCCGGAGGTGTTATTTGGGCTATTTCCCTGCACCGGTGCGATGAGTCTGTTGACCCGACGCATTGGGCTGTCGGAGGCCGAGAAAATGATGCAGAGCGGGCAGGTGTTCTCTGCGAAGCTCCTGCAGGAGATGGGCGTTATCGACCATGTCTGCCCAACAGGGGAGGGCGACCAGTTCACCCGTGATTTCATTGCGTCTCATACCAAGGTTCGTGCCGCTCGCCACGCCTTGCAACGCGCCAAGCGTCGCATGATGCCCTTAGATCGGGAAGAAATGACGGCGGTCGTGGAAGACTGGGTCGACGTAGCGCGGCAACTCCAGCCCCAAAATCTGCGCGTGCTCGACACCCTGATCCGCATGCAGGGTAACGAATCCAACGGGTAAGGCTGTGGGCGCCGATGCCGATTTGAGCCATGTGCCGGGTTTGCGGTGAGCCGTTTGGAACGCACCGAATTTCAAGCCTGACGTCGCGCGCAACCGTTGCCGTATCGTCTCGCAGTTCTTGCGAAAGAAGTTAACTGCCCGGGCCGCGCAAGCGCGCGATGTCTCGCGCCGGCGGCGCTCCGAAGTAGCGGCGATATTCGCGGCTGAACTGTGACGGGCTCTCGTAACCGACCCGCAGGGCGGCGGTCGTGGTGTCGATGCCCTCCACCAGCATCAGGCTGCGCGCGTCCTGCAGCCTGAGCTGCTTCTGGAACTGCAGGGGTGTCATCGCCGTCACCGCGCGGAAATGCTCGTGCAGGCTCGACGGACTCAAGCCCACTTCCGCGGCCAGCCGGTCGATGCTGAGACGCTCTCGGGTGTGCTGCCCGATCCAGGCGATGGCACGGCCCACCTGAGCCAGACGGCCCTGGCTAGAGGTGATGCGACGCATTCTGGCGCCGTCCGGGCCCGCCAGCAAGCGATAGACGATTTCCTGTTCGGCAAGAGGACCGAGCACCGGCAGCGCTGCTGGGTCGTCGAGCAGGCGCAGCAGGCGCAGCACTGCGTCGAGCAGTTCCTCGTCGGCGTCGGACACGGTCTTGCCGATGGGTTGCGCGGGAGCTTCCGGCGGCGGCAGCACGCGCAATGCCAGCTGCCCCAGCATCACCGCATCGAAATCGAGATACAGGCAGAGATAGGGCTTGTCTGGCGTCGCCTCGACCACCTGGCCCGTCACCGGCAGGTCGTGGGTCACGATCCCGTAGCGGCCCGGTCCGTACCGGAATACGCGATCGCCTAGCGTGATGTCCTTGCGCCCCTGTGCGACGAGGCAGAGCAGCGGCCGATAGACACTGGGCATCGGCATGGTGACCGTGGAGGATCGGGCCAGCGTCAACCGTTCTATCGTGGTGGCCTGAAAGCCATCCTTCGCGATGTGCCGGTCGATCCATGCGGCGATTTCAGCCAGGGTCTGCATGGGAGGAAGTATCGCCGACGGACGCGAAAGCGGCAATGGGCAACACGGATTTCGGAGGATCGGGCAGTCATTTCGGCCCATCGGGCTCACGTCTCGACGTCGCGGCCCTGCATAGTATCGGGAGAGCCGGGTCACTGCGCGCCCGGCCGTCCAACCTTGAAGGAGCGAGTATGCGAAGTGAACGTCTGAACATCCCCGGGATTGCCTTGGGGACGTGGGCCTGGGGCGACAGCGGTGAAGCGGGGGATGGCTATTTCGGCAGTGCTCTGACCCGGGCTGGTCTCGAAGAGCTCGTCGACAAGGCGCATGCAGCCGGCTTGACCCTGTGGGATACCGCGGCGGTGTACGGCATGGGGCGCGCGGAGACCGTGCTCGGGGAGATCCTGAAGCGCTACGACCGCAGCGAGTACCAGCTCTCGACGAAATTCACCCCACAGGCTGCGGGCACCGACAAGGATCCGGTTGCTGACATGATCGAGCAGAGCCTTGCGCGACTCGGCACCGACCATGTCGATCTCTACTGGGTCCATAACCCCGCCGACGTGGAGCGGTGGACGCCCCGGATGATCCCCTTGCTCGAGAGCGGCAAGGTTCGGCATGTCGGCGTCTCGAACCACAACCTGCGCGAAATCGAACGGGCCGACCGGATTCTCGGCGAGGCGGGATTCCGGGTTGCCGCGGTCCAGAATCACTACAGCCTCGTCTACCGCGGTGCCGAAGATGCCGGCATACTGGCCTATTGCCGCGATCGGAACATCCCGTTCTTCGCGTACATGGTGCTGGAGCAGGGCGCCCTGAGCGGCCTTTACAGCCCCGCGAACCCTCTGCCGGAAGGCAGCGAGCGGGCGAAAGTTTACAACGGCGTGCTGCCTCGATTGCAGGCGCTGACCGATAAGCTCGCCACGATCGGCAAGCTGCACGGTGCGGCCGCCGCCGATGTCGCGACGGCCTGGGCCATCGCCAAAGGTTCGACACCGATTATCGGCGTTACGAGGCCCCGCTACGTCGATAGCCTGGTCCGAGCCAGAACCATGGCGCTGTCTGATGCAGAGATCGTGGATCTGGAAGAACTCGCTGATGCGATGAGTGTCGATACCCGCGGGTGGTGGGAACAGGCAATGAGAGCCTGAGTCAGAGGCGCTAGGGGGTGCCCGACGCGAGCAGATTTTACCGACCACAGGTAGGCCAACCCTGCCATCCACAGGCGCCAGGCGCAAGGGCAGCGACCGCCCACAGTGACTGCTGACCTCGTCAACGCGGCCGTTGCCACAAGCCATGCTGAACGGCTGTTCTGGCCGATGTCCGGGCCTTTGGCGGTTTCGGTCAAAAGTACCCTCGGAGCTGGAAAGCTCCTCGCGACTGGAGTGTCGGGCCTAATCCTTGGGTTGTCACTCAAGGGTCAGCAAAATTGCATGCTCGATAACGCGTGGTTATAGCCTGCGCGACATCCAGTCCCCGTATCGCCCGCGATGTCCAGTGCCGTGCCAGCAGCGCAATGCGTGGGGCCAAATCGGCCCTCAGGCCGCGACGCTGCGTGGTCGCTGTTTGCGACTTCATGTGCATGCCTCGCGAGCCCGCATTCTGCCTTGATCGTTGTTTGCGACTTTAATGTACTGTTTGCGACTTTAATTGCACGGAACAGGTGATGCCTATAAGAAAGTCTGTCCATTCGGCCCGACGGACAAGAATTCTTTAGAGTCTGTCCAGACCTGACGTTCAGCCGTCGCCAGATGGGGGCTTTTAATATAAGCTGTCCACATCAGCCCGGCGCGCTAGCGGCTACCGCAATTCGCACCCGAAGGATTCGGTCAAAGCTCCAGGTAATACGTCGCTAAAGCTATACGCTACTTCCGCTGATCATGCAGGATCATTCCAAGGACGTTGGGAACAGCACTCGATGACCGATCTTTAAATCTCTCGCCGCAGAATGTTTAATCGCTCGCCCGTAAAGAAAAATATAGCTATCCTCGACCGTTTCATCCGTAACGTAGCCGAATCCACGATTGGAATTTCGACGGGCGATCACTCCGACTTGTAATTGTGGAAGCTGCGCGGACATATCCACTTGCATCGATGTCATTGCTGTGGAAGCCTCCGCGCCCGTGCTTCTTCATGTGGACAAAGCCTTGCGCCAATCGTTCGCAAGAACCCAACCCTGTCCATCTTCGTAGATGTGCCAGTCATTCCAGCCGTTCCGGCTCGTTCCCGTAACGGCTTTCGAAGCGGCGGAGAACGATGCATGTCGCCCCTCGACTCCATCGATGATGATGGCGTTGTCGACAATCTTTCCCTCGAATTCCCGCCTAGAATACGAAAAGTGGCATCTGGTTCCATTCGCGGGAAATGCCCCAGCAGTCGGAAGCCAATCGGCCGTAGCTGAGACGCCAGCCCCTGCGATCTCAGCTCGCTGAGGAGGGGACCAGATGGTTCGAGCCAACTCGAACAGTGCCTCGCCGCGTGACTGGATTGCTGCCTCATCCCAGTGATCAATGCCATTCAATTCACGGTTAAGAGCAAGCGCAGCATTGGCTCTAATCGCCGGTAATTTGATGGTCAATGGGCCGTTGGAGATCGTCGAATTTAGTGCAGCAGTCAATAGGGTGAGATTGCCTAGCGTATTGACGGAAGCATTTCTTGCACGAATTTTATCGCCGAACTCAGGATCTAGATCTGAGATCTCTGTCGCATCAATCCCAGCGATAGGCCACGCCGCCTCCCATTTTTGCGGCATGATGTGCTCGATCGTCAATGCCGTCCGTATAACAATGTCCTCAGTTAGCGCCGTGTGCTTGGCCCGCTCGATATTCTCGAAGATATAACGGAGACGGGGCTGACGTGCGGACTTATATTGCTCCCTCATAAGCCACCCACGTCGCCACTCCGCGTCATCAGGCCAACGATCGAGGTCCGCAGTCCGGTTGGACAGATACGACATCAACTCGGCAACCTTGTCTCCTTCGCAAGCCCGAAGCCTGGTAGTCAGTGCGACGAAGAATCGGTTGTAGTTCTTGGTCGTGAGACCGCAAATGTCTCGCCGAAGAATGTAGCTCTCGAGCGCCTCGAAGGCCTCCTTCAGCCGTCCAGCCACGGACGGCTCGGTCGCGAGATAGATCGCGAGGGGCATAGCCGTCGACACGTCGAATGCATCCGCCATGCGTCCGAACCGGCCGACCGGATCGCCGTCGGAGGGCGAGAACAGGCGCTGCTCAACAGCTGCGGTGGCGGTGATGGATTCAAGTTCCTCGGTCACTGAAGCAAATGGAGTGCTGTCCAGCATCCACTTGCGGTAGCTCGCAAACAGTGTCTCGATTGAGACGAGGTCGCCGATGTGCATGGCTAGATGGTCTGTCAACATCCAGTCAAGTCGTGACCTTGTTTGCCGCCCTCGAGATGCAGGTTCGCTCCAGAACCGACGGTCGAGGGGAAGCCAATGCTTCTCGTAGAGCTTGTCGACGTTGAGGTTGCCTCCGCTTTGTCCCATGCCCTTCGCGCGCTGGAAAATGAAGTTGCGCAGCAAGTCGGCCGGCGATAGTGGCACGCCTCGGCTGTTGAGGGTCTCGAAAATCGTCTGGGGGTCGTCGCCACCTTCAAGCTCGATTGAAACGACAGCGAGGCCAGCCTTAAGCGCCTCGAAGAGAACCTCTAGCCGCTCTTCGTGATACACCGCGTCGACAGTGACGTGCTGACTGATACGCCGTCGAAATGCGGCATAGGCTGCCGAGGACAACTTGCCGGCCAACTCGTCGCTGTCCGATAGCCCACCCACGCTGGTCAGATCCACTGCAGGGTCAATCAGCTTGACGAAGGCTCTGCGGTCTGTAATCGACGGCCAGAGCTTGTAGCGCTCCTCCTCAACCTTCTCCATAACGCCATCGTTCAAAAGGTACTTCTCGACCTCTTGCGCGTAGCGCGATCCGTGGTCGCAGGCCACATCGCGTATGGCTGCCAGCAGCAACTGAAACGTGGTCAACCTCTGTTGACCATCGATCACCTCGAACGCCTGAACCTGCTTCCCAAAGGTCTTGACCTGGTTGATCACGAGTGCCCCCATGAAGTGAGGAACCAGACTCGATCGATCGGTCTCGATGCGCTTGACCGCGCGCTCGATGTCTTCCCACAACAGCGCGATCTGCGGCGCTTCCCGCCAGGAGTACTGCCGCTGATACAGCGGGATCATGTAGCGACGCTTGCCGTCGAACAAGTCGATGATCGATCGGGTGTATGGCTTCATCAGGTGCAGTCGAGCAGATGCTGGTCGATTGGGGTCAACGGTATAGTTGATCGGCATCGCTCTCCCCATGAGCGATGCTTGCTGGCGTTCCCGCCATGGTGGGAGCACCGAGCCCTGCCAACGCAGCCCGAACCGCGCCGCGAAGATTGACCATCGGAACTGTTGACAATGCTACACGGGCGGTAGCAAATTGGCGAATGGCGCCGCGCACCGCTCCGGATTTGATCTGCCGCTTGGGTCCTCTTGCCTTCACTCCATCAGATGCCGACAAAGGCGCAAACCGCTGCCCTCATCATCGCCTCAGCCATGACGATTACCGCCGAAGGTCACTCAGGAAGTCCGCCTGCCCGGCAAGCAGTTCATCCTTTCGACTGCCTCGCCGCGGTAGGCGTGTGACGGATGCGCTCGCCTTCTTTGCCGTCGGCGCGACGACCCGCGCCTTCAAGCCCTCGCGCTCGTCGCGCGTCAGCGAGGACCGGAGATGCTCCTCGTTGAGCCGATCCTCGTAGCTCTCGATCATCTTGTCCGCGACGACGACCTTCTGTGGCAGACGCGCCCCAGGGAACGGGCAAACCAGATCAAGCGGAGCGCGCCGACCGCGACCGCTGTTGCCAAGCGCTTGCCGCGTGAGCTCCTCGACGTCACTGCGGTGCGTCCAATACTCCGCACTCGCATACGCCTGCTGGATCTCGACCATCCCGAAATGATCCCGTCCGCTGGCGCGCGCCAACCGGTAGGCCGTTGAAAGCAGCGCGATGACCGAGCGCTTGATGCCTGCGGTGTACCCATGAATGTCACCGGCATCGCGCTCTGGGTCAATGCGGATCACGCGCGGAGCGACCTTGCTGAGCTCCGCCAGGGTCGTCCTCCAGTCGTCGCTGTCCGGCGCCTCGGGGTGGATGATCACGGAGTTCGACAGCAACCGCTGCCTGTCTTGCTGAGGCCGCTTCAACAGGCTGTGCACCAGCGAGTAGTTGGCGCAGTAAACCAAGGGTGGGCCGACCTGCGCCATTTGCAAAAGGGTCTTGGTCGCGACGGCATTCGCGCTCCCGCCTGCCGTCACTGCCTGGAACTCATCCGCCGTCATCAAGCTCACGCCATCGCGGTAGATGTTGTGCGCGTTCAGCCCGCCGCGCGGTAGATCAGCCCATCCCTGGACCGTGCGTTGGCGTAGCACACCCGGTGCGCCGACCTGGGACTGCATGACAAAGCTCAGCAGACTGGTCGCCCGCAGTCCGCTGTGGCCCGGAACGCAGAGCTCGGCGTCTTCTGGCATCACCTTGGCCAGCGCCTTGAGCAACTCGCTTTTCCCAACGCCGGCAAGCCCCGTCAGGCATGTCGGCAGGCGGCTGGCCTCACCGGATTGCGCCTGATAGATCTGGCGAACATAGTGGCCCATGCTTGGGAAGGCCGATGTGCTGTAGGCCCGTGCCATGCCGACGAACCCGGCCAACACCGAGACCACCTGGGCGGTTGGTACAAACACTTGGGCCAACCGCTCGCCTAGAGCCGTGACCGCTTGTTCGGCTGGCAGCTTGGTCAGGTCCTCCAGCGGCCGTGCATCGACGCGCACGCGTTCGCGAATTTGGACGTCGGTCAGGGCTGGGCCGAATCGGTCGGTCCAGGGGTTCTCTTGCTTCATCATGCAGCCTTTGTCTTGCGTATCGTGCGACCGCGCAGAGCGTCGGATTCGGCCGTGCCACCACTCTTCGCCCGCGCCCGAGGAGCGCCGCCGACCACCTTGCTATCGTTGAATTTCAAGCCGGTTTCCTCCTCGTACTTGCCCGCGTACTCCACAGCGGCGGCGGTTGCATGCTCGCGTTGGCGCGCCTGCTGCACCGAGTAGGCCTCCGACTCTGCCGTGAGATCCGACAACGAGATGTACGTGCGCTGCGCATTGACGCGCAACGGCAGCCTGGCCGTGAGCTCGATCAGCTTGTTGTCGATCTCCACCCAACAGTGCCTGACGCAGAGGGAAAGACAGTAGCCCTGCAACTTGATGGATTGCCCGACCCCGACCGCGTCGTAGATGCCTGTCGCCCGCAGCTCGGGCGAATCGTAGACACGACGCTGAAGTCGCATTTCGTCTCGGCTCAGGACGAGCTCGACGGGGGTCAGGAAGGTGCGCACGGCCTCATCAAACTCCATCGGGAACGCCAATGTGCTCCCGATGCTGCTGAGAAAGCTCCAGGCATGGTGGGGCGTTGCGACCACGCGCTCGCCATCCTTCAACCCGAGGAGCCGATCGCCGATGTTGCTGGTGTGGTTGTCCATGTTCGCCCTGTAGATCTCCTTGCGAACCATGCCGATCACGTCCAGCTCGCTGACCCGATGCGTCGGCGCCCCGAGGATCTTGGTCTTGCGCGGGTGCGAGCTCTCGACCGACGCCTTCGACTGCCCCTGGTAAGAAGGCGCAATCTGCCGGATCGGAGTTATCTGCTGAAGGTTCTGCACGACCTTGTTCGCTGCACCCGGGCCGCGATCGGTCACCATGTAGCCTGGAAGGCCGAGCGCTGGCCAGTCCTCGTCAAGGATGTTGGTGATGCCGAAGAGCTGGCAGAACTTCGACTTAGGGATCACGGCGGAGAACATCGCCATGCTGTATGCCTCGCTGGTCTCGGCCCCGAGCGAAAACCCAATGCCAACGATCTCGCCCGATGTCGGGCAGACAATTCGCACGACGGCCAACGGCTCCATCTCGCGCTCGTCCAGCACGCTGCGCGGACGCTCGTCCACGTAGTAGGCGTCCAGCTCGATCTTTTCAAGCAGGAAGGCGAGCTCGTGCGTGAAACGCCCTTTGCTGGGTGTCACCTTCTCACGCATGTGCGCCGCGCCGTACTTGGTCTTCTTGACCTGCTCAAGCCCGACCTCAAGCTGTACGGCGTACCAGAACTGCATGTACGTCGGGAAAGGCAACCCCTCGGGATGAAAGTTGCTTTTCACTCCGTCGATGGACCGCACCTTGCAGCCGAATTCTTCCCACAGCATGTCCCGATGCATCGACTGCAGCGACACGCCGAGCCCGGCATGGCAAAGGTAGTAGTTCACCATCCGTTCGCGTAGCGGCACGGCCGAATGGCCCGCCCCCTGCCCACGGAAGCCCGGTCGGCCAAAGCGGGTTTGTGCATGCGCCTCGTCGCCGCGATCCCAGCGCCCGATCTTGTGGTTGGCACGCATCAGTGCCCAGATGTTGCAACCGTGGGTGATGTAGGCGAAGAACCACTGCTTGAGCCGACCAGCGTTCTGCTCGGGCTGCAACGATCTCGCGTGCGCGCCGATCAGGGTCATCGGATCCTTGGCGCCCAGAATCTCATCCATCCGCGTGACGAGGCCGGCGATCTGGGCGTAACGCTGCTCGACATAGTCGCGGTACCGGGACGCGCCCTGGGGCCGCCCCGCGTCGATGTCTCGATACTGTGCCGCATCGAACTCCGGAAGCCACGGCGGCATCTTGCGTTGCTTCGCGCAGGCGCGCACGGTCCCAGACAGAAGCGCGGACTCGAAAGGGCCCCGCTGGGCGTGGATCAGGCAGGGGCGAAAGCCACCCTTGGTCTTTCGAAACTCGATCAATCGCACGGTGTCGCCCGGCGCACCGCTGCGCAAGAAGTAGTAGACGCGCTCCTTTAGGAGCTCGCGCCACCCTTTCGGCGCCTCGAGTTGGGTTCCGACCATCATGACGGCGCCTTCACGCGGCGGCTCGTACAAACAGATCGGCGTAGCGCGAGCAAACGTCCTCCTGCTCAGCTACCAGCCGGTGGTCGGCGACGATCGGCTGAAACAGATCAAGACGCAGCTGTCGGCTCCACACTGCCTGAAACAGCACGACTCGCGCAGTGAATACGTCCAGGCTGTAGTCACGGCTGACCTCGGCCAACACACCAGCCAAGACCACGTCAGTGCCGATGAAGGCTTTGATCGCGCTGATCACCTCTTGGCGCCGGTGCATCGGCATGTCGATGCGCCGCGCATGATGCATAAAGAGCACACGCAGGTTGGCAATCACCTCAGGGTCGAACTGGGAGCCGACAACCTGTAAAGTCGGAATTCCTCCAGCGCCATAGTGCCTCCGCTCGACCTCATGTCGCCTCAACACGCCGATGTCATCTTCATCCCGGCGGGAAGGCTTCGTGCCCAAGCCTCCCCGCGTCGAGAATGAGCGAACGTCGCCCTTGACGGTCCAGTTGATGCAATAGGGACCGTCATGGTCCTCAGCGAAAAGCAGTAGATCACCGATGTAAGGCCACGGCACTCGGCGCCAGGTGCTCGGATCCTGGTTGCGGCGATCGACAAGACTGGGATGCTTGTCAGCCAGCCCCATGTCGTCCATGACTGCCACAGTACCCGGCAGTGATCGAAGTCGGTGCCCCACCGCACGGGGGTGCCCTGCAAGCGGATGCTCGCAGGGACCTGGCGACAACAGCCGTTGTTCGTGAAGGTCGAAGACGCCCGGGTGATAGAGCGCGACAAGGGCGGCAGCGAACTCAGGCTGCGACATGAGGTGGATCTCGCGCCCCCCGACCTTCTCGGCGCAAAGAACGGTCGCGCGACTGACCGACGGCGCTTCCCGGGTGGTCGCCAGCTGGGCAGGCTGATACTCGGCGCCGAACCGGTTGCTCGGTTGCCGCTGGTATATCGTCAGCAGTCGCTCGATTGTCTTCTTTGGCGCGGCCATGTTTCCTCCTGTGTGTTGCTGTTCGCGTCCTTCCTCCCCTTACAGATCATGGCGTTCCTTCGCCGGCGGCATGGCCCGGGCTTGACAGGCCCGAACCCTCGCACCGCCAGAAACGGCCAAGGCCCGCCGGAACAACGCGCAGGTCCCGCGAGTGCAGCCGCCCCGGAGGAGGGGCCTAGAGCTAACGGCAACTGAGAGAAATTCGCTCTTCGAGTTTGGGTCGTGCCACGTTGACAGATCGCGATTAAATGTGTATATTTTCTTTACATGCCGAAGAAAATTCGGTATCTAGTCTATCCTACAGACCTCTGGCCCTGGAAAATTTCGAGGTGGCCGTTGCGTGGGAGACGGCATGAACAACGATCGCCCAGCCATTGCAAGCTGGCTGCCCGACGAAACGGCATACAGTCTCGCGTGCCGGCAACACGTCCTCGCCGGAAGCATCAGCTGCTCTGCGACCTGCGCGCAAGTCTTCGGCCACGCGCGGCGGGGGTCTGCCCACGACCTGCCTTGCAACCTCGATCGATTCGCGCTCTATGGCGGGAACCGGCTCGGTAGCGCCGAGGACGCGGCGATCGACCACACCATCCTGCCCTACTACCTCGTCTTCCAAGATCTCCCCGTCCGGCGCGCAGCTGTGCATCTGACCCATGGCGACGACGCTGGAGCGCTCAAGGCCAGGCTTGGTATCCCGTCGTCGCGCTTCGGAGCTGGCCACCCACTCAAGGCCTGCCCCGCCTGCATGAGCGAAGACGAACGCGCGCATGGCGTTGCGTACTGGCACAGGACGCACCAGTTCCCTGGCATCTGGGTCTGCCCAACCCATCAAGAGTTGCTCCGAGTCGCGACGACCAAGTGGAATGGCGTCGATCGTTTTGCATTCAGACTCCCGCGGCGGGACGAGTTGAGCGACGGACCTCTGCGGACGCTTGGCGACGACGGCCGCAAGACCCTGGCCCGCCTGGCAAACGACACGCTCGCAATGCTTGAACTCTCGCGAAACGCCCCGTTGAACCTCGCGCGGTCAGGATGGGCCTACCGCCAGGCGCTTGCGGAGCGTGGCGCCGTGCGTGGGAAAAAGCAGGTTTGCGCCGCCGCACTTTCCGGCCTCTTGGTATCGCACCTTGATCGGTTCGCCGGCATGGAGGAGCTTGCCAGCCTTCCGGTGGATGAATCCGCGCTCGCAGCGAGCTTTCTACCCCTGATCCGGGGGCGGCGCGAAGTCCGGCATCCGCTCAAGCACCTGCTGCTGATCGGTGCGCTGTTCCCAGGGTGGGAGGCGTTCGAGGAACGGTACTGTTCTGCTGCGGCTACGGAGTCGGAAAGACAGCCAGCCACGGCAACCGGGCGCTGCCAACCTCAACACGAGCCGGCCGGCGATCCGCGAAAGGTCATCTTCCTTGGCATGCTTCAGTCGGGATCCGCTTCGCTCAGCGGTGCAGCAAGAATTGTCGGCGTCACGCCAACCACCGCCCAGGCGTGGGCAGCCGCGGCTGGCCACATCTGCCATCGCCGCCCCAAGTCCGTCAAGGATGACATCAGGAACCGACTGATCAGCGACCTGACCGCGGGTGGCGAAAAGGCCAAGGTAGCGCTGGACTGCGGTGTCACTCTTCAAACGGTGACTCGCATGCTTCGCACCGAGGTCGGATTGCACGAGGCCTGGGTATGCGCGCGCCACGAACTCGCACGGCAGCGCGCACGCCAACAATGGCTGGATGCCGCCTCGCAAACAGGACAAGCCACAGGCGTAAAGGCGCTGAGACAAGTCCAGCCTGCGACGTACACGTGGCTATACCGAAACGATCGCGAATGGTTGCAGGATTGGGCGCGGCGCCATGGGGCATCGACGCAGCGCGCAGGTCGGCGGGTTGACTGGGCCGCACAGGATAAGGCCCTTGCTCAGGCGGTCGTGGAAACAATGCGTAGTTGGAAAGTCGAGGTGCCTGCGCGACAACGCTTGACGCTCGCCCTGCTGAGCGCAAATCTTCCCGGCCTCAAGAAGCGACTGAGCAAGTTGCACAAGCTGCCGCTGACGCGGCAGGCCATACAGAAGGCCTTGTCGCGCGGGGGGTTGTCGCCGGATAGCTTCTTGCCTGCGCACATGGCGCCAGCGCATTCAGGGCGTTCTGCCCTCCGCCAGGCACCGGCACATCGATCACCTCGCCACCCACAGCATCGTCGAAACGAATCCCTATAACCTCGTCAAGCGCCTGCGATGCGGAGGAGAACAGTACCGCCGATGCCAAGGCGTAGGCGTCTCCGGGACAAACGGGCGTCGCGCTTTTTGCGATGTAGTCAAGGTGCGGGAAGAACGCCTGGGGAACTCGCTTACCCCAGTTGGGCCACATTTCGTTCTAGGAGCCTGGGCGGCAGAAGTCCGTGATAGCGTCCCGGATCGTTGGCGCCGAGGTGATCAGCTCGTTTTCGACACGCTCGGCGCGACGCATCACCTGACGATCCCCAGAGTGTGGCGTCGGGGCACGTTGCGCGAGGTGGCCTGCCC
>JAGWOZ010000268.1 GCA_028870715.1 Betaproteobacteria bacterium | reverse complement strand
GGCCTTTCGCAGCCGCGCCCGCGTGACATGCGGCCCCATGCGCCCTCCAATCCTTCCCCCCGTCCGGCGCCCGGTGCGACACCGGAGCCTGGCCCGTATTCCCCGCACCCCGGGTTTTCGCCTCCACCGCCGGATCGGCCCCACAGGCAACAAGGCCAGCCCCCCCTGCCGCGGCCCGTTGTGGAACCGCCGCGCACCCTCATGCCGCTGGAGCGGGCTGGCATGCTGCCGCCCCCGCAAGGTGTTCCACACAGCATCGAGCGCCCTGGTGGCGCACGTCTTGAACAGGGCTCCCCACCAGACCACCCGGCGGGGGGCCGTCGCGCCACCACCAACGAACGTGGAAGCGACCGGCCGAGTACGGCCAATCCCTTGCAGCGCGCGAACATGGCGCCCTAGGACAAGGTGTGACCACGGTGCGCTCCCCCGTTGCGCCGCCAGGCGTGGCGAAGGATGACACGACGGGGAATCGGCCGTGGGGGCGCCGGAGACGCCCCCGTCAGAACTCCAGATGCACGCGCACGCCCAGCACGGTACTCCCCGGGTTGCGTCCGCCGGGGTGCCAGATGCGCTGTAGGTCTGGCTGGATGAATACCGTGCGGCTGACCGCGTACGCGTAGTTCAGTTCAAGCACGGTTTCCGGATGCTTCTGCGCGGCCAGGCTGACATGGGCGATGCCGACGCTCGCGTTATCCGCCGGCCGGCTGGCGAAAGGCCGCTGCACGCGCAGCCCGGCGCCCAGGTAATACGGCACCGCATTCACCCGTCCATTGCTGGCGGCCAGCTGCACGAACGCGCCCAGCCGCGGACCTTGCGCGACGTCCCATCGATGTTCGCCCAGCGCGTAGATGCCGCCGGTGGACGGCCCCAGCAACGCGTCGTCCTGGCGCTCATGCCACACCCCGAGCTTGAGCACATCCTGAGCCTGGCCGTCGGCCAAGCGTCCCATGCGCTTGGCCAGCTCCAACAGGCTCAGTGCTCCGCTGCGCAGCGCCGTGCGCAATGCCGGAGGATTCGCCTGCCAAACCCCGGCCTGCGCTGACCAGCGATCACCGAGTTCGGTGCCGGCCATGAGCCCGATCCCCGGCGTGGGAAACGTGGCGATGTCGGCATTGGCTGTCAGCGTCGGGACCGGTCCAAATGAAGCGTTTTGCAACTGGCCGGCGAGGCCGACGTTCGCAAAGTAGTAATTCATGTCCATGATGCCCGCGCGCACGAAACTCGGGCCGATGTCCTGCTTGTAGGTCAGTTGATAGATGCGCAGGAAATTGGCGGCCCAGTCGTTGCTGGGAGTCTGCACGGCGCCGGTCTGCGCAGGCAGGTTGCCGTTGGTTTTCAGCCCCATCGCGCTGAACTCGAACAAACCGTTGCCCCAAAGCCCGGCCTGCGCCGTATCGAGCTGCCCACCCACCTGCAATAGCGTGTCGGAGGCGGCCTGGCGCCTCAACCCCCCGGCGGTCACCGCCATGATCTCACTGTCGAGGTGTCCGGACAGAACCAGGCCATTTTTCGGCGTCCGTGCAAACGGCAGCGCAGGCGCGTTGAAGGGCGCAATCTGGAATTCCCCGGGCTGATCGGCCGTGCCCGAACCCTGCGCTTCGGCCATCGCCGGAACATGCGCAAGCGCTGCCACCTCAAGCAAGAGCAGGCAACAGCGACGCATGACCGAGATGCCGTGTGTCATACACCGCGCGCGCCGTGCAGCGGCAGCTTCGGGCCATGCAATTTAAGTTGATTTGTCACCGGCAGGCGGCCAACCTTGCCAGCTTGGAGCCAGATCGTGCGTAATGCCGAACTGGTCCAACACGCGCCCGAGCGTGTGGTCCACCATCTCGTCCAGGGTTCGCGGACGTTGGTAAAAGGCAGGCACCGGGGGAAAGATGCTGCCGCCCATTTCGGCCACCAGGCTCATGTTGCGCAAGTGCGCCAGCGTGAGTGGCGCCTCACGCACCAGCAAAACCAGCCGGCGGCGCTCCTTGAGACAGACGTCAGCGGCCCGCGTCAGCAGATTGTCCGACAAGCCATGGGCGATGGCGCCCAGCGAATTCATCGAACACGGGGCCACGACCATGCCGCCGGTGGCAAATGATCCGCTGGCAATGCTTGCAGCCACATCGCCAATGGGATGCACCGTGTCGGCCAGCGCCTCCACCGCCCTTCGGTCCAGATCCAGTTCAGCCTTGACGCTCAGCCATCCCGCGCTGCTGACGACCAGATGCGTGTGCACGCCACCCCGTTCGCGCAGGTGTCGCAGCAGGCGTACGCCGTAGATCGCGCCCGTGGCTCCGGTGATACCGATAATGAGACGCACGCCAAGGCCCGCGCGCGCGACTCAGGCAGGGGCCTTGTCAAGCAGCTGCTTGAGTTCGCCGCTCTCGTACATCTCCATCATGATGTCCGAGCCACCAACGAACTCGCCGTGGACGTAAAGCTGCGGGATCGTGGGCCAATTGGCGTAGTCCTTGATGCCTTGGCGGATCCCCTCATCCTCCAGCACGTTGACGCTGGCGTACTGATTCACGCCACAGGCCTTGAGGATCTGCGCCGCACGCCCCGAAAAGCCGCATTGGGGAAACTGTGGCGTGCCCTTCATGAACAGCACCACATCGTTGGATTTGACAAGCTGGTCAATGCGCTGGATGACGTCGGACATGGGAGCCTCGAAATAAAGTGGACGCGGCCTTGGCCGCATGCTGTGAATTGTAGGTTTGCGGCAGCCCTCACGTGTCCGCGGGGACTTCCGCCGGTTACGGCCCGGGCGAAGTCCTCTCGCGCCCAGGCCGCCAGGGCACACGCCCTCAGCGGCTGTCGACCGCTCGCTGACCGAATGTCATACGGGGGATGCCGGCCAGATCGGGCTGCGTGCCCACTGCGGTCAGCCCGGCTGCGCGCAGCATCGCCCGCACCGCCTGTGCCTGGTCGTAACCGTGCTCAATGGCCAACCATCCACCCTCGGCCAGATGCGCTGGCGCGGCGGCAGCGATGCAGCGGATGTCAGCCAAACCGTCACCGCCCGCAGCTCCAACGAGTGCCAGCTGCGGCTCATGCTGCAGCATTTCCAGATGCACATCGCCCTTTGCCACGTACGGCGGATTACTCAGGATGATGTCAAAACGTGGCGCATGCATCGGCAAGGCGGCGAACCAATCGCCAGCGAGCAGCCGCGGCGCACCGCCTGCTCGATGCGGGGGCAGCAGCGCGCGCGCGTTTTGCGCGGCAACCGCCAGTGCATCCCGGCTCGCATCGACCGCCCAAACCTCAGCATGCTCCCGCTCGTGCGCCACAGCCAATGCGATGGCACCGCTGCCAGTGCCAAGATCAAGAATGCGCGCGCGACTTTGCGGCGCGATGTGCTGGAGCGCAAACTCGACCAACAGCTCGGTTTCCGGGCGTGGCACCAGCACCGCCGGGCTCACAACAAAGCGCAGGCCGAAGAACTCGCGCCACCCCAGGACATAGGCCAGAGGCTCGCCCGCATGGAGCCGAAGTGCCGCTTCCTGCAAGCGCGCCGCAGCGTCGGCAGCCAGCAACGTATCGGGGTGCGCCAGGACGGTGGCGTGCGACAGTCCTGCCACATCACGCAGCAAGGCCAGCGCCTCAACGCGCTGCAGCTCGCAGCAGGCCATCCACTGCGCAGCGGTCATCGGAAAAGACTCCCTCTCATCGTCGCAACCCGCTTGTATGTTTAAACCAGACCAGCGCGGTACAGTCCAATCACTGCTGAGGTGACCGGACCGGACCGTGCAGCCTGGAAGCCCGTGGAGTCGGCGAGCGTGCTCGCCAGCTCGTGCCTGAGTCGATTGCGCACGGACCCCGTGCTG
>JAGWOZ010000031.1 GCA_028870715.1 Betaproteobacteria bacterium | reverse complement strand
AGGGTGAAATTCACCTTGACCAGCGTATGCATTTGCTGAAGCGACACGGCGACAACCGCCCATTCCTGGCGTGCTGCGGCGCGGCGTGCGCGCCTGAACGGCGCAAAGAAAAGGTGCGCAAAGAGCGCCATCATCACGAGCCCGATGCCGAACATGGCGTGCCAAGCCAACGGCGCGTGCGCAAACCCTACTGGCAGCATCATGCCCAGCCCGCTTGCAAGCAGCAGCGCAATGCTGAGCCACACCAGCGAAAAGAATCGCTGCAGACTGGCCAGCAGAAGGCGCGGCCGCTGCGGCACTTCGAGTTCGGCAAATGCAGCAGGGCGCAGGCTGAACAACACGAAAGCCATGCCGCCCATCCAGACTATCGCACCCAAAAGGTGAAGGAAAATCAGCAATCCGGTCATGCAAGCTCCCTGCAGTCATGCGCGTATTCGAACATGCCTACGCGCCGGTTGCGCAGCCCCTCCTGCCAAGCCTGCTGTGACTGGCCAAGACGTTGATGGACAACAATTCGGCACGCGCGCGAGCGAAAAACGGTGAAAAGGCCGAAGCCTTCCCGTATACTTTCGCTGTTTAGCCACCTTGAATTGTTACAACTCAAACACAAAAATACGTGATTTGGGTGAGCTCAAGGGATGCTGGTCGATCCGACCTTGGCACTTGATGTCAGCCTCGGATCGGCAACCCATTCAAATTTCCCGCGGTGCCCAAGACAGTGCAAGCTTCCGATTCCTGGCAGGACGACGCCGACAGATTTAAGGCGCAGCCACTCTCGCGAGAGCAGGCGCAGGCGTTGCTGCTTGCAAAGCCGGGCGTCTCGGTGTTTCGCGTCGTCGCGCTGCAGGCGTTGGTAGGCGCATTCATGGCAGCGGCCGCCTACGGTATCGCAGGGCGCAGTGCCGCCTTGTCTGCGCTGTATGGTTGCGTCGTCGTCATGCTGCCTGCGGCACTGTTCGCCGGTGGCATGCGCGCATGGCTCGTCAATCTTCAACCTGCATTCGCCTTGTTCGGCTTCGCCTTTGGCGAGTTGCTGAAGATCGCGCTCACCGTTGTTCTCCTGCTCTTGGCCCCGCGCCTGTTGCCTGGTTTGAACTGGCCCGCAATGTTGATCGGTCTGGTTGCCACGCTGCAGGTGTACTGGATCGCTTTGCTGCTGCGCGGCAAACGGTCCAGCCAAGCAACCAAGCGCTGAGCCCGTCTATCACTGTCCGCGATCGTTCAATCGACTGATCTCCCCATGCCCGCAGAACAGCAAACCATCACCGCCGGCGAATACATCATTCACCACCTGACGCAGTGGACCAGCAGTCCCCGCCTTGGCGTCGTCCAATTCAACATCGTCGACATCGACTCCATTATCGTTGCGGTGGGGCTGGGATTGCTCGCCTGTTTTCTGTTGTGGCGCGTGGCCAAGAGCATGACGAGCGGCGTGCCGGGGCGGATGCAGGCGGCCGTGGAGTTCCTGGTGGAGTTCGTCGACGAGCAGGCGCGCGGCATCGTTCGCAATGCCAAGTCCCGCGAGTTTGTCGCGCCGCTGGCGTTCATCGCATTCATCTGGATCGTGATGATGAACGCGATGGATTTGTTGCCGGTCGATCTTTTGCCGCGCCTGTGGCAGGGCGCTGGCGCCATGGCCGGGCATGATCCCGAACACATGTACCTACGCGTGGTGCCGACGGCGGACCTGTCCATTGCGCTTGGCATGTCAATCACCATCCTGCTTCTGAGCCTTTACTACGGCATCAAAGTCAAAGGACTGGGCGGCTGGGTGCACGAGCTGTTCACGGCTCCATTCGGCAACCATTTCCTGCTTTGGCCCCTGAATTTTGCGATGCAGTTGCTCGAATACCTCGCCAAGACGTTGTCCCACGGCATGCGACTGTTCGGCAATCTCTATGCGGAAGAAATCCTCTTCATGATTATTGCCCTGATGGGCGCCGCCGGCCTCAGCAACCTGACCGGCTGGGCGCTGTTTTTCGGCAACATTGTGGCGGGGCTGGCGTGGTCCATTTTCAGCATGCTGATCATCGTGCTGCAGGGCTTCATTTTCATGATGTTGACTTTGGTCTACATCGGCCAAGCCCACGACCATCATTGATTCCGCATTTGCTTTGCCCTTCTTCGACCTTCACTGACTTCAACTTTCTTAACAGGAGCACTTTATGGAACACGTTCTCGGTTACGTCGCTTTGGCCGCTGGTCTGATCATCGGTCTGGGTGCCAACGGCGCCTGTATCGGCATCGGCATCATGGGTAGCAAGTATCTTGAATCCGCCGCGCGCCAGCCCGAGCTGATGAACGAACTGCAAACCAAGATGTTCCTGCTGGCTGGGCTGATCGACGCTGCCTTCCTGATCGGTGTCGGCCTGGCGATGATGTTCACGTTCGCCAACCCGTTTGTTCTGAAGTAATTCAAGCAGCATCACCCACCATCTGACACAACGCAAAGGTTAGCGCCATGCATCTGGACGCAACACTGATTGCGCAGCTCGTGGTGTTCTTGCTGCTGGCGTGGTTCACGGCAAAGTTCGTGTGGCCACCCATCACGAGGGCCCTGGACGAGCGCGCCAAGAAAATCGCAGACGGTCTGGCCGCGGCTGACCGTGCCAAGGCCGAGCTGGCATCTGCCAACAAAGCCGTCGAGCAAGAACTCGCACGCTCGCATCATGAGAGCGCCCAGCGCCTAGCCGAAGCCGAGCGTCGCGCGCAGGCCATGATTGAGGAGGCGCGCAAAAAGGCTGAGGAAACCGGGCAGGGCATCATCGCCCAGGCCAAGGCCGAAGCCGAGCAGCAGCTGATCAAGGCACGCGAAGCCCTGCGCGATCAGGTCGCGGGGTTGGCTGTCAAAGGCGCTGAGGCCATCCTGCATCGGGAGGTCAACCCGCAGGTGCATGCCGATCTCCTCGCCCGGCTCAAGGCCGAGCTGTGATCGGAGCGGACCATGGCTGAACTTGCCACCATTGCCCGGCCCTACGCCGAAGCCATCTTCCAGGCCACCCACGCACGCTCAGGCGAGGCTTCGCTGGAAGCCATTTCGCAGTCCCTCGACGCCCTTGCGGCGATCGCGCGTGATCCGCAGGTGCGCAGCCTGGCAGGCGACCCGCAGCTCTCCCCCGATCGGCTTGCGGCGTTGCTGGTGTCGGCCATGCCGCAGCAACCCAGCACAGCGGTGCGCAACATGCTGCAAGTGGTGCTGGAAAACCGCCGCTTGGCTGCACTGCCTGACATCGCCGAGCAGTTTCACCAACTCAAGGACGCCGCGCAGCATTGCGTCGAAGCCGTCATCAGCAGCGCTTTCGAACTCGATCAAGCTCAGCTCGATGCTTTGTTGCCGGCGCTCGAGCGCAAATTTGGCCGCAAGCTCTACCCCAGGGTCGAGGTTGACCCCAGTCTGATCGGTGGCGTGCGCGTGACCGTGGGCGATGAGGTGCTCGACACCTCTGTGCGCGCACGTCTCGACTCCATGCGCATCGCCCTCACAGCGTAAGCAGCACTTAACGCCCAAGTATCCCGAGGCTATCCATGCAACTCAATCCCGCAGAAATTTCCGAACTCATCAAAAGCCGCATTGAAGGCTTGGGTGCGACCGCCGACGTCAAGAACCAGGGGACCGTGGTGTCCGTGTCCGACGGGATCGTGCGCGTGCATGGCCTGTCTGACGTGATGCAGGGCGAAATGCTCGAATTCCCTGCCAACAAGGACGGTCAACCCACGTACGGCCTGGCCCTTAACCTTGAGCGCGACTCAGTCGGCGCTGTGGTTCTGGGTGAATATGGCCACATCTCCGAGGGTGGCACCGTCAAATGCACAGGCCAGATTCTCTCGGTGCCCGTCGGCCCTGAGCTCATCGGACGCGTCGTCAATACCCTGGGGGTGCCCATCGACGGCAAAGGCCCGGTCAACGCCAAGCTCACCGATGTGGTGGAAAAGGTAGCCCCCGGCGTGATCTGGCGCAAATCGGTATCGCAGCCTGTGCAAACCGGCATCAAGGCCATCGACGCCATGGTGCCCGTGGGCCGCGGTCAGCGCGAACTCATTATCGGCGACCGCCAAACCGGCAAGACAGCCGTCGCCGTGGATTCGATCATCAGCCAGAAGGGCAAGGATCTGATCTGCATTTACGTGGCCGTTGGGCAGAAGGCGTCCACGGTGGCCAATGTGGTGCGCAAGTTGCAGGAATTCGGGGCCATGGATTACACCATTGTCGTGGCGGCCACCGCTTCCGACTCTGCCGCCATGCAATACCTGGCTCCCTACGCTGGTTGCACGATGGGCGAATATTTCCGCGATCGCGGTCAGGACGCCTTGGTGATCTATGACGATCTGACCAAGCAGGCCTGGGCCTACCGGCAAATCTCCCTGCTGCTGCGCCGCCCGCCGGGCCGTGAAGCCTATCCTGGCGACGTGTTCTACCTGCACAGCCGCCTGCTTGAGCGCGCAGCCCGGGTCAACGAGGAGTATGTCGAGAAGTTCACCAACGGCGCGGTCAAGGGAAAGACCGGGTCGCTCACGGCTTTGCCGATCATCGAAACGCAAGCCGGTGACGTGTCCGCCTTCGTGCCGACCAACGTGATCTCGATCACCGACGGCCAGATTTTCCTGGAAACTGACCTATTCAATGCTGGCGTACGGCCTGCCATCAACGCGGGCGTATCGGTGTCACGCGTGGGTGGTGCGGCACAGACCAAGGTCATCAAGAAGCTCTCTGGTGGCATCCGGACCGATTTGGCGCAATACCGCGAACTTGCCGCGTTTGCCCAATTTGCCTCGGACCTCGACGACGCCACGCGCCGCCAGCTCGAGCGTGGGCGCCGCGTCGTGGAATTGCTCAAGCAGCCCCAGTACCAACCTGTGCAGGTATGGCAGCTTGCCGCGTCGCTGTACGCGGTGAACAACGGTTACCTGGATGACATCGACGTCAAGCAGATTCTGGGTTTCGAAAAGGGCCTGCATGACCACCTGCTGTCGAAGCATGCTGCGCTCGTGGAGAGCATCGAAGCGAAGAAGGATCTGGTCAAGGAAGACGAGGCAACTCTGAAGGAGGCAATTGCCGAATTCAAGAAGAGCGGTGCGTACTGAGTCATTCCACCTTCATACCAATCGGTCGATGCTCGCCAGGCCCCCGCATCCACCCTGCCAACGCACGCGTGAGCAGGATGGCTGCCCGGGCGGCAGGCGCGCCTTAGGAGATCCAGCATGCCTGGAATGAAAGAAGTTCGCGTCAAGATCAAGAGCGTGCAAAACACGCGCAAGATCACCAAGGCGATGGAAATGGTCGCTGCCTCCAAGATGCGCAAGGCGCAGGAGCGCATGCGCGCGGCGCGGCCCTACGCCGAGCGGGTGCGTGCCATCACAGCCAACCTCAGCCAAGCCAACCCGGAGTACAGCCACCCGTTCCTGGTGGCACGCACGCCCATGCGCAATGTGGGCGTGATCCTGGTCACCACAGACAAGGGTCTGTGCGGAGGTTTGAACACCAACATCTTGCGTGCATTAACCCAGCAGATCAAGGAATGGCAGGCCCAGGGCCTGACCGTGAAGGCCTGCGCCATTGGAAACAAAGGCCTCCAATTCCTCAACCGCCTTGGCATCAATGTCCTGTCCCAGGCCGTGCAGATGGGTGACAAGCCCCATTTGGACAAACTGGTCGGCCCCGTCAAGGTGCTGCTCGACGCCTACGAGCGCGAGGAAATTGATGCGGTCTACATCGCGTTCAGCAGCTTCATCAACACGATGAAGCAGCAGCCTCAGGTGGAACCCCTCGTCCCGCTGCCGAAACAGGCGATGACGACGTCGGAGGCGGAGCGTAAGCAATATGGCTGGGACTACATCTACGAGCCCGATGCCAAGCCGGTGATCGACGCACTGCTCGTGCGCTACATCGAGGCGCTGGTCTACCAGTCCGTCACCGAAAACATGGCTTGCGAACAATCAGCGCGCATGGTGGCGATGAAGTCGGCTTCCGACAACGCCAAGACCGTGATCAACGAGCTGCAGTTGGTCTACAACAAAAGTCGACAAGCCGCCATTACGAAGGAATTGTCTGAAATCGTCGGAGGCGCTGCCGCCGTGTAAGTACGGCAAGCAGCAGCCCATCCCCTTATTGCATATTGGAGAAGCAGATGACCACGGCCCAAACCCAAGGCAAGATCGTCCAGTGCATCGGCGCTGTGATCGATATCGAATTCCCACGCGAGCACATGCCCGCCATTTACGAAGCCCTGCGCCTGGCAGACGACCAGGAGCTCGGTCTGGCGGAAAAGGGTGTGACGTTCGAGGTGCAGCAGCAGATCGGTGATGGTGTTGTGCGCACCATTGCGCTGGGTTCAACCGACGGACTGCGCCGTGGCATGCGCGTAGGCGCCACCGGTGCTCCGATCTCCGTCCCGGTGGGCCAGGGCACACTTGGCCGCATCATGGACGTGCTGGGCCGCCCCATTGACGAGGCCGGCCCCATTCAATGCGATGAGGTGCGGTCCATCCACGCCAAAGCGCCCAAATTCGACGAACTTTCGCCGTCGGTGGATCTGCTCGAGACGGGCATCAAGGTGATCGACCTGGTCTGCCCCTTCGCCAAGGGTGGCAAGGTGGGCCTGTTCGGCGGTGCTGGTGTGGGCAAGACCGTCAACATGATGGAACTCATCAACAACATTGCCAAGCAGCACAGCGGCTTGTCGGTATTCGCTGGGGTCGGCGAGCGCACCCGGGAGGGCAACGACTTTTACCATGAAATGGAAGAGTCGAAGGTCCTGGACAAGGTGGCGATGGTTTTCGGGCAGATGAACGAGCCCCCTGGCAACCGCCTGCGCGTCGCGCTCACGGGGCTGACGATGGCCGAGAAATTCCGCGACGAAGGCCGCGATATTCTGTTCTTCGTCGACAACATCTATCGCTACACCCTGGCAGGCGTGGAGGTGTCAGCGCTGCTGGGCCGCATGCCCTCTGCCGTGGGTTACCAGCCGACGCTGGCGGAAGAAATGGGCGTGTTGCAAGAGCGCATCACCTCCACCAAGAACGGATCGATCACGTCCATCCAGGCGGTGTACGTGCCGGCCGATGACTTGACCGACCCATCTCCTGCCACAACGTTCAACCACCTGGACGCCACCGTGGTGCTGTCCCGCGATATTGCATCGCTGGGCATTTACCCCGCGGTAGATCCGCTGGATTCCACGAGCCGGCAAATCGACCCGAACGTCATTGGTGACGAACACTACTCAACGACGCGCGCGGTTCAAGGCATTCTGCAGCGCTACAAGGAACTGCGCGACATCATCGCCATTTTGGGCATGGATGAACTGTCACCCGAGGACAAGCTCACCGTGGCCCGCGCACGGAAGATCCAGCGCTTTCTCTCGCAGCCCTTCCATGTGGCCGAGGTCTTTACCGGATCTCCCGGGAAGTACGTCCCCCTGAAGGAAACCATTCGCGGCTTCAAAATGATCGTGAACGGCGAATGCGATGCTCTTCCCGAGCAGGCGTTTTATATGGTCGGCACCATCGATGAGGCTTTTGAGAAGGCCAAAAAGCTGAACTGATCGTCCCAGCATGCGCCCGCCTCGCGGCAGGCTCTGCGCAGAAGCAGGCACCCCGGAGTCATCATGAACACTTTTCAAATTGACGTGGTCAGCGCGGAAGAGCTGATCTATTCCGGGCAGGCCCGGTTCGTCGCCCTGCCCGGGGAGTCGGGTGAACTCGGCATCTTGGCCGGGCACACCCCGCTGATCACCCGCATCAAGCCAGGCGCCGTGCGCATCGAGCGTGCCGATGGCAACAAGACCGAAGACGAGTTCGTGTTCGTCGCTGGCGGCATACTTGAAGTGCAGCCCAAACATGTCACGGTACTCGCCGACACCGCCATCCGCGGCAAGGACCTGGACGAGGCCAAGGCCCAGGAGGCGCTGAAACTGGCTCAGGAAAACCGGGCACATGCCAAGGAAAAGCAGGACATTGCGGTGGTTGAGGGTGAGCTCGCGATGTTGGCAGCACAGCTCGCGGCCATACGCAAGCTGCGCAACCGCCCGCACTGAAATGCCCTGCGCGCCGGCACACGCTGGCCCGAACGTCAAACCCGCACGCTTGCGGGTTTTTTTATTCTTGCGCGCCGGCCACCCAAGGGTGCGCCTGGACAAAGGCTGTGATACGGCCTCGCATGTCTCACGGCACGAGACCCGCAACCGCCCGCATGCGCAGGGTTGGGCACCGCGTTTTCGTGCACACCCTCCTCCTCATCAGTTGGGCATTCGCCATCCGCTTGCCCGGCCCTAGCCCCTCATGCGAGGACTCACCGTTTCACCGTGCAACCCGTTGCAGAAGCAACCATGCGCGCCAAACAAATCGCAATGCGCTGCACGCGACAGCGTGCACTCTGCCACGCGGCTGTGTAGGATAAACGCACGTGACCATCCCACGGCCCCGATCCGACGCATGCAGCGATGAGCGCCACCCCGCGAGCCCTTGATGCCGTGCCGAAGCGTGCCAATACGGCACATCCGGGGCAATTGCTGCCCCTTTTGCTTGCATCGCTGCTTGCCGGGTGCGCCGGGGTCCCGATGTCGTCCCAGAATGCCGGGACCCTTGGGGTGGTCAACGGCGATACCAGCTGCTATGCGCCTCAGCCCAATTTGCGTGCGGCCTACAACCGCACGTATACGGTGCTTGGGCGCACCTATACCCCCTTGCGAAGCGCCGAGGGCTATGAGGCCGATGGCACCGCGTCCTGGTATGGCTGGGAATCCGGCTCCAGAACCGCAATGGGTACCGCCTTCAGCCCGCGCGCCTTTACTGCCGCCAGCCGCGTTCTCCCGCTTCCGAGCTGTGTGCAGGTGACCAACCTGAACAACGGCCGCAGCGCCTTGGTTCTCGTCAATGACCGCGGCCCGTTCGTCGACAGTCGCATCATGGATCTGTCCTACGCAGCGGCCAAGGCCCTTGGCGTGGCAAGCACGGGAACAGCCCCGGTACGCATCGTGGCGTTCCAAGGTGATATGGCCGCCCAAAGGCCGGCGCCGGCTGAAGACGCACCCGTGACGCAAACACGCCCCGAACCCCCTTTGGCCGGCGCGACGCCCTCCGTCATCGGCGCGCCACCCCAGCATGCGTCTGACTCACAGGCATTGTTCCACCCCGCAGCCCTTCCAGCGGCGCAGGCACAAGCCGTGCAAAGCCCTGGCATCACGGTGCAGGCGCTCGCTCCATTGCAGCCAAGCGATTCCACAGGGGCATCTTCAGACCCTCCGCCAACAGCATCCGCTGCAGCTCAGCCCCCCACGCCTGGCGCCACTCAGGATGAACTTTCCGCGTCAGAGGCGGTGCACGTGCAGGGTCGGTCGACGGCACCCCCTTTGCAGAGCTACTTGCAAACTGGCGCGTTCACCGTCGAACACAACGCCATGGACGAGCGCACCCGCCTGCAAACGGCTGGCATCGGGCCGGTACAAATCGTGCCCGGCCTCATCCATGGACAAAGCTATTACCGCGTGCAGATTGGTCCACTGCCGGCGGCAACGCCACCCTCAGCGCTGGAGCAAAAGCTCCAGGCGTTGGGCATTACGTCCTACTCGATCGTGCAAGACTGACGGCTCCAGCGGAAAACGGGGCGCCGCCTGGCAACGCCCCTCGCCGTTGAGTGCGAGCACACGCGACGCCTTGACGAGTCGCTGCGCTTTTCCCCGCTTACTTCTTGTTGCTGAGGCATTCCTTCATAAATTTCTTGCGCGCGTCACCCTTGAGCCCCTTGGTCTTGGCATCCGCATTGCAAGTCACCATTTTTTCCTGCTGCGCGGTCAGCTTCTTGCCTTCATGCGCAGCGGGCATCGCCTTCTTTTCCGCCACTGCGGGCTTTGCGGGTTCTGCGGCCTTCGCGCTTAGGCACTCCTTCATGAACTTCTTGCGCTCTTCGCCCTTGAGACCCTTGGCCTTGGCGTCCGCGTTGCACTGGGTCATCTTGCTGGTTTGCGTGGTCGCGGCCTGGGCCGTAGCCAGGCCGGGCAGGGTGATCGCGGCGAAGGACAGGCCGATGGCGATGATGAGTTTTTTCATTTTCAGACTCCGAACGAGGGTTGGAACGACAGAAAGGAAGCGAAGCAGCTGGTTGATGGCAATCTCAACCGCACCCTGATGCGCGAGGGTTTGGTTCCACGCCAACCGGATTGTGCCAAATGCGGCCTGTCACCCTAAAATGCGTCGATTTGCATTGCCACAGTGCCCATAATGCTTGAATATATATCCCGGTTGACAAGTGCGCTTTCGGCCGCTGCGGCGACGCTGCACGGGCAAGCGCCCGCGGCGGTTCTGGAACGGCCCAAATCCGCAGGACATGGCGATTATTCTTGCACCGTGGCGATGCAACTTGCGCGCACGCTCAAGCGCAATCCGCGCGAAATCGCGCAGCACTTGATTGACGCCGTCGAGGCTGACAGTGAGTTGGCCCGCGGGCTGGAACGCATCGAACTGGCTGGAGCGGGGTTCATCAACTTCACGCTCGCGCCGGGCGTCAAACAGGCGATGGTTCGGCAAGTCAATCGCACGGGTTCGCAGTTCGGCCGCCTTCCGCGGGATCCGGCCCGCCCAGTGCTCGTGGAGTTCGTTTCTGCCAATCCCACGGGGCCGCTGCATGTCGGACACGGACGCCAAGGTGCACTCGGCGACACCATCGCCGGGCTGCTTGCGACCCAGGGTTGGGCCGTGACCCGTGAGTTCTACTACAACGACGCAGGCGTGCAGATCTACAACCTCGCACTGTCCGTGCAGGCCCGCGCGCGCGGCTTGGCACCGACCGACACCGCCTGGCCAGAAGCCGCTTACAAAGGCGATTACATCGCCGAGATCGCGCGCGACTACCTCGCGCGCGCCACAGTCAAGGCTGTTGATGGCGAGGCCGTGCAGGGCGCCGGGGATGTCGAGGACCTCGAGGCCATTCGCCGCTTCGCTGTGACCTGCCTTCGCCGCGAACAGGACATTGACCTGAAGACCTTCGGCGTCGCCTTTGACAATTACTACCTCGAGTCCAGCCTGTACGCGGAGGGCCGCGTGGACCGCACGGTTCGGGCCCTCATCGCCTCCGGCTACACCTATGAACAGGATGGCGCGCTGTGGCTGCGGACCACCGACTTTGGGGACGACAAGGACCGGGTGATGCGCAAGTCCGACGGCAGCTATACCTATTTCGTGCCCGACGTGGCGTATCACCTCGTCAAGTGGGAACGCGGTTTTCGCCGGGCCATCAACATCCAGGGCTCGGACCATCATGGCACGGTAGCCCGTGTACGCGCGGGCCTGCAGGCGGCGAATCCGACAATCCCGAAAGACTTCCCCGACTACGTGCTGCACAAGATGGTGACAGTCATGCGCGGCGGTCAGGAGGTCAAGATCTCAAAACGCGCCGGCAGCTACGTCACGGTTCGCGACCTGATCGAATGGTCCGGCGGCGTACGCGACGATATGACACCGGCCGAGCGCGACACCGCACTGCAGCGTGGACGCGATGCGGTGCGCTTTTTCCTTGTTTCGCGCAAGGCGGACACCGAGTTTGTCTTTGACGTGGACCTTGCACTCGCGCAAAACGACGAGAACCCCGTGTACTACGTCCAATATGCTCATGCGCGCATCTGCTCGGTGTTGGCCCAATGGGCCGAGCGCGACGGCGGCAGCGAGGCGGAGTTGCTTGACACAGACCTTTCGCCCCTCACGCACCCCCGTGAGTTAGACCTGATGATGCAATTGGCAGCCTATCCCGAGATGTTGCATCAGGCAGCACTTGATCTCACGCCGCACGACGTGGCCTTCTATCTTCGTCACATTGCCGGCAGCCTGCACGCCTACTACAACGCCGAGCGCGTTCTGGTGGACGATGTGGCCCTCAAGCGCGCCCGCCTGGCACTGCTGCTGGCCGTGCGCCACGTGTTGCACAATGCGCTCAATGTATTGGGCGTAAGCAGCCCGCAACGCATGTGAGCCATAACGCCGAGCCAACCCGCATGGGCGCGCTCAGCGCCTGATTTCCGACCCCTCCTCCCTCCTACGCCATGTTCCATCCAGCACCAACGCCCCGTTGGCACACACGCAGCCAGCGCGGCGGCACCCTGATCGGGTTGATCGTCGGCCTGGTGCTCGGCTTGGCCATTGCACTGGTCACAGCCATGTACATCACCAAGGCGCCGCTTCCGTTCATGAACCGGTTCCAGGAACGGCCCACAGGCGCTGCCTCAGGCGCCGCGAACTGGAATCCAAATCAGGGACTGGCTGGCGGAGGCGCACCGGCCCCTGTGGCGGGGGGCTCGGCGCCCGGGCCTGTGAGCAGCGCGCCGCTCTCGCCCAAGGCCATCGAATCGCTTGGCCGGCCACTGTCTGGCGTTGTGCAGTCCGGCAATCCGACTTCGTCAACCGGCGCAGGCACGACCAGTACACCCCCTTCTGCGGCGCCGGGCACCACCGGCAGTCTCCAGTACATCCTGCAAATTGGCGCCTACAGCAACCGCAATGACGCAGAGAGCCAGCGCGCAAAGGTCGCTTTCACGGGGTTGGAGGCTCATCTCGACGAGCGTGTCGTGGGCGGGCGCACGCTATACCGCGTGCGCGTGGGGCCCTATGCCACTGGCGAACAAGCGGACAAGGCGCAGAAACTTCTGAATGACAACGGAATCGAATCTGCAGTCGTTAAGGTCTCGAAGTAACGTCTCCGGGGCTCCCGTTTGGTCCTTGCCCCGCTCCAAGCTCTCAACCCATTTCGAAAGGAAGCACCATGGTTCGCTGGTTCGCTCGCATCGCGGCATTGCTCTTGCTTGGTTTCAGCGTCGGGGCAAGTGCCGCGAATGCTCCGTTCACGGAAGGGCTCGGGTTCGACAAGCTCGCGGTCACGCAGCCCGTGAGCCCGGGGGGCAAAGTCGTCGTGACTGAGTTCTTCTGGTACAACTGCCCGCACTGTTTCGAATTCGAACCCCTGCTTGAAGCCTGGGTCAAGAAGCTGCCAGCCGACGTGGTGTTTGAGCGCGTTCCCGTGGCATTCGCGCCGCAGTTCGTTCCTCAGCAGAGGCTGTACTACGCACTCAAAGCGCTGGGCAAGGTGGATGCGCTGCAGGGAGCAGTGTTCAACGCAATCCACGTGCAGCACGTTGCGCTGATGAACCCCGAACAAATGGCTAACTGGTTGCAGACCAAAGGGATTGCAAAGCAGCAGTTCATGAACGCCTACAACTCGTTCGGTGTGCAAATGGAAGCCAAGCGCGCCACGCAGATGGTGACGGATTACCAGATCCAGGGGGTGCCGACCATGGCGGTGCAGGGCATGTACACGACATCGGCCTCCATGCCCCAGACCCCCACAAACGAGAAGGTTCTCCAAGCCGTGGATTACCTCATCCAGCAGGTCCGCCAAGGCATGACGAAGTCTGCCAAGTAGCAGCGCAATCCGGCTTTACCGCTGACGCCGAGACCTGCGCGGGGCAGGTCCGCAGCACGCCTTGGCCCGTACGGCTGATGCGGCAGCGCGTCACCACACGACACCGGCAGGGCCGGCACAGATGCCTACAATGCAAGGCATGAAAGCAAACTTCATGCCCATGCTTCACCCCGCCGCTCTGCTGCTCTTGAGTCTGCTGGTGTGCGTGCCCGGCGGCGCGCGTGCACAGGCGCTGGCGACGGACCAATCGCAGCCTGTTCACGTTGAAGCGGATGCGATGCAGTACAACGACGTGAAGCAGACCAGCGTGTTCACTGGAAACGTTGTGGTCACGAAGGGGTCGATGGTGATCCACGCAGCCAAAGTCGAGGTGCGTCAGACACCGGATGGCTACAGCGACGCCATCGCCTATGGAAGTCCGAGCAAGCTCGCCACCTACGAGCAGACCATGGATGCCCAAGCTGGCGAGCCCACACCGTCCATCCACGGCCAGGCCATCACGATCGACTACAACGGCAAAACAGATGTCGTCACGTTCACCGGCCAAGCCCTGCTTGACCGCTTGCTCAATGGCAAGCTGAGCGACCGTGCCCAGGGGCAAGTCATCACCTACAACGGTCTGACTGACGTCTTTGCCGTCGTCGGGGGCAAGGGCGGCGCCACACCGTCAAATCCGGATGGCCGTGTGCGCGTCATGCTCTCGCCGCGCCACTCGCAGGCCCCAACGGGATCCTCCCAGGCTGCCCCGGCGCTCAAGCTATCACCGAAGCTGGGACCCCAGCCATGAGCGCTGCAACACTGCAACCGAGGGAGTCGCTCGAGCAGACGCATGCTCAACCCGGCGGCCTGTTGAGCGTGCGGCGCCTGCAAAAGCGCTACGGGGGTCGCACCGTGGTGCGCGACGTGAGCTTGGACGTTCGCGGTGGGGAGGTGGTCGGTCTGTTAGGGCCTAACGGGGCCGGCAAGACGACGTCCTTTTACATGATCGTCGGGCTCGTGCGCGCCGATGGCGGCGAAATCCATCTGAACGGCCAAGACATTACGCACCAGCCTATGTATCGGCGCGCGCGCCTGGGATTGTCCTATCTGCCGCAAGAGGCGTCGATCTTCCGGGGTCTGACGGCGTCCGAGAATGTGCGTGCGGTCCTGGAGCTACCGCGCGATGCCACCGGCCGGGCGCTGAAATAGGCCGAAATCGATGCCCGACTCGGGCAACTGCTGCGTGAGTTGCATGTCGAGCATCTCGCCGAAAGTCCCGCCCCGGCGCTGTCCGGTGGTGAACGGCGGCGGGTTGAGATCGCGCGCGCGCTGGCCACCAACCCGCAATTCATCCTGCTTGACGAACCCTTTGCCGGCATCGACCCCATTGCGGTGATCGAGATCCAGCGCATTGTGCAGTTTCTCAAGTCGCGTGGCATCGGCGTGCTGATTACCGATCACAACGTGCGCGAGGCCCTGGGAATCTGCGACCACGCCTGCATCATCAGCGAAGGCAGTGTCCTGGCGCTGGGCAAACCGGAGGAAATCGTCAACAACCCGGCCGTGCGGAAGGTCTACCTTGGCGAGAGCTTCCGCCTTTGAGCAGGGTCCGGCCATGAAACAAACGCTCAATCTCCGCCTCTCGCAACATCTGGCGCTCACGCCCCAGCTGCAGCAATCCATCCGCCTCCTCCAGCTCTCCACCCTGGAGCTCCAGCAGGAAGTCGAGCAGATGCTGGAAGCCAATCCGTTCCTTGAGCACGAGGAAGGTGACGCTGAATCCGAAACGCCGGCCGAAGCCCCGGCGGCGGCCGATTCGGTCGATCCACGCAAGGAATCGGCCGAAGAGACGCAAGAGCTCAAGCTCGACCAGGAGGACTGGCAATCTGGCGCGGAGCAAGGTGAGTGGGATGCAGCGCCAGGCGAGACCTGGCAGGGCAGCAGCGGCGAGGCTGAGGACGACTTCGACCCCTTGGGCCTGGCCCACGTGAATATTGACCTGCGCGCACATTTGCGCAGCCAGCTCGCTGGCCTGAGTCTGTCCTTGGCAGACCGGGGCGCGGCTGAAGCGATCATCGATTCGCTGGACGACGATGGCTATTTGCTGGAAGGTCCGGACCAGCTTGCCGCCGAACTCAATCCACAAGCCAGCGACGAGGACCGGGAGGCGCTCGCCGACGCACTGCGCATGGGGCTCAAGCTCGTACAGAGCTTCGACCCCGCCGGTGTGGGCGCCACCACGCTTGCGGAGTGCATGTGCCTGCAGCTTGGCCGCGAACCGCCGAGCCCACAGCGCGAACTGGCCAAGGCGCTATGCGCCGGCGGACACCTGGAGCTGCTGTCCAAGCGCGATTGGAAGCGCTTGTCTCGTGCCCTGGAAGCGGACGAGGCGGCGTTGCGTGACGCGCAGCAGCTCATCGCACGTCTGGATCCGCGCCCAGGGGCGCGCTTCGCGCCTTCGACCGCACAGGCTGTCACCCCTGACGTGATCGCTCAGCGCGTGGGCCGCCGGTGGCGCGCAGTGCTCAACCCCGAGGTCATGCCCAAGCTGCGCATCAACAGCCTGTATGCCGAGCTGTTGCGCCGCTCACGCGAGGGCGCAGGCCTTTCGGGCCAACTGCAGGAGGCGCGCTGGTTCGTTCGCAATGTGCAGCAGCGCTTTGAAACCATCGAGCGTGTGGCGCAGGCGGTGATCGAGCGGCAACAGAACTTCTTTACGCACGGCGAACTCGGCATGCGTCCGCTGGTCCTGCGTGAAATCGCGGATGAACTGGGGCTGCACGAATCGACCATCTCGCGCGTGACCACGCAGAAATACGTACTTACGCCCTATGGCACATTCGAGCTGAAATATTTCTTCGGCTCGGGCTTGTCGACCGATACTGGAGGCAATGCCTCGAGCACCGCCGTACGCGCCATCATTCGCAGCATGGTGCAGGAGGAAAACCCGACCGCACCGTTGTCCGACGGCGAGATCGCCGAGCGGCTGGCCGCGCAAGGCATTAGTGTGGCCCGACGCACTGTTGCCAAGTACCGCGAAGCGCTGCGCATACCACCCACGGCACAGCGCAAGAGCGCCTAACTAGCCAGCTGCCAATAGCACCAGGCGGGCGCCCGGCGCGCTGCCAGCCGGCAGCGCACAAACGGCCTGAGCCATGGCAAGAGCGAGGTGTCGCACGGCAGACCACGGCTCGTGGGGAATGGCCGGCGGGCGTAGACCCTTGATGGCCCGGTCGCAATCAGCGGCGCGCAGCAAAAGACCCTCAACGAGCGGAAGGCTGAGGCGTGGCACGGCTCTTTGAAGGAGCTTTTCCTTGGGCCCCCAGATGCGGTTGCTGCGGGTTAGGCTGGCGAAGGGCTGGCCGGCGTCCAGACCTTGCCTCACGCGCAGCCAGGCACGAATCTCTTCCGTGAGCGTCCAGTGCGCCAATACCGGGGCGACACCCTCGCCCTGCAGTCCGTCCAGCATGCGGCCAAGACGCGCGAGATCGCCAGCGAGAATGGCCTCGCCGAGCCGGAAAACGCTGTAACGGGCAGCCCCCTGGACCAAGTCCTCAATCTGCTCAGCATCAAGCTCACCGGGTTCGAGGAGCAGGGCAAGCTTCTCCACTTCCTGGTGCGCGGCCAGAAGGTTGCCCTCGGTGCGCGCAACGAGCAGATCCAAGCAGGCCTGGCCACGGTCCCCTGCAGGAATGAGCAGGCCATGACGAGCCAGGCGAGCGCGCATCCACCCGGCGAGTTGATCCGGCTCGACGGTGTCCACGCGCGCCACCGTACCCAGATCCACGAGGCGCGCAAACCAGTCGGCCTTCTGCGTCGCTGCGTCCAGACGGGGCAGCACCACGAGCAGCAGCACATCGCTGGAAAGCTGCTGGGCCAGATCAACAAGCGTCTGGGCGCCCTCACGTCCTGGCTTGCCCGAGGGGATGCGTACCTCGACGACTTTGCGCTCGCCAAATAAACTGAGCTCCCGGCTCTGCGCCAGCAGCAAATCCCAGTCAAAGCCACGTTCGGCAACATGGCTCTCCCGCGTTCTGAAGCCCGCCGCATGGGCGGCGCTGCGGATGGCGTCTACAGCTTCATTGACCAGAAGGAGCTCATCGCCAAAGACCGTGTATGGGCCGTGCAGCCCACCCCCAAGGCGTGACGTGAGTTGGTCGGCGCGTATCAGCATCAGATCGGGTCCATCTCGGTGTGGCTAGGGGGCAGATGCAGCCGCGTTCGGCCCGGAGCGCTCGGGGTGAACGGCAGCCAGCTGGAACATGATCCGATTGACCATGTCCTGGCGCATTCCGCGATACAGCAGATCCGCCTCGTTCGCCTTTGCCAAGGTGGCCGATGTGCTGTAGCTCAGGCTACTGGTTTGGGTGATCGTGGTCGGACTGATCAGCATATCCCCGCCCGGCGTCAAAAGCTCGAAGCGCGCCGTTTCCACCAACTGGTACTGCGCCACGGTTCCATCGGCGTTGTAGGCCATCGGAACTTGCGACGTGGCGTCCTGCAAGAGGATGAATACGGCCTGGGCCTGCTTGGCGTCGTCCGTGATCCGTGTGGCCGTCGTCGCTGCGATCTGGCGTTTAAGCTCGATGAGCAACGGTCCGTTCGGACCCCGCATGGCAAGCCTGGAGAAGGCCAGGTTGGTAGAACCTCTCAGGTGAAAGCCGCAACCGGTGAGCCACAGGGTAGCGAGCAGGGGAATGGCAAAGCGAAGCCAGCGTTGCATCATGGAGCCTTTGTCGCTGCGCAGGGTCGGAAAGCCTTCAAACCACAACATTGACCAGTCGGCCCGGTACGACAACAACCTTCTTTGCCGCCCGGCCTTCGGCATGGCGTGCGAACTCGGGGCTGCCCAGCGCCGCTGCTTCAATGGCCGAGGCGTCGGCCCCCGCGGGCACATGCACGGCACCACGAAGTTTGCCGTTGATTTGCAGCACGAGCTCAATTTCATCCTGTACCAGCGCCGCTTCGTCGACTCGAGGCCATGGCGCATCGAGCAAATCACCATGCTGTGTCTCAAAGCCGAGTTCCCTCCACAGCACATGAGCGATGTGTGGCGTCGCAGGGTAGAGCACGCGCAAAAGAATGCCATAGCCCTCGCGCAACTCGCCGCGGATGCGGGAGTGCTCGCTGTGGGCCGCCTCCAGGGCGTTGAGCAGCTTCATCGAACCCGATACGACGGTGTTGTATTGCATGCGGGCATAGTCGAAGTTGATCTGCTGCAGCGTCTGATGCACCTCGCGGCGCAGCCTGCGTGCGGCGTCTTGCGGCGCCGCACCGTCGGTGCAAAGGCCGTGAAGCTTGGCGCCAAAAGCCCAAATCCGGCGCAGGAACCGATGCGCGCCTTCGACTGCGGCATCGTTCCACTCGAGCGTGGCTTCCGGGGGGGCGGCGAACATGGTGAACAGACGGGCCGTGTCGGCGCCGAAGCGGTCAATCAGATCCTGCGGATCCACCCCATTGTTCTTGCTCTTGCTCATGGTGCCCACGCCGGCGTAATCCACCGCCGAGCCATCATGCTTGAGCCTCGCCCCCACGATGTGCCCTTGCGCGTCGAGAACGTTCTCCACCTCCTGTGGCCAGAAGTACTCGATACCGCCCTGGGCGGTCTTGCGCGAATAGATGTGGTTGAGCACCATGCCCTGCGTGAGCAAGCGCTTGAACGGCTCGTCCACCTTCACCATGCCCAGGTCGCGCATGACTTTGGTCCAGAATCGCGCATAGAGCAGGTGCAAAATCGCATGCTCGATCCCCCCGATGTACTGGTCCATTGGCATCCAGTAATCGGTGCGTTGATCGACCATTGCGTCGTGGTTGTCGGCGCAGGTGTAGCGCATGAAATACCACGATGAATCGACGAAAGTGTCCATCGTGTCAGTTTCGCGTTGGGCTGGCCGGCCGCAACGGGGACAAGTGGTGTGGACGAACGCATCGCATTTCGCCAGTGGATTGCCGCTGCCGTCCGGTATCAGGTCTTCGGGCAACACAACGGGCAAATCATGTTCGGGCACAGGCACGACGCCGCAGGTGTTGCAATGGATGATCGGAATCGGCGTGCCCCAGTAGCGCTGGCGCGAAATGCCCCAGTCGCGCAGCCGCCAGGTCGTCTTCTTCTCGCCCAAGCCCTTGGCGGCAAGCAGTTCGGCCACCTTGTTTACTGCAGCCTTGTAGGGCAGGCCATCGAGCATGTCTGAGTGCACGCAAACACCGCGCTGCTTGTCGGCATACCACTCCGCCCACGACTCCAGTGAGAACGTCTCGCCTGCCACGTCCACCACTTGCGTGATGGGCAAGCCGTACTTTTTTGCGAATGCGAAATCGCGTTCGTCGTGCCCCGGCACGCCCATCACGGCACCGTCCCCATAGCTCATGAGGACATAATTGCCGACCCAGACGGGCACCGGTGAACCCGTGAGCGGGTGCGTGACCGTCAGGCCTGTGGGCATGCCCTCCTTGGCCTTCAGGGCAAGCTCGGCTTCGGTCGAGCCCCCTTGTTGGCAGCGTGCAATGAAGGCGGCAAGTTCCGCATTGCTCGAGGCCGCGTGCGCTGCCAATGGGTGCTCCGGCGCAACGGCACAGAAGGTCACACCCATGATGGTGTCGGCGCGTGTGGTGAACACATATAAACGCCCCTGCTGGATCAGCTCGCCATGCGCATCGCATATCGTGTGCGGAAAGGCGAAACGCACACCCTCGCTCTTGCCGATCCAGTTTTCCTGCATCAGGCGTACCCGCTCGGGCCAGCCATCGAGGAAATTGGGGTCCGTCGGGTCGGCCACAGCGGACAACAGCTCCTCGGCATACGCGGTGATCTTGAGGTAGTACCCGGGGATCTCCCGCTTCTCCACGATGGCACCCGAGCGCCATCCTCGCCCGTCGATGACCTGTTCATTCGCCAGGACTGTCTGGTCGACAGGGTCCCAGTTCACGACTTGGGTGCGGCGCTCCGCAATACCCCTTTCCAGCATCTTGAGGAACAGCCACTGGTTCCATTTGTAGTACTCGGGCGAACACGTCGCCACCTCGCGACTCCAGTCGATGGCCAGGCCCATGGACTGCATCTGCTTCTTCATGTACGCGATGTTGGCGTAGGTCCACTTTGCGGGTGGCACCTTGTTTTTCATCGCGGCGTTCTCGGCTGGCAGCCCGAACGCGTCCCAACCCATGGGCATGAGCACGTTGTGCCCGTTCATGCGCAGGTGGCGCACGAGCATGTCGTTGATGGTGTAGTTGCGAACATGCCCCATGTGCAGCTTGCCCGAGGGATAGGGCAGCATAGAGCAGGCATAGGTCTTCGTGCCAGGCGTCGTTTCAGTCACCCGGTAGGCGTCAGTGCCTTGCCAATGGGCTTGCGCGGCATTTTCCACCGCGGCGGCGTCGTACTTCTCGTTCATGGATGGGTCGGTTGGATCTGGGTTCGCCCGGTGGGCCCGATGATTTCGCATCGCCGGCGTCAAGCCAGCATGTTAGGGCTTGCCAAGCCGCTTTTCGTGCAGTGCTGGCGAATCGGTGCCCGCACGGAGGCATTACGGGATCGCTGCCACCACTGGGGCGGCCTTGACGTGCCTGAGGCACTGTGTTTTCGTGCAACAACGCGCGCCCCCGCTTTGCCGCGTCCATGCAGCCAGGCGCTGTGATGCAGCAGCGCTGGGCCTGGCTTTGACGCCGCCGCAGGCACCGGCGGTAGACGAGATGGGCCAAGCATCGAAAGTGTTTGCCGGCGCCAATGTGGCCCAGGGCGAAATGCACTATGACCAGCTCAAATGCGCAGCCTGCCATGCCGAACGCATGATGGGTTCGAGCACGGCGTTCAAGTGAACGGAGGCGCCTGCGCCGCAGCGGCATCGGCTCTTCACGGCGTTGCGCCTGACGCCGCATTCGCGGGATGGGTCATGAGGCCGATACGGGAGAGTCCCGATTTTTGCGCTGCCGCCATCACATGCGCGACGCGCCCATAGGGCACCGCAGTGTCGGCCCGGATCTGCAGTTCCGTATCGCTGCTGGCCTTGGCTGCTTCAATGAAGCGAGCCGTGAGCTGA
>JAGWOZ010000267.1 GCA_028870715.1 Betaproteobacteria bacterium | reverse complement strand
CCATTTGCGCCGCGCGGCGCTAGGGCTTAAGGAAGGACCCTTTGGCATGGTCATATTGTTTGGATTGGTCATGTCCATCCTTTTTCAATCGCCACTGCCATCATGCGCTCAACTTCAGATGGCAGATCGCGCTTGATCTTTGCGATTACCTTAGAGTTGATGCGGCCTGCATTGAACATTTGCGGCACATCAATTGTCTCGACCGGTTTGATTGGCAATCGTGGTGTGTCCTCTTCTCGAATGAAAACTGTTCTTCCTTTATTAGCGATGAATGCGTGACGGATGAGCTTGCGTCCACTGGATTTTTTGATCCGTACAGTGACACCTAGTCTTGTCTGCTTGGCGCTGAACAAAATGACGTTACGGCTGACTTTCCCACGGCGCCTTGGGAACGCCTCGATTTCTGCCCACAGGCGCCCTTGCTTTGCGTTTGCATTTTTGACGTAGATCTGCGAGCGCACTTCGCTCGCTTTGATGGCATATTCCGCCGTGATGCGACGGCGCATTTCGACGCTTGCTTTTCTGGCAACATCGTTCAATGCGATGTCGATCACACGCTCTCTGGCGCTTTTTGTCAGCGCATCCAAGCTGCGCTCGATGGCGCGCATTTGCGTGCGGATGTCGATGTTGATCATGGTCGTGCGCGATTATCCCGCGCGGCGCAACGGCATAAAACGCGCCGTCATGCCGACTTTTCTTCCTTTGCGCGATGAAATGCGTCGCGGATCGCGGCGCCGGATGGCCTTTGGCGCTGCAGGGCAAACCACTTTGCGAGTTCCACATGGGCCTCTTCCACGAGCTGATAGGCGCGACGCGAGCCGATGCCGCCCATGCGTTGCCCCAGTTCCACGCCGCTGATGTCGTGCAGGTAATGGAACATCACCACCGCATGCAGCGAACCCTTCACAAAGCGCAGCGCCTGCACGGCGCGCTCGGTCTGCGCGGCCTCGATGCCGTCGACCGGAATGCTGTTGCGAGCCTCCGCGTGGCGCGGCGCGGCGGCGGCACGGGCGAATGCCGAACATCTTGGATAGCCCAGGCCGCGCGAGGCCCGCTCCGCGCTCCATCGCGCCCAGTTGTCCAGCCTGCGCTCCACCCACTCAATGCGTGCCATGTTCTGCCCCCTCCTTTGACTTCAGCATCAGCAACGGCGCGGCGCTGAATTGCTCCCAGACCTGCAGATCGCGCAACAGGCTCTGCACTTCGCCATCGAAAAACGGCGTGCCCACGCAGATCGCGCCTTCACGGGCGAAGAACCAGCCCGGCTCACCCAGCAGCACGCCATGCTTCCAGCACCGGTTCACATGGACATCGCCCAGTTCTTGCCGACGCATGGCCACCAGTTCCGCGACCTTCGGCATGGCCTGTCGCATCCAGCTCCAATCCTGTTTCCGTTCTTTCTTGTCCATCTGTCCGTGAGAATCTCTATAGATCGTGAGGGGGTGTTCGCTCTCGCCCGCGCGGCCGCGCGCACCCGCACGCCCGCCCGCCTGCGCATCTGCAGGGACACCCTCAAGACCACCGGCGCGCATGTCCCCCGTGCTGCATGGTTTCTGGCATTGCAGGCAATGCTGTTTTCCCACGCCTCACTGATTTCTCACGGACAGACGGACAAGTGGCCCGGGGCGCCGGGACGCCAGGGCACTACATGGCGCGCACCCGGGCTGCGCTGACCTTTTCCGCGTCGCCGCGCGTTCGCTGGTCAGTCCGGCAGCCGTGCCGGGTCCTCATGGATGCATGCCCTGGCGTGGGCGTTGAAAAACGAGCGGTCATAGCGGACACGCCCCCGAAACATCATCTGGCTGCGCAGTGCTTTCCTGTGGGCGCCGGTACACGCGCGGGCGCCCCGGGGCGCTGCTGCGCGCCTCGATCCAGCCCAGCTTGCGCAGAGCAGCCCCCGCCTGCTTTTCGTGAAAGCGGCCGGGCCCGAGCTTTTCCACGCCGATGCCCAGCTTGCCCAACAGCTCAACCAGCGAAATCTCGTTGACCAGCTGGCCCTCGGCGTTGTCGTACAGCCAGCGGCCGGCCGCCACCTCGATGGCGTTCTCCACCTGGCGCGCCTGCTGTTGGGGCGCAAACAATTCGCGCTCTTCCTGGTGCGTGGGGTGCATGCGCTTGCCTTCCCGCCAGCGCTGCATGGCCTCGGCGAACAGCTGGTCGCGCACACTGCTCACCCACTCGATGTCCACCACCCGGCTGATGCGCACCGGCCACATGCGCCGGTTGCCCGTGGGGTCGGTCAGGTAATGATGCTCATTGGTCGTGCCGCCGAAGACGCACTGACGTGGATAATCACTGGATCGGCGGTCGAAGCTGGCGCGAAACCGGTCCACCGCGCTGGCCACGAAACTCTTGACCTTGGTCACCTCCGCCTTGCCCAGGCTGTCGAGTTCGGCAAATTCGTAGATCCACTTGCCCTGCAGGTTCTGGTAGGAGTCCTTGTCGCCCAGCGTCAGGCCGGTGTCGGCAAAGAACACCCCCCCCAGTGCGGCAAACAGGCTGCTCTTGCGCATGCCCTGCTCGCCTTCCAGGATAAGGATGTAGTCGAACTTGCAGCCAGGCTGCATGATGCGCGCACACATGGCCTGCAAAAACCAGGTGCCCACCCGCGCCAGATAGGCATGCAGCGGGTCGCGCAGATCCCATTCATCCTCTTGCAGGCAGGCGCGCATCAGCCAGGTATTCAGGCGGGGATTGCCGTCCCATTGCAGCGCAGTGAGATAGTCGCGCACCGGATGAAACACATGGTTGTGCGCCACGATGCGCACCGCCTCCTCAAGCGTCTGCCGTGAGCAGCTCGGCAAGAAATGCTGGCGCACCAGGTATTCGCCCAGCTTGAGATCGTCCACCTCGCTCCAGGCCCCCGCGGGAGAGCCCCAGGGCGCATCGCGCAACTTCACCACATCGTTGGTGAACGCGTTGTAAGCAATGACGCCCTGCAGATCAGGAGCGCCGGGAATGCTCTGCTCGGGCAAGCCTTCGAGGGCGAGAACAATGTTCTCGCGCACCGGCTTGACCTCGCCCTTGGCGTTGGTCAGCAGGTGCACGCGCCAGGCCCGGTCTGGCATGCCGCCCGCGCCAGCCTCCGCAGGGGTCGGGGCGCGTGGCGTCGCTTTGCCTACCGCGCCGCTGAGGGCGCCATCCGGCGGCACGTACGGCTGCGCCGTGGCGATGTGCGCCCGCAGTTGCTCGGCAGACCAGCCCTGGGCAATGGCATCGGCCACGTCCCAGCCATCGGGCTCCGTCTGCGTGGCGGGATCGTGCAATGGGCACAGCGACACCGCGCAGGCATGGCGCCCCTGCAGCTCGGTGAGAATGGCCGCCATGGCCTGATAGCCGGGCTGTTTGTCCAAGGGCAACACGGGCTGCGCAGATGCCTCTGCCCCCGCCTCGACCTCGGCAGGCCGCAAGGGCTTGCGCTTCACATCCGCATCGGCCCAGGCAATCACCGTAGCACCGGCCAGGAGCGCCCAATCGACCTTGGCCCATGCCTTGCCGCCACCCGGCCAGGTCACGCAATCGAATTCGGGCAGCATTCTTGCAGCGGCCACGGCGCATTTCTCGCCTTCCACCAGCAACACCGGCTTGTCGGTCTGCCGCGCCCCCGACGCAAAGAACAGCGGTCGCGGCGCATCCCATTGCTTCCAGTTCCACTTGCAAGTGCCGCGATCGTCGCTTTCATCCACGCACCAGGTCAGGGGCAAAAGCTCTTTGCGGCCATCTGGCTTGTCGAAACGCACCACATAGCCCATGCGGTGTGCGCCGTCGGCAGAGCGATAAGCCCAATGCGCGCTGGGCGTGCCGTGATGCCAATGCGCAAAGGTGGGCTCTGGCGCGGTTTCCGGCACGGGCACCACCGCACGCCAGACGCTTTGCCGCCTGGTTGCGGGCGCATCCACAGCAGTCCGGGGCGTAGGCGCCGGAGCAACAGGGGC
>JAGWOZ010000266.1 GCA_028870715.1 Betaproteobacteria bacterium | reverse complement strand
GCCACGAACATGCGACCGCCCCCGAAGAGTTTGGCCTCAAACTCCTCAGGGCGCGCACCTGCGGCGCGGATATTCCGCAGGAACATCAACATGGCTTCGTCCCCGTACCTTCCGTCCAACACGTCGCCCGGCCCAAGGCCACGATGCCCGTGGTATGAACGGCTAGGCAGCATAAAGTGACAGAGGCCGCCAATGCAGCGGCTTGCATTCCAGATGGAAATTGCCACACAAGAGCCGAGCAGGGTCCGAATGCGGGTACACCTTTCTCCGAAATAGACTTCTCCAGGTTGCAGAAAGAGTTCGATCGGGTTGGATGCGCAGTCCAAAATGTCCGCAGACGCAGGCATAGCATTCATCGATGAGCACTGTCCGCGCGCGCGCCTGCCCGATAAATGGCCGGCTGCACCATCGTCACGGGGCAATCGAGACCATTGAGGCTTTCGGAATGCCCGAGGAACAAAAAACCATCCGGCCGCAAGACCTGAATGAGTCGGGCGCAGACCTGCTTCTTAACATCGGCGTTGAAGTAGATCATCACATTTCGGAGGAAGACCAGATCGAACTCACCGATCTCCGGCAGAGATGTATTGAGGTTGATTGACCGAAAGTGTGTATGGCGGCGCAGTGCGGGATCGATGCTGAATTTGCCGCAGTGACTGCCAACTCCCTTCAAACAGTAGGCTTTGAGGTAGGGTTTCGGGATGTGTTCTGCTCGCTCAATCGGGTAAATTCCGGTTTGGGCCTGCTCCAACACGCGGGTGCTTATATCCGACGCGAGGATCTCCCAAGGGCGGTTGCCAAGCCGCTCAGCGAGCACCATGGCGATACTGTAAGGCTCTTCCCCACTGGAACAGGCCGCACTCCAGACCCGAAAGGGCCTGTCAACGTTGATGCGTGGGAGAATCTGCTCACTTAAAAACGCAAAATGTTTGGGCTCGCGAAAAAAATACGTTTCATTCGTCGTCAGCAGATCGATAGCGCGCTGACGCTCGCCAGAGTCGCGCTGAAGATTTGCAAGGTACTGGGTGAAGCTCGCCATTCCCAATGCATCCAGCCGACGCTGCAGACGCCCGCTGACAAGCGCCTTTTTAGAGGGCGCGAGGGATATGCCGGCGGCGGCGAACATCAGTTGGCTGAAGGCTGCGAGTTCCGCGTCGTTGATCGGTTTCATGTTTGGATCGGCGTTCGGGGGCCTGCGGGACGGCACCAGTCTTCATGACGACTCACCGAAAGAAATCTTGAGAGATTCTCTTTGCCTTTATCGCGGACTGGACGAATGGATGCCAAATGTTGCATGCGCCCATCCGGAGAACGTGACTCGTGCTTAACAGTTGCACATCGGACATGGTCCCTCCCCATGGCAAGAAGCGAGTACGGTTGTCGGACTTGCGGTAGTTGTTTGAGATGGCGCTGTTGACCAGGCCGGTTTCTGCCTGGTGTTGCGAACCCGCCGCGCCTCGCTCACCCACCGGCAACGGGCGTTAAGCAGCGTCGAAAGCCGCAGATTCACCGCCACAGAAGTGGCTCGAGAATGTCCAGGTCACGCAGGGCCTGCAGCCTGTGCGCCTCGTTTGCGGGCTGCGCCACGGGCTCGAAAGACGGCGAAGGCGGGATCACGCCAGCTGCCGCGGCACGATGGTGCCCTGCGCACTCCACGGCCTGATTGCCGCTGCGCATTGCGCGCGAGCGCTCGATCGGCGTGTCTGGACCGTGGGGCGCCGCCCCGGCAACCGTGCCCTGCCCCCGCAAACCGGTTGCTCCTTGGTCGAGGCAGCCCCCGCTTAACGCCGGAGCTCGTCGAGCCAATACTCGGTAAGATGCTCGATCACCTGAAGCCGCGTGACCGGAGTGAACGCGTCGCCTTCGGCGCCGCGGGGGCTGCGCGCCACCCTTGCCGCCAGGAGTCTTCCCAGCGGGCTGTCCGCCAGCTGGTTGGCCGCGACGAAGTGCTCGACGATGGTCCTTGCCCCTTGAACCGGATCGGCGAGGGCCGGCCGATCCGCCAGCGAGGCCATTTGCATGTCCCACAGGAGATACCCCGCCATGGCACCAAGCGCCGTGCGGGGGCTTTGCGGATCGACCGGGTAGCGATAGCCGCGCTGCCAGGCCATGACCTCGGCGGCCGGCATGGGCCTGGCGATGCCGTAACCCTGCCCATGGTCCGCGCCCAGAATGGCCGCGGCCTCGATCATCCCCAGGTTCTCCAGGCCTTCCACGGTCACCGCCGTGTCGAAGGCATGGGCCAGCCGCACCAGGTACACGATGAACTCCAGGGCGCGTTGAGGCTTGCGCAACGCACCGCGCACGAGGCCCTGATCGATCTTGACCTCATCGAATGCGTATTGGTCCATACGCAGCAAGGAGCTGTGGCCCGAGCCCAGATCGTCCTGGGCGAACCGGATACCTTGCTCGCGCAGCCGCTGCACGAAGCTCTGGCGCAACTCGGTCTGGCTGTCGCCGTCCTGCGTCTCCAGCACTTCGAGCTGCAAGCGGTCGACATCGAGATCGCACGCATCGAGCACCTTGAACAGGACCGCCTCATAGCGGGGATCGCCCAGGCCCTGGGCGGGAAAATTGATCGCGATGTGCGTTCGCAGGCCCTGGCGCTCCAGATCCTGGCAATCGCTGCAGGCCTGCCGCAATCCCTGCTCGAGCAGCTGCAGGAGTTCGGCATGACCGAAGGCGGGGAGAAAGCGCAGCGGCGCGATCAGCTCGCCGTCGTCGCCTTGCAGCCGCGCGAGGGCCTCCAGCTTGATGAGCCTGCCGTCGCGCAAGCTGATGATGGGCTGGTACGCCATGACCACGCGCTGCCGTTGCAGCAGTTGCCGATACCCCTGCTGCTCGCGCAGCGGGATGACGCTGGCCTGTTTGAGTTGCTCAATCCCGTGCCCGAGCACCAGCTGCACGTGCCGCAAAAGGCCGCTGAGACGAAGGGTCGAAAAATAGCCTGGCCAGGCGCTGTACAGGCTCAGCAGGGCGATGGAACGCCCCGATGCGTCCAGCAGCGGCACCGCCGCGCTAGAGCGAAAGCCAAGCTGCGACCCAATCGAGCGCCAGGGCACCGGGCCCGCTTCCAGCGCCCAGGCATCCGTGGCCACGATCTGCCCGCTGCGCCACGCGCGCCCGCCCGGCCCCTGGCCTGCGGCCGTCTCGGGGTCAATGCTGATCTTGGGAATCATGCCCGCTTCCATCGCCTGGTGATAGCGGTCCGCCGCCACGCCGAACGAGGCCTCGATCTGCAACTGCCCGTTCGCGTCGGCGCGCGCGAAAAACCCGCAGACGTCGCCGTCCAGAGCGCCGATTGCCGCCAGCACACCGCGGATCAGATCAGCCAGGTTGGCGGCGCCCAGCACATGCTGGTCGATCTGGGAAAGCGCCAGTGCGGTCTCCACCTCGACACGCCGCAGGCTGGAGACTTGCCCTGCCAGGTCGAGCAGAATGCGCCGGCTGACGACGCGCATGACGTGCTCGCGCTGCTCGGATGCCGGCACGAGCGGCCCCAGCAACTGGTGAAGGTGCTGCTGGTACAGGCTGAAGGCCTCGATGACCCACAAGATGTCCACGCCCACCAGCGCATGCGCGCGACCCACGCGCTCGGCCTGCGCAAGGTGCTCCGCTCCCGTCAAGGCCGGATCCAGAAGCGCGATCAGGTGCTGCGCCTGACGGCGTTGAAGCTCGGAGAATTCGCTGGGACTGAGCCGGCCGATGATCTCGGCCGTGTGCGCCGCGCTGCTCAGGGCGTCGCAAAACGCGGCGGCGAACTGCTCCGAAAGCCGCGCCATGGGCTCCTTGATGGGCTCAAGCGCCGCCTCAATCCACGCGCCGTAGGCGTCGATGTTGTTCGCATTACCGTGCATCATTGGATTTCCCGAAATTGGTCCTGCCGCACGCATCCATGCCAGCCATGTGCCGCGCTTGGCAAGCGCTTGCGCAGCCCGACGCCTCAAGGCAA
>JAGWOZ010000030.1 GCA_028870715.1 Betaproteobacteria bacterium | reverse complement strand
TGCAGCCACTCATCGATGGCTGAGTTGCTCCAGCCGGGGAGCGTGTGATGCCCTGGCAGCGTGCCGCGGCGTTCAAAGGCGCCTGCAGCGACGCGCCCCGTCGATCACAGCGCGCCACGGTGATGCCATGGCGCGCCGCATCGGCTCGGTCGCGTCCCGTCCCGTCGGTTCAGCCGCCTGCCGCGGCGCGCAAGACGCGGGCAGCGTCGCGCGCGAAATAGGTGAGGACGCCGTCGGCCCCCGCGCGCTTGAAACAGAGCAATGATTCCATCATCGCCGCTTCGCCATCCAGCCAACCGTTTTGCGCAGCCGCCTTGAGCATGGCATATTCACCGCTGACCTGGTAGACGAATGTGGGCATGCGGAACGCGTCCTTCACGCGCCGCAGGATATCCAGATAAGGCATGCCGGGCTTGACCATCACCATGTCGGCGCCCTCGGCGATATCCAGTTGCACCTCGCGTAGCGCCTCGTCGGAGTTGCCGGGGTCCATCTGATACACCTTCTTGTCAGACTTGCCGAGACTTTTCGCAGAGCCCACGGCGTCGCGAAAGGGTCCGTAAAAGCTGCTCGCGTACTTGGCGCTGTAAGCCATGATTCGCGTGTGAATGTGGCCCGCTGACTCGAGCGCTTCACGCACGGCCCCAATGCGCCCGTCCATCATGTCACTGGGGGCCACGATATCCACCCCAGCCTGTGCCTGCACCAAGGCCTGGCGTACGAGCATCTGGACCGTCGCGTCGTTGACGATGTAGCCCGTCTCGTCCAGCAATCCGTCCTGGCCGTGTGAGGTGTACGGATCCAGCGCCACGTCGGTGAGCACGCCAAGCTGCGGAAATTCGCGTTTGAGCGTACGCACCACGCGCGGTACCAAGCCGTCCGGGTTGGCTGCCTCCAAACCGTCGGGGGATTTGAGTTCAGGGGCAATCACTGGGAAGAGTGCCAGAACCGGGATGCCCAACCGCACGCAATCCTCGGCGACGCCCAGCAGCAGGTCAACGCTCAAGCGCTCGACCCCGGGCATCGATGGCACGCTCTCGCGACGCCGTTCACCGTCAAGGACGAAAACCGGCAAGATCAGGTCATCGACGCTCAAGCGGTGCTCGCGCACGAGCCGGCGGGTAAAGTCGTCGCGTCGAAGGCGACGCATCCGAAGCGCGGGGAAGGCGGGACTGGACATGAAATGTTGCATCCTCATGTGGCGTTGGGAACTTGTGCAGCTTACGGAACTCAATGGTAAGAGGTGGCCGCTGTGAGGCGCCTCCTCCCGCTTCTCCTCCCTGAGCGGGGGCCTTGGTTTCAAGGCTATTGACCCCGACCCCCCTGTCGGGGTTTTTTTTCGCCTCATGCCTGCGCCACGACCGAGCGTTGGCGGCATGCATCCGCTTCCAAATCTACACTCGCGGGATTGCACAAGGAGCGGATATGGGTTTCCTCTGGGTCAAGGCCCTGCACATCATTTTTGTCATTTCGTGGTTCGCCGGACTGTTCTACCTGCCGCGCATCTTCGTCAACCTGGCCATGGTTCCGCCGAACAGTCTTGCCGAACGTGAGCGCTTACTCCTGATGGCGCGCAAGCTTTATCGGTTCATGATCATTTTGATGATTCCCGCGGTAGGTTTTGGACTGGTGCTCTGGTTGTATTACGGTGTGGGGCTGCATGGCCCCGGCAATGGCTGGATGCATGCCAAGCTTGCCTTGGTGCTGCTCTTGTTAGCCTTCCACCACAGCTGTGGCCGTGTGTTGCGCGCCTTTGAACAGGGTCGTAACACGCGTGGCCATGTGTGGTTCCGCTGGTTCAACGAAATTCCCACCATCGCCATGTTCATCATCGTGCCTTTGGTGGTCGTCAAGCCGTTCTGAACCGACACGCAGTCTGTGAGCCGCCTGCCATCGGCCTTCACGCGCTACGCCCTGGCGGCCTACCTGCTGCTGGTGCTCTACGCCAGCATGTACCCGTTTTCGGGCTGGCGCTGGCAGGGTTTGAGCCCGTTTGACTTCGTCGCCGCGCCACTGCCGCGTTACCTCACCGTCTCCGACATTTGGCTCAACGTGGCGGGGTACCTGCCGCTGGGTCTGTTGGCGGCTGCCAGCCTGCGGCCGCGCTGGACCGGCTGGAGAGCCTGGGCGCTTGCGTCGATCGGCTGCAGCGCAGTTTCGTTCGCAATGGAGTCCATCCAGAGCTTTCTGCCCGTGCGCGTGTCGTCCAATGTGGATTGGGCCACCAACTCCCTTGGCGGCGTGATTGGCGCTGCACTCGCCCTGTGGTTGGTCCCGCGCCTGTCGCTCAGCCAGCAGGCGCGCACCCTGCGCGAGCGCTGGTTCGCACGCGATGCAAGCTACGGGCTTTTGCTCCTGGCAGCGTGGCCGCTTGCGTTGCTGTGGCCGCCACCGGCACTGTTCGCCACGGGCCAAGTCGTTGGAACGCTGGCGCAGAGCCTGTCCGATGCGAGCCTGAACGCTCCGCATGTCGCTGCGCCATTCGCGCGCTGGTTCAATTCTGATGCGCTTTTGGCGTTGACCATGCCCCATCCCATGGGGGGGCGTCAACAAGTGTGGATTGCTGCTGCCATGATCATGGCGGTGCTGTGGACCAGCGCGGCGATCACGCGCAGTCGGGCGCCCCGCGCACGGATCGGCCTGGCCATCGTGCTGGCGGGTCTGGCCGCCATGACGCTTTCGGCCGCGTTGGGCTTCGGCCCTGAACATGCGCTGGCGTGGGCCACGCCCGGCGCGCTGCAAGGGCTGGGCGTGGGGCTGGCCATTGGCCTTCCGCTGGTCAATTTGCCCAATCGGCTTTGCGCCATGCTCGCGCTGACCGCGCTGGTTTGCGGGTTGGTGTGGATCAACCAGACCGGGCCCGATCCGTATTACGCGCAGAATCTGCAAACCTGGAGCCAGGGGCTTTTCATCCGCATGTTCGGCCTGCCGCAATGGCTGAGCTGGCTGTGGCCCTATTTTTCCGGGCTGTATTTGCTGGGGCGCATCGTGCGGCCCGGTGCATCCCGATGAGTTTTCGTTCAATCCGCCTATGAGCCATTACGCACACCACATCTTTTTTTGTCTCAATCAACGCGAGGATGGCCGTCCGTCCTGCGCCCAGCGCGGAGCCGAGGCCGCCTTCGAGCATTGCAAGCAAGCCGTGAAAGCCGCTGGCCTCGCCGGTCCCGGCGCGGTGCGCGTAAACCGGGCGGGTTGCCTGGATCGTTGTGAGGAGGGGCCTGTCTGTGTGGTCTATCCCGAGGCGGTTTGGTACACCTATGTCGACCAGCATGACATCGACGAGATCGTCGAGCGCCATCTCAAGGCGGGCGAGGTGGTTGAACGCCTGCAGCTTCCCGACCTGCCGCCCGCATCATGAACCGCAACACAATCCGCGAGCGCATTGCCGGCCCTGTCGGCTGGATCGAGGTGGCCGTGGACGCGCCCGCGCAGGCGCCACGAGGCCTGGCGCTCGTCGCCCATCCGCACCCCCTGCACGGCGGCACGCTGGACAACAAGGTGGCACAGACCCTGGCGCGCGCCTGGCTCCAACTCGGCTATGTCACCTTGCGACCCAACTTTCGTGGCGTCGGCGCAAGCGAGGGAAGCTATGACGCCGGGCGCGGGGAGTCCGAGGATTTGGAGGCGGTGCTCGCCCATTACGCGGGCCGGTTCGCTGCCGAGCGAAGCGCGGAGTCCGAGTCGCTGCCTCTGGCGCTGGCCGGCTTCTCCTTTGGTGGCTATGTTGCGGCGCGGCTTGCTGCATCTTTGCATGCGAAGGGTCAGGCGATCGACCACATCACGCTGGTTGGCCCGGCCGTCGTGAATTTCGACGTGCCCGTGCTCCGCAATGGCGACGGTACGCAACTTGCCGGGCGCGTGCTCGTCATTCATGGCGAGCACGATGACGTGGTGCCGCTGGCTGCCGTGTTCGACTGGGCCCGGCCGCAGCAGCAGCCTGTACTGGTGATGCCCGGCGCGGGTCATTTCTTTCACGGGCTGCTGACGCCGCTCAAGCATTGGGTGTGTACGTGGCACGGAACAACCGTCGCAGATTGAACCGATCGGCGGGAGCCGCACTCCAACTGCAACGCTTTTTAACGCGTCGACTTGCCCTGCGCTGCTATGGTGCATGGTGTTGCGGACCGGCCGCAGTGCGTTGTGAGCGCGCGTCCTGCCAGCCGGCCTGATCCGATCATCCGTCCCCATTTTCATCGTCGATCCCTATGCCATTCATGTTGCCCAAAAAATTGACGGTCATCGCCCTGGCGACCGCACTGAGTTGCGCCTCCGTGGCGCAGGCTGCGTCCCACCCTGCGCCGGCTTCCCCGGCCCCGCTCAGTCCCAGTCTCGCTTCTGCCGGACCCGGCAACACGCCGACCGGGCCTACCGCGGCTTTGCTTGAGTCGGTGCCCTTGCCCACGATGCAGGCGCGCAGCTGGCTGGTTCTCGACATGACCAGCAACCAGATCCTCGCCGAGCAGAATGCCGACCAGCAGGAGGCTCCTGCCTCGCTGACCAAGCTGATGACGGCCTATCTGACGCTGAAGGCGGTGAAGGATGGCTCCGTCAGCCTCACGCAGATGGTGCACGAGACCGATGAAGCCTGGCACACCGGTGGCTCGCGCATGTTTATCGACCCGCGCGTGCCGGTGTCGGTCAACGATCTCCTCCTGGGCATGATCGTGCAATCGGGCAACGATGCAGCGATGACACTGGCCCAGGCAGTGGGCGGCTCCGTGTCGGCCTTCGTCGGCATGATGAATCGTCAAGCCCAGCAATGGGGCTTGCAGGGCACGCACTTCATGGATCCCACCGGCCTGCCCGATCCGGGCCACCACACGACGGCGCGCGATTTGTCCGTTATCGCCGCGCACATCATTCGCGACTTCCCACAGGACTACGCGCGCTACTTCAAGGTCAAGGAGTTCACCTACAACCACATCACGCAGCCCAACCGCGTGAGTCTGCTGTTCACCGATCCTTCCGTGGACGGCATGAAAACCGGCTACACGAAGGATGCGGGCTACTGCATGATCACCTCGGCGCAGCGCAATTTTCCCAACGGCCCGCGCCGATTGATCACCGTGGTGATGGGGACGCCCACAGAGCACGCACGGGTCGCCGAAAGCGAAAAGCTGCTGAACTGGGCTTTCCAGAACTTTGACGACATTCGCGTCGTCACCGCGGGAAAGCCGGTGCTGGTGGCGCCGGTGTGGAAGGGGGCCACCAACCAGGTGCAACTCGGAAGCTTCGAAACCCTGGCCGTGAGCGTGCCACGCGGCGATGGCGCGAAGATCAAGACCACGATCCAGCGACCCGACCCCCTGGTGGCGCCGATCGCCAAGGGCCAAAAAATTGGTACCTTGCAGGTCAGCCTTGATGGCAAGTCGATTGCGAGTTACCCGCTCGTGGCCCTTAATGCGATTCCCCAAGCCGGAATCTTCAAACGCGTTTGGGACGCGCTGCGCCTGGCCATCAAATAGGTCGCTGCTGTCGGAATCAGGCGCAGGGATCGATTGGCGTGCCGCGCCGAATCAAAGTGGCGCGCACGCCCGATCGTCCTTGAGGGCGCGCCAGCCGCGCCGGCGACCGCCGTCAGGAGGCCGATCGCCGCGTAGGTGCCAAGCCAAGCTTGCAGGGTTCTGCAACGCTTGAGCGTTTTGTGTCAAGGCGGGCCCAACGCAAGCCGAGTCGGTCACGCGGACTGCACGCGTGGTGCATCACCGCACCTTGTGGGACGTTGCGGCCCTTTCGTGCAAGTGCCGGCGCACACCGGGGGGCGATATCAGGCAATGCGTGGGGGCATCACGCCGCTGCGGCCATCGACAACTCGCCACGCAGCGAGTGGGGAAGCGCTGCGGTGATGCGTACCTCCACCAGTTCGCCCACGAGCCTGCGGGGTGCCGCGAAATTCACGATGCGGTTGTTCTCCGTGCGGCCCTGCAGCTCTGCGTCACTCTTGCGGCTTGGTCCTTCCACAAGCACCCGCTGCGTCGTTCCCACCATCGCCCCTGAGATGACCTGGGCGTGAGCCTCGATGCGCGCCTGGAGGGCCTGCAGCCGCGAAAGTTTGACCGCTTGTGGCGTGTCGTCAGGAAGCGCTGCGGCCGGTGTGCCCGGGCGGGAGCTGAAAATGAAACTGAAGCTGGCGTCGAAGCCCACGTCATCCACCAGTTTCATCAGTTGCGCGAAATCGGCATCGGACTCACCCGGGAACCCGACGATGAAGTCCGATGAAATGCTGATCCCCGGGCGCACCGCGCGCAACCGCCGCACGATATGTTTGAACTGTAGCGCTGTGTAGCCACGCTTCATCGCGGCCAAAATGCGGTCCGAGCCATGCTGCACGGGCAGGTGCACGTGTGGCACGAGTTGCGGGATGCGTCCATGAGCGGCAATCAGCCGCTCGGTGAACTCGTTGGGATGGCTGGTCGTATAGCGCAGGCGTTCAATGCCTGGGACTGCTGCCACATACTCCAGAAGCAGGGCAAAGTCGGCGCTGGCACCGTCGACATCGCCACGCCAAGCATTGACATTTTGGCCGAGCAGAGTGATTTCCTTCACGCCCTGCGTGGCCAGTTCCGCCACTTCCGTCAGCACGTCGGCAAGCGGCCGGGAGACCTCCTCGCCCCGCGTGTAAGGCACGACACAATAACTGCAGTATTTGCTGCAACCCTCCATGATGGACACGAACGCGGTTGCACCTTCGGCGCGTGCGGGGGGCAGGTAATCGAACTTTTCAATTTCGGGAAAGCTGATGTCCACCTGCGCACGCCCGCTGCGTTCGCGGGCGCTCAGCAACTCGGGCAGGCGATGCAGGGTCTGGGGGCCGAAGACAACATCGACGTAAGGCGCGCGCTCGACGATCGCGGCGCCCTCCTGACTTGCCACGCAGCCGGCCACCCCGATGCGCAGCCCAGGCTTATCGGCTTTGAGTGCACGCAAGCGGCCGAGATCGCTGAACACCTTTTCCTGAGCCTTTTCGCGGATCGAGCAGGTATTGAGCAGGATCAGGTCCGCATTCTCAGGTGTGTCGGTTGGCTCATAAGGTTCATCGGCTGCGAGAACGTCGGCCATCTTGGCCGAATCGTATTCGTTCATCTGGCAACCGAAGGTCTTGATATAGAGCTTTTTCATGGCAGGGAAGTTCGTTGGCATGCTGGCCGCCATGCACGGTGCACGGACATGGGCGACGCAAGTGTTGGCCGTTGCAGGCCCGAGTCATCCAGCTGTCGTTCAGCCGTTGCCGAAGAGGCAGTTCGATATCGCGTGAGGCACATTGGCCAGCGACGGGTCCTTGTCGTTCACGAGCCAGACGCGAAAGACGTTTCCCGAGGCATCGCGCAGGAACACGACATGGCTCTTGATGCCCGGCAGCTGACCGGTGAGCACCACGCGCTGCTGGTCGTCGAGCACGCGCACGCCAGGGCCCATGGTGTAGGGCGTGCAGTTGACGGTAAGGTCGGGCCATGCGCCGAATCGGGCGTTGCCCTGGACGCTGCCGGCGGGAAACAGGCGGAGGATTTGGGCCTGCCCAGTGCCCAATGTCAGCACGCTGAGCAGTAAGGCTGGCAGGAGCCGGCGGCGCCAAGCGGGCGCGGCGCGAGCCGACTCAAGGTGATCGCAAGGCACGCGATTCATGGTGTTGATCCAGAGGCGTGGAGGTCGAGTAGACCCGGAGTAGTGGCGGACATGCCCATGGGGTGAGAGCCCTTCGGCTTGCAGGGCGAATCTTAGCAGCTGGGGGTGTCCAAAACGAGCTGCTCAGTCGTACACCACTGCGGAGTGCAGATCGGTCGCCGCAGCGTCCTTGGCGGCAAGCTGGGGCTGACCCAGCGCCGCAAGCGGCCAGGCGATGGCCAGTGTCGGGTCACTCCACACCACGCTGCGTTCGTGCTCAGGGCACCAGTAATTGGTCGTCTTGTATAGAAATTCGGCGTGCTCGCTCAGCGTCAGGAAGGCGTGGCCGAACCCGGGCGGAACCCAAAGTTGGCGCTTGTTGTCAGCGCTGAGTTCTACACCCGCCCACTGGCCGAAGCGCGGGGAACTCTTGCGCAGGTCCACGGCGACGTCCCACACGCTGCCGGCTGTTACCCGCACCAGCTTGCCTTGGGGTTGAACCAGCTGGTAATGGATGCCGCGCAGCACGCCACGCGCGGAGCGTGAGTGGTTGTCCTGCACGAACTCCACATCCAGTCCGGTGGCTGCTTGAAAATCGCGCCGGTTGTAGCTCTCGAAGAAAAAGCCGCGGGCATCGCCGAAAACCTTGGGCTCCAGGATGAGGACCTCAGGCAGCGAGGTGGGGGTGACGGTGTAGGGCATGGTCAGATGTTCAGCGGATGGGCTCGGAGAGCAGGCGAAGCAGGTACTGGCCATAGCCGTTTTTCTTCATCGGCTCGGCCAAGCGCTGCAGCTGCCCCGCGTCGATCCACCCTTGCCGGAACGCGATCTCCTCCGGGCAAGCCACTTTCAGGCCCTGCCGCCTTTCGATGGTGGCGATGAACTGGCCGGCGTCAAGCAGGCTCTCGTGCGTGCCCGTGTCAAGCCAGGCGTAGCCGCGGCCCAAGGTCTGTACCTGTAAGCGTCCGTGTTCCAGGTACACACGGTTGACGTCCGTGATTTCCAGTTCGCCGCGTGCCGAAGGCTTGAGGCTTGCGGCAATGTCGAGTACGGCGTTGTCGTAAAAATACAGGCCGGTGACGGCGTAGTTGCTCTTCGGCTGGGTGGGCTTTTCTTCGATGCTGATTGCGCGGCCAGCCGCGTCGAACTCCACCACGCCGTAGCGCTCGGGGTCGAGTACGTGGTACGCAAAGACTGTGGCACCCTCCTGCTGGCTGCCCGCTTGCAGCAACCGGGTCTGGAAGTCGTGGCCCCAAAAAAGGTTGTCGCCCAGGACCAGGCTGGACAGCGCATGACCGACGAAGTGGCGTCCGATGACAAAGGCCTGCGCCAAGCCGTCCGGCGAAGCTTGGACCGCATAGCTCAGATTCAACCCCCATTGGCTGCCATCACCGAGCAGTTGCGTGAAGCGGGGCGTGTCCTGTGGCGTGGAGATAATCAGCACATCGCGCATACCGGCGAGCATGAGTGCCGATAGCGGGTAATAGATCATCGGCTTGTCATACACGGGAAGCAGCTGCTTGCTCACCGCCTGCGTAACCGGATACAAACGCGTGCCTGAGCCGCCGGCAAGGATGATGCCTTTGCGGGTTGGGAGTGCTGTCATCGGAGTGCGTGCTGGAGAATCTGCGCCTGCAAGTGCGCAAAAAGCCGCACGGTCCAAAGATGACCTGCGGCTTGGCTGGGGAAAAGGATCGCTTGGTGGCGCTTCAGGGATTCGAACCCCGGACCTGCGGATTATGATTCCGTCGCTCTAACCGGCTGAGCTAAAGCGCCAAAGAGCGGCAATTATACGCAAGCGCGAACGCCGTGCAATTGGTCGAAGTTGACCACGCATCAACGGTTCTCGAACTTTGGTGGGCGCTTGGCGAGAAAAGCGGCCATGCCCTCTTTCTGGTCATGCGTGGCGAACAGACTGTGGAACCCGCGGCGCTCGAACAGGAGTCCTTCCGACAGCGGCGCTTCGAACGCCCGATTGACGCACTCCTTGGCCATGATCACCGCGTGCATCGGGTAATCGGCAATGCTCTGCGCTGTGGCCAGCGCCTCATCGATAAGCGTGGCAGCGGGCACCACACGCGAGACGAGACCCGCACGCTCGGCTTCGGCTGCGCTCATCATGCGCGCGGTGAGCACCATATCCATGGCCTTGCTTTTGCCCACCGCACGCGGCAGGCGCTGGGTTCCGCCAGCACCGGGAATGATGCCGATCTTGATTTCGGGCTGGCCGAATTGGGCGCTGTCGCCGGCGATGATGAAGTCACACATCATCGCCAGTTCGCAGCCACCACCTAACGCGTAGCCGGCCACTGCGGCGATCACCGGCTTTCGCACGCTGCGCATGCGTTCCCAATTGCGTGTGATGAAATCCTCGCGATAGGCCTGCATGAAACTCTTCTGGGCCATGGCGGCGATGTCAGCTCCTGCGGCGAAGGCCTTGTCACTGCCGGTGAGGACGATGCACGCAATGGCGTCGTCAGCATCGAACGCCGCTAGCGCGGCGCCGAGATCGTCCATCAGCGCGTCGTTCAGTGCATTGAGTTGTTTGGGTCGGTTGAGGCGAATGAGTGCAACGCGTCCGTGGGTCTCTGTAAGCAGATTGTCAAAGATCATGGTGTTCTCCATCTGAAAGAAATGCTGGTGGGTGATGCGCGGACGCGAGAGGGCGATAGGGGCGAAGGCCGCCATCCGTTCAGGCCCCGAGCCAAGTTCGGCGCAGCCGTCGGGCGGCTGCGCTTGGTTTGTCGGCCAGGCCGAGTTGCACCGCTCCCCGCGCAGGTGCCGGGAGCGGTGCCTCGAGTTCGACCAGGCGTGCATCGCGCATGGCGTGCACCTTCCATACGTTGCCTTGCCTGGCGCGCGCGTGCATGCGCTTGAGCGTCTCGGGGCTGGCCCGCTGGCCGTTGACTGCCAGAACGATGTCTTCAGGCGCAAGTCCCGCTTGCTGTGCCCACGAGTCGGTCAGCACTTGGCGCACCTTGGGCCACCCTTGCGCATCGTCCAACCGCAAGCCCAGGCTGGAGAGGGCGTCAGGCTCTGCATGGGTCCAACGCACACCCGCCGCTGCCAACAGGCGCTCCAGCGGCAGTTCGTGCACTCCGTCCACGTGGCGCGCAAAAAAGGTGCGCAAGTCCAGTCCGGTGGCTTCGTGCACCAGCGCGGGAAGCGCATCTTCGGGAACGCCTTGCTGGCTCAGCGGCGCTTGTGGGTGGCCATAGCGGCGCCACAAGAGCCGCATCACATCGTCCAGGGTGCAGCGGCTGCGGGTGCGCAAGGTTAGGTCCAGCGCGAGAGCAAACAAGCTGCCAAGGACGTAGTAACTGACGCTGGAGTTGGGGGTGTTTTCGTCGGGACGATAGAACTTGATCCATGCGTCGAAGCTCGCCTCCGTCAGACTTTGCACGCGCCGCCCTGGCGTGCCCTGCACGGCATTGATTGCGCGACTGAGCAAGTCCAGGTATTGCTGTGGCGTGATCAGATCGGCGCGGCGCAAGACGAGGTCGTCGTAGTAGGACGTGAAACCCTCGAAGAGCCAGAGCAGGCCCGTCGTGTTTTCGCGTTCCAGATCATACGGGGTAAGGGCTTGCGGCCGGATCCGCTTGACGTTCCAGGCGTGAAAATACTCATGGCTGCAAAGCCCCAGAAATTGCCGGTACCCTGCGCTGCGCTGGGCTGACTCGGAAGGGTGGGGCAGATCGGACTCGCTGCAGATCAGGGCCGTGCTTGATGCATGCTCAAGGCCGCCATAGCCGCTCGCACTGGGCGCCACCAGAAATGAATAACGCGCAAAAGGCGCGCGCGGCCGTTCGGGCTCGAACAGGGCGATCTCGGTTTCGCAGATGCGCCGCAAGTCGGCTGCCAGCCGGCGTGTGTCGATCTGGTCGTGCAGCCGATCGGCGTGTGCAATGACCATTTCGTGCGGCGTGCCATGCGCGCGAAAACGCAGGCGTAAAAGCCGTCCAATCTCGAATGGGTGGTCGATCAGCTCGTTGTAGTTGTCCGCTTGGTACAACCCGAAACCACGCGCGTCCACGTCCACCGCAGCAAGCGCGGTGGCGACGCTCCAGTCGGGTTGCTGGGCCGGAGGCTCGACGCGCAGCGTATGCGGCAAATGTTCATGTCCTGCCGCCGCCAGCAGCACGCTGGACGGATTGAAAAACGCGCGCGAGGCGTCCAGGAATGCAGTGCGCACCGACGCATCACGCGCATACACCGTCCAGCGCAAAAGCAAGGCACCCTTGCAGGGCGCAGCGCGCCAGCGGTTCTTTGACAGTTTGCGTAGCGCCACCGGCCTGCCCTTGCACATTGCCTCCACGCGCAGCACGTGCCGGGCGAACTCGCGAACCAAGTAGCTCCCGGCAATCCACACCGGGAGCCAGAGCATTTGGCCATCAGGATCGGGATCGGCGAGTTCGAGGTCCACGGCGAACAGATGGGCATGCTGTGCATCCATGCGTATGGTGTAGGCGGGGCCAGCCCGCTGAGGCCGCGATGAGGACAGAGGTGGCCGGCTGGATCGCGCATCGCGGGCCTTGTTGTGCGCACGGGCGGGTATGGTCATGTTCAGAGGAGCACTGCTTCGGGGGGTGGGGAATGGTGTGTCGGGACGCTGGGCTGATTGTGCTGGCCGCGCCGCGCCAATGCGCGACAAATTTGCCGAGGACTCATATGGGGCGCACCCTGTCCTCGAAAGGGCACGCTCCATGCTAATCTGCCAGCACCTAACAAAATACGACGAGGGAAACTGTGGAACGCGACGTGTTCAGCGAAATTGCCATCCATGCTGGCTCCGGTTCTCCTTCGCTCGTCTACCAACCGCAAGTGCAATACCCTGGCGGCGAGATTGTCGGCCTGGAAGTGCTGTTTCGCTGGCGTGCCGACACGGCCCCCAAACGTCATTCGCCGCTGACGTTTCTGCCGCGCCTGTCGCCGTCGCAGACCAGTGAACTGTTCTTCTGGGTGGTTGACGAAGCCGTGTCGGAGGCCAGGGTGCTGTCGAACTGGACGGGGTGGCGCGGCTACGTGTCCGTGAACATCGAAGCGGACCAGCTTGGCGACCCCGACCTGGTTCGCCGCATTGATCAGGTCCTGCAGCGCAACCAGTGGCCGGCGGGGCGGCTGATCATGGAAGTCACCGAACGCCGTCCGATACCGGTATTCCCGAGCGTGCTGCGCAACATCAACGCTTTGCACCAGGCGGGCATCCTGATTGCCATGGACGATTTCGGCGAAGGCTACGCCTCCTTCGAATACCTCAAACGCTTGAGCCCTGCGCACATCAAGATTCCTGCGGGATTCACGACGGAACTGAAATCGGACCTGCGCAACCAGGAAATTGTGCGCTCGCTTGTCGCACTGGCCCAGAGGCTGAACATCAAGGTCGTGGCCGAAGGCGTCGAATCGGCCGACAATGCCGAGGCTTTGCACAATCTCGGCTTGAGCGTGATGCAGGGCTACCTGTTTGGAGAACCCCGCGAACTGGAAGATTGGGCGCAGTTCCTCAAGCAAACCGGCAAGATCGCCACAACCCCAGCCTAGAGCCTGGTTGACATGGAATTTACGTCCGGCAAGCGGCCTGCAGCAGTGCGTCGAAACCTGGATACGTGGCGGGCGTAATGGCGGTCTTGATCGTAGTCCCGCTGCGCGACCTGCCCTCGCGAAGCGCCGCAGTGAAACCGGGCGCGTCGCGTACCCAACTGCTGCCGAGCAGCGTCACGCCTCGCGCGAACAACGCGTCGGGAAGACATGCGGCGGTGGGCCCGATGAGCGCCAGTCGCCGTGCATTGCCACAGACCTCGAGCATGGCGTCGAGCGTATTGTTGAGGAGGATTGTGCCGGTCGACACCACCTTGTTGCACGTTCGCAGCGCGTTGCGGTCGGTGGTTACGGTGTAGCCTGGGTGAGCCCCCGCGAGTTCCGGCCTCAGTTCGACCACCGTAATCTTCGCGCCCCGATCCAGAATGGGCGACAGCAGCGATGTGAACAGGCCGATCATGCCGATGGCGTCGCCAGGCTGCGGATCGAGTTCGCCGATCGAGTCCGTGCTGGCAGGTGGGCAATATCCGGCGCGCTGGTAAAGGCTGCAAGTGAGGGCGTTGGCTGCCGCGAAACCGAGGGCACGGGCCATGGCGTCGCCGCGCGCGTAGCCTTGCGCCAAGGCAAGGGCATCGGCGCCGACCAGACCCGGCGTGCCTGCCTGCGCATGCAGGCGCGCAAGAACGCCATCGAACAGCGCGTAGGACATGCCCAGTGCTCCATCCTCGAGTTCCACAGCACAGAACTCACCACGGTTGTCCGGTCCCTGTGCAGGCGGGGGCTGTGGAGGCAGGTGCAGTGCGCGCACACGCGGCACGTTCACGGCCTGTGCGAAGCGCCCAAGCTGCTGGAGATAGGCGTGGGCGAAGGTCGTCATGCGTGTCGTTATGGATTCAATGCCTGCCTTGCGGCGCACATACGGCGCGCGAGGCGGCAGCCCCGGGCACTGTGGCGCTCGCATTTTCCGCGCTGCGCAACGCGGCTGGAAAGTACATGGCCGTCAGGCGCTGCGAATGGACCGGAGCATCGGCATTGTGGCCGCCGAGCCGACGCCAGTCGCGTACCCAATGGATGGCATCTGCGATCTCAAGAAAGCCAATGGTCTCGCGGTCGCCCACGAGCACGCCCTGCACCCGAAGCCCCTGCTCGGCCTTGATAGCGCGCAACCGGTTGACTACAGGCGATGTGGCGCCGAATTCGCCGTCGCTTGCGATCAGCAAGTCGGCTTGCCGCCATTGTTGCTGCGCGAGCCGATCCATTGCGCGCTCCAGCGGGCCGCTGATCTCGGTGCCGCCATGGAAGGCCTGGCTGAGAATGCTTGTCAGCCGCGCGATGCCGTTGACGTCAAAGCCCAATTCGCATTCCTGGATCTCATCCGGTCCCCCGAAGGCAAACACATGGCAAGCGCGGCCCTGCGCATGCGCAGTGCGCATCGCCTCAAGCACAACGGCCTTCGCCACGGCCTCGGCTCCGCCTTGCATTGAGCCCGAGGTGTCCACGCAAACCAGGATGGGACCCATAGCCAAGCGCGGCGCGCGAGACAATTGATGGTCGGGGCGTCGCGCTCGCCTGGCGTGGTCCGTCTCGACGGCGATGTGTCCGGCATCCTCGAAGGTCAGGAGTGTGCGTTCGGCGCGGCGGGCGTGCCAGACGAGGCGTAGCAGGGGGTGGTTGAGCAGCATGGCTTCGGCCGGCAGCATGCGCGCGATGCGGTCCGAAGGCTGGACTCCGACAGTTTCGCCAGGCAAGTCGGGCACTGGTGTCTGGGGGCGCGCTGCGTGCGCCACATCCACCGTCTCCGCGTTCGCAGGGGCTGTCTGTGGAAGCGCGTCAGGCTCGTCCGTCGGGCATGCGCGCCCGAGACGGCGGATTAAGGCGGCGAGTTCGGGCGCGCGATCCAGCAGACGGCGAATGCGCAGCACGTCCTGCCAGCCCGCACTACGCAGCACACCGTGAAGCGCATCCCACTGCATGGTCTTGTCGCCGTCGGGCCACGGACCCAGCACGTCAACCAACTCGTTGATCTCGCCGCAGCGCTGGCTCCAGTCCGCATGGAAAGCCGCGATGGCCATTGCAACTGCCGCCTCTTCGTTCGCGCCGCGGTCGCGGTAGTCCACGATGAGATCGAGCTGAACGAGCGCGCTCATCAGCACGGCTTGGGCCAGTTCGGGCTGATTCGCGCACAGGCGTGGGAGCTCCAGGGATTGCATCGCATCAAGCAGCGCGCGGGCAATGGCCGGAGCAGGTCAGGCCAGGGATGCGGGATCGGTCCCGACCCCGGCGATCAGCGCTTGTCGAAGCGTCGCCAGGCTGCCCAGTCGTGGCTCCACGTCGCCCAGCGCGTTGCTGAGCGCGCCGAGCCACATCGGACGTGGCAGCGCGTCGATTGCGGCAAGACGCCGCTCGGCGCTGGCGAACAGCATGGGGCGGGGGGCGACCGGGCTGCTCATAGGCCAGGCGTTCGCTGCAGCCTTCAGGCGTCCACGAGGGGCTCGTGTTGCACTGGCGCAGGTTCCACATCTGCAGCCGCGCCGAGTGGGAGGCGGGGAAGGCCAGCAAAGCCGGCACGAGCCTGCAATGCGCGCGCGTGCAGCTGTGCAATGATCGCCCCGGTGGCTTGCAGGTTGCTCTGCGCAGCCTGCAGTTGCTCGGCATCCAGCCATAGCGCGGCGCGGCCGTAGGTCTCCAGGTCGCGCTCCACGCAAACCAGCTCCTGGGCATAGCCGTCGATGCGCCAGATGAGTTCATCGATCTGACGGGTGCGCGCCGCGATATGCAGGGGCCCGTAGCGGCGTCGGCGGCTGGCTGTCATGCGCGGGGCCGCAGCACCGCCCTTGGCATCACCGACTTCCGCCGCCAGTTCGGTGGACGAAAAGCGAAGCCGTCCGGTTTCGTCATAATCAAGATCGTTTGCCTGTTGCTCGACCAGCAGTTGGGCTTCGAACGCCTGGACGATGCGCATGAGCCGCGGAGGCGACCAGGCGTCATGCACGCCAAGGCGTGTCTGCAGCCACTGCAGCACGCGGGCCTGGCCGGCGGCGTCGGGTGCGGTGCACCAGGGCAAGAGGAGCAGGTCCCAGACAGCCACGGCGGACCGGCCTTCCGAGGCCGCCACGATGCGCAGCAGCCAAACGATTTTGACCCAGCGGCGGTCCGACACCGTTACACCCTCCTGAGCCAGGTGTGCGTGCAAGGCGGCAAGGACTTGCGCGACGTCTTCGGGGAGCGCGACGCTCGAGGCGGCGCGCTGCAGTGCAGTGATCTCGCGGGCGCTCACGCGAAGCCCCAATGGGGGATCGTGCCAAGGCGTTGCCGGGTCGAGTTGCAGCAGACGCACGAAGCCCTCGGCGCTGACAGGTTGGACCTGCAGGCGCATGAGAAAACGGTCGAAAAATGCCTCGGCCACTTCGTCTTCAGGCACGGAATTGGTGGCGCCAATGACGCTGATCAGCGGGCAGCGCTGGCGGCCCGCGCCATTGTCGAACTCACGCTCGTTGAGCAGTGTCAGCAGAGCGTTGAGGATGGCACTGTTGGCCTTGAAGACTTCGTCGATGAAGGCGATATGTGCTTCGGGAAGAAAGCCGGCGGTGTGGCGTTCATAACGATCCTGCTCGAGCGCTCGGATGGACAGCGGCCCAAACAGTTCCTCCGGCACGGAAAAGCGGGTGAGCAGCCGCTCAAAGTACCGCGCACCACGGAAGAGCAAATGCAAGCGACGCGCCAACTCGCTTTTGGCGGTGCCGGGCGGACCGATGAGCAAAGCGTGCTCACCGGCAAGGGCGGCCAGCAGGCAAAGCCGCCCGACACGCCCGCGCTCGACCAGACCGGCATCGAGCGCGGGTAGAAGCACGGTCAGGGACTGCCGAAGATCACCGACGCAATCTTCATGCTGGTACGGCGCTGAAGTGGATGGGTCCACGGTAAATCCGCATGGCGGAATGTTTATGCGCCAATCGTATCAGCGCCCCGTGGTGCCTCCCGTCGTGCGTGCCACGCCGCGCATCGACGCCGTCTGCGCTCAACCCAAATGCTTGGCGAAAAAGGCGAGGCTGCGCTCCAGGGCGAGCTTGGCACTCGGCGCGTCAAAGCTGGCGCGAGCGTCGCAGTTGAAGCCATGGTCGGCGTCGTAGACGTAGAACTCGGCCTCGGGGTTGGCGCGGCGCACGGCTTCGCGGTCAGCTTCGCTGATATGCGCGTCCTTCAAGCCATAATGGAACAGCAATGGAGCACCCGCCTTCTCGCCGATGAGCTGCGCGTTGCGCCCACCGTAGTAGCTCACCGCGGGAAGGCCAAGGCGTGTGGCGGACAAGTAGGCCACGCTGCCCCCCCAGCAATAGCCGACCACGCCCACTTTGCCGGCGCTGGCGATGGCCTTTGCGGCCGCGTCCACGCTTGCCACAGCACGGTCGAAGCCAAGTGCGCCGACAAGCTCCAGGCCCTTTTGCATGCCGGCTTGGTCATAGCCGAGTTCCACGCCTTTTTCGATCGGATCAAACACTGCCGGGGCGATGGCGGTGTAGCCAGCCTGTGCGTATTTGTCAGCCACGCTGCGAATGTGCGCGTTGACACCGAAGATTTCCTGCATCACAACGATACCGCCCTTGGGCTTTCCGGCCGGTTCAGCCAGATAGGCGCTCAAACGTTGTCCATCCTTGGTGTGAAGTTCAATGGTCTTGCCCATATCGAGAGATCTCCGTCATGTTGACACCCGCACGACGCGGGACCAAGTCGGGTATTTTCGCGGCCAGCGCGAATGTGTGCAGATGTCACGATTCAAGACCTCGCGCCCAGCACGTTTTGCGCACAGTCCAAAGCCTGGCGCGTGTAACCGTCACCGAACAGCAAAGCGTGGTTGAGCAGGTGGTAGAGCTGGTACAGCGACCGGCGCCGCGCGTACCCCGGGTGTAACGGGTAATGTGCGCGGTAGGCGGCCCAAAAGCTCGAAGGCGGGTTGCCGAACAGTTCCACCATCGCGAGTTCAGCTTCAGCATCGGAGTGACTGACGGCAGGATCGAAGATGACGGGGGCGCCTGCAGCATCCATGGCCCAGTTACCGCTCCAGAGGTCGCCATGAATCAGGCTGGGGCGTGGCGTATGGCCGTCGGTGAACAAAGCGGGCAGGGCATCGCACACAGCATCCACCGCACCCAGCAGAGCCGGGCATGCGGCGCGCGAGGTGAGCCGTTGCCGCATCGCACCAAGGCGCATGTCGCGCCAAAAGGCGATCCAGCAGCGGACATGGTCGCTGCGCGTCCAAGCATTGAGCTGTATGGTGGCGCCAAGAAAATTTGCTTCGCCCCAGCCAAAGCGGTCTTGGGGTTGCGCGTGCATGGTCGCCAGTTGTTCGCCAAGTCGCGCGGCGCAGTCGGCGTCGGCGGGCCGCAGATCAAGCCACTCCAGCGCCAGTAGCAAACCACCGGATGGCAGGTCTGCGAGCGCCGCAATCGCAGGCGTGCGGATGCTCCCATTGGCGGCAAGAGCGCGCAGGCCGACGGCCTCGGCGTGGAGCATCGCGGCGCGGTCTTTGGGTGCCGTTTTGAGAAACAGTCGAAGACCTGCCTGATCGCGCGCCAACCAGGTTTCGCAAAAGCTGCCGGAGTGCAGCGGGCGTAGGGTCCAGGTCCCGCCGAATGCGGCGCGTAGCGCGTCGCAAATGGCCACAGTGGTCATGCCGTGGCGTGTTGGTGCAACAAGCGTTCCAGATAGCGGCCCGTGAGTGATGTCGGCTCCGCCGCCAGATGCTCGGGCGTTCCTGCGGCCACAATGCGGCCGCCGCCAGAGCCGCCTTCAGGACCGAGATCGATAACCCAGTCCGCGCAGGCGATCATGTCCAGGTTGTGCTCGATCACCACGATGGTGTTCCCGGCATCGCGCAGCCGCAGCAGCACCTTGAGCAGCAAATCAATGTCAGCAAAGTGCAGGCCCGTGGTGGGCTCGTCGAGGATGTACAGGGTACGACCCGTATCGCGGCGTGAAAGCTCCAATGCAAGTTTGACGCGCTGCGCCTCCCCGCCAGACAGTGTCGTGGCGCTCTGCCCCAGACGGATATAGCCCAAGCCCACTTCCTGCAGGGTCTGCAGCTTGCGTGCGATGGCGGGCACCGCTCCGAACTGCTCCAAAGCCTGATCCACGGTGAGGTCGAGGACTTGCGCGATGTTCAGCCCGTGCCAGGTCACGTCCAACGTTTCGCGGTTGTAGCGCTTGCCTTGGCAGACGTCGCAAGGCACATAGAGGTCAGGCAAGAAGTGCATCTCCACCTTCACCAGACCGTCGCCCTGGCACGCCTCGCAGCGCCCACCCTTGACGTTGAAGGAAAAGCGCCCAGCGTCATATCCGCGCTCGCGCGCCAGGTTCGTCTGCGAAAACAGCTCACGCAGCGGCGTAAACAGGCCTGTGTAGGTGGCAGGGTTGCTGCGCGGGGTACGGCCCAGGGGCGACTGGTCGACGGCGATAACCTTGTCGAGTCGCTCCAGTCCGTGCAGCGCCTCGAACGGTGCGGGCTCGGTATGCGCGCCGTTGAGTGCCGCCGCGCAGGCCGCATAAAGGGTGTCGTTCACGAGCGTGGATTTGCCTGAGCCGGACACTCCGGTCACGCAGGTGAACAGACCCAGAGGTATGCGCGCCGTGACGTCCTGCAGATTGTTCCCCCGTGCGCCCGCCAGCTCCAACCAGCGTTCGCCGGGGCGTTGCCGCACGCCGCCGGGCTCGATGCGCTTGCGTCCCGATAGATACGCGCCCGTCAGTGAGGCGGCATCACTCGTGATGTGCGCAGGCGTGCCTTGTGAGACAACACGGCCGCCGAGCACGCCGGCCCCGGGACCCATGTCGACGACGTGATCTGCGGCGCGGATCATGTCCTCGTCGTGTTCGACCACCAGCACGCTGTTGCCCAGATCGCGAAGTCGCTTGAGCATGGCGATGAGGCGTTCATTGTCGCGCTGGTGCAAGCCAATGCTGGGTTCATCAAGCACGTACATCACGCCGGTCAGGCCCGAGCCGATCTGCGATGCCAGGCGAATGCGCTGCGCCTCCCCGCCAGACAGTGTGTCGGCGCTGCGCTCCAAGGTCAGGTAGCTCAAGCCCACGTCATTCAAAAAACGCAACCGGGTTGCGATTTCGCGCTTGAGGCGCGCGGCGATCTCAGCCTTGGCCCCTTCAAGCTGCAGCGCGTCGAACCAGCCTTGAGCCTGCGCGAGCGTCACACGGCCGAGCTCCGGCAGGGTCATGCCGCCGACCTGCACGAGCCGAGCCTCGCGCCTCAGGCGGCTGCCGGCGCAATCATGGCAGACATGCACGCTGCGCAGCCGGGCGAGTTCCTCGCGCACGGCCGCGGCTTCCGTCTCGCGCCAGCGCCGCTCCAGGTTGGGTAGCACGCCTTCGAAGGGGTGTCGGCGGGTGATGGCCTTGCCTTTCGGGTCCAGGCTGGTGAATGGGATCTGCGCCGCACCCGTTCCATACAGCAGGCGCTGGCGTGCCTCCTCCGGCAGCTTCTCGAAAGGCGTCGCCAAGTCGAAACCGTCGTGCGCAGCGACGGCCTGCAGCTGCTCGAAATAAAAGCGGTTGCGCTTGTCCCATCCCCGGATGGCGCCACTGGCCACACTGAGCTCGGGATGCGCGACCACAAGGTTGGGGTCGAACACGTCCACATGGCCGAGGCCGTCACACGTGGGGCAGGCACCCGCCGGATTGTTGAAGGAGAACAGACGGGGTTCCAGATCGGGTAGAGCTGTGCTGCAGATGGGGCACGCGAAGCGACTGTTGAAGCTCTGCTCGGTGCCCGTATCCAGATCCAGGGCAAGGGCTCGACCGTCGCTCAGGCGCAGCGCTGCCTCCAGGCTTTCGGCAAGGCGCTGACGAATATCGCCGCCGATCTTCACGCGGTCGACCACCACCGCCACGTCATGGCGGCTGCCATCGTCGAGCGCGGGAAGGCTCTCGGCCTCGTAGATTGCGCCGTCGACACGAAAGCGCACGTACCCCTGCGCCCTCAGCGCGCCAAGCAGCTCGGCGTGGCCTCCCTTGCGTGAGTCCACGACCGGAGCAAGCAGCGCAAGCTTCTGCCCGGGCGGGCGCGACAGCAGTGCGTCCACCATCTGCGACACGGTCTGTGAGAGCAAAGCCTGATCCGGGTGGTTGGGGCAGTGTGGAATGCCAGCTCGCGCCCAAAGCAGGCGCACGTAGTCGTAGATCTCGGTGACCGTGCCGACAGTGGATCGCGGATTGTGGCTGGCTGACTTCTGTTCGATGGAGATTGCCGGCGCCAGACCTTCGATCACGTCCACATCAGGCTTCTCCATGCGCTGCAGGAACTGTCGTGCATAGGCTGAAAGGCTCTCCACGTAGCGTCGCTGGCCCTCGGCGTAAAGGGTGTCGAACGCCAACGATGATTTGCCCGAACCGGACAACCCGGTGATGACCACCAGCTGGTTTCGCGGAATGTCCAGCGAAATGTTCTTCAGATTGTGCGTGCGTGCGCCGCGCACACGGATCGTGCCGGTCTGGGTTGCGGTGCTCTCAGGCTCCGCGGTCTTCTCCGGGTTTGGCAGCGCTTGGCAGCCGGGTTCGGTGTCGATCATGGCGAAGCGGTTTTGGGCGTTCATGGCGGCAATTCAGTGCAACACGTAACTATAGGCGCGCGGACGCCTCCGTGTGGCCGGATGGACGCCGGGGCAGCGATGCGAAGGCAGTCGGATTGCGAAGATCCATCGCGTGCAGCGACGTTGCCCCGGCATTCGTGCGCCACAAAATCTGCCGTCGGACGGGCGGGACGTGAAACCTACAGA
>JAGWOZ010000265.1 GCA_028870715.1 Betaproteobacteria bacterium | reverse complement strand
CAAGCTGCGCCGGCATGAGTTGGTCGAGTCGGTTCGCGGCCCGGGCGGCGGATACAGTTTGGCTCGCAAACCTGAAGAGATCAGCATCGCCGACGTCATTATCGCCGTGGACGAGCCGCTCGACGCCACGCAGTGCGGAGGCAAGGAAAATTGTCACGGCGAGGATGGTGAAGGTCGTTGCATGACGCATGACCTTTGGGCAGCGCTGAACACACGCATGGTGGAGTTTTTGGATTCTGTCAACCTGAAGACCATGGTCGACCAGAATCTGGCGCAGGGTGTGACCATCGAAGAAGTCGCAGTGGTGCGTAAACCCGTGTCGCCCATGCCGGCAAGCAAGCCTGTAAAAGTGCGCGCGCCAAATTCCGTGTTCAATCTAGCCCAGAACATGGGGTGAGCGCACCGGTGAGCAGGGGAGTATCGCCACGCCCTTGTCGCCAATCGGTCCTTCCATGCCACCTCATTCACGAATCTGAACCATGTCGAGCACTCCACATTTCCCAATTTATATGGACTACGGTGCAACCACGCCTGTCGATCCACGCGTCGTCGACGCAATGGTTCCTTGGTTGCGCGAGCACTTCGGCAACCCTGCATCGCGAAGCCACGCGTGGGGGTGGGAGGCTGAAGATGCAGTGGAAAAGGCTCGTGCTCAGGTTGCGGATCTGGTGAACTGTGATCCCAAAGAGTTGGTATGGACTTCAGGCGCCACGGAATCGATCAACTTGGCCCTCAAAGGTGCCGCGCATTTTTACCAAGCTCGCGGCAAGCACATCGTCACCCTAAAAACTGAGCACAAGGCAGTGCTGGACACCTGCCGCGAACTCGAACGCCAGGGTTTCGAAGTCACCTATGTCGACGTGCAGCCTGACGGAATGCTGGACATCGCCAGTTTTACAGCAGCGCTGCGCCCGGACACCATCCTGGCCTCGGTGCTATTGGTCAACAACGAGATTGGCGTGATCCAGGATGTTCAGGCAATCGGTGCGATCTGCCGGCAGCGCAACATCATCTTTCACGTGGATGCCGCGCAGGCGACCGGAAAGGTCACCATTGACCTCAAAAATTGGCCGGTGGACCTGATGAGCCTGGCCTCACACAAAACGTACGGTCCCAAGGGTATCGGCGCGCTGTTCGTGCGCCGCAAACCACGCGTGCGCATTGAGGCACAGATGCATGGTGGCGGCCACGAGCGCGGTATGCGTTCGGGCACATTGCCCACGCACCAGATTGTTGGCATGGGGGAGGCCTATCGAATCGCGAAGCTGGAGATGGGCACTGAAATCGAACGCATTCGCATGCTGCAAAGGCGTCTTCTCGATGGCATCATGGATATTGAGGAGGTCTATATCAATGGCAACCTCGAGCACCGAGTGCCGCATAACGTCAACGCAAGTTTCAATTTCGTGGAAGGTGAGTCGCTGATCATGGCAATCAAGGGGATTGCCGTGTCCAGCGGATCAGCCTGTACGTCAGCCAGCCTGGAGCCGTCTTATGTTCTGCGGGCCTTGGGACGCAGCGACGAGCTTGCGCATTCGTCGCTGCGTATGACGATAGGACGCTTCACGACCGCTGAAGACATCGATTTCGCGATCAGCGTGCTCAAGGAGAAGGTGGCCAAGCTGCGCGAGCTCTCGCCATTATGGGAGATGCACCAGGACGGCATCGACATCAGCACGATTCAATGGGCGGCGCACTAGACCCACCATCCAGAGCCGCAGCCCAGCGCGATGCGGAACGCACACAGGAGATCAACATGGCCTATAGCGACAAAGTTATTGAGCATTACGAAAATCCCCGCAATGTGGGCTCGTTTTCCAAAGACGACCCCATGGTGGGCACTGGCATGGTCGGCGCACCAGCGTGCGGCGATGTGATGAAATTGCAGATCAAGGTCAACGCGCAAGGCATCATCGAGGATGCACGCTTCAAGACCTATGGGTGCGGTTCTGCGATTGCCTCATCCTCTCTCGTCACCGAATGGGTTAAAGGGAAAACGCTGGATGACGCGCTGCAGATTCGTAATACGCAGATCGCCGAGGAGTTAGCGCTGCCCCCGGTGAAAATTCACTGTTCCATCCTCGCTGAAGACGCCATCAAGGCCGCCGTAAAGGATTACCAAATGCGCCGGGCTGAGACAGCGTCCGGCGCCGGCGATTCCGAACCCAAGGCGGCTTGAGCCGTCGTTAGATCGAGGAGTCATGGCATGCCTATTACGTTGACCGAAAGCGCAGCAAAGCATGTGGCGAACTACCTTGCCCAGCGTGGTAAGGGGGTGGGCGTGCGTTTGGGGGTGAAGACAACCGGCTGCTCTGGGCTCGCCTACAAGTTGGAGTACGCAGATGTGGTCAGCCCGGAGGATCAAATTTTCGAGAGTTATGGGGTGAAGGTCTTGATTGACCCCAAGAGCCTGACCTACCTTGACGGCACGGAACTGGACTTCGTGCGCGAGGGCCTGCAGCAAGGCTTCAAGTTCAATAACCCCAATGAGCGTGATCGTTGCGGTTGTGGCGAATCGTTCAGGGTTTGAGCTTGGGTGCCGTTTTACAAGCCGCTTCGCGCATGTCGTTGAGTCCCAAGCATGAGCTGCATGATCGAGCCGATTTGCGCCAGGATCATTTCAGTCTCTTTGGGCTTCAAGCGCGATTCTCGATCGATGTCGAAGCGTTGACCCGCTCGTGGCGGCGCTTGCAGGCGGCGGTGCATCCAGATCGTTTTGCGGGCGCTGGTGCCGCCGAACGACGTCTTGCCATGCAATGGTCGACTCAGGTCAATACGGCCTACCGCACGCTGCTGGATCCGCAGGCACGCGCTGCCTATCTTTGCGAACTGCGCGGTGTGCCGATTGATGCCGAGCGCAATACCGCCATGCCCGCCGACTTCTTGATGCAGCAACTCCAGTGGCGCGAAGAGTTGGACGAGGCACGCGCTGCAGCGGACGCCGGTGCCATGCAGGCGCTGGCGGAGATGGTGGAGCAGGCGCGCGCGCAGACGTTGTCACGTTTGGCCGCGCTTCTCGACGCCGAGAGCGCCGATCCGGCAACAGGCGTTCGGCAGGACCAAGCCACACGCGAGGCCGCAACGCTCGTGCGGGTGCTAATGTTTCTCGATAAGTTCCGCCAAAGTCTGGCGCCTTTGCAGCATCAAGCCGCAAGCCAGTCATTTATATCGGCAACCTAAGTTACCCATTCAACGCGCTCAGAAAGGGCGCCTTTTGCCGCATGGCTCTCCTCCAAATTTCCGAACCTGGCCAGTCCCCCGATCCGCATCAGAGGCGGGTGGCCATCGGCATTGATCTTGGCACCACGCATTCACTCGTCGCCGTCGTGCGCAGTGGCGTGGCTGAATGCCTACCTGACGCGCAGGGGCGGGTCTTGCTGCCATCGGCTGTGCGCTACCACGCAGAGGCTACTCCCACCGTTGGCTGGGAGGCGCTGGCAGAGAAAACCGCGGACCCGGAGGGCACCATCGTATCGGCAAAGCGGCTTATGGGCCGCAGTCTTGCCGATCTTAGCCCGGCCATGCATCTTCCCTATCGATTCGCCGAGCAGCCCGGGATGGTGGGAATCCAAACGGTCGGGGGGGTAAAGACGCCGGTGGATGTCTCGGCCGATATCCTGCGCGTGCTCAGGCAGCGCGCTGAAGATGCGCTCGGCACTGATATCGTCGGAGCCGTGGTGACCGTGCCCGCGTATTTTGACGACGCGCAGCGTCAGGCAACCAAGGATGCCGCGCGCCTAGCCGGGATCAATGTGTTGCGCCTGATTAACGAGCCGACGGCAGCCGCCGTCGCCTATGGGTTGGATGATGCTGCCGAGGGTGTATACGCTGTGTACGATCTGGGTGGCGGCACATTCGACATATCGGTTCTGCGCCTCACGCGTGGCGTCTTTGAAGTCATGGCTACCGGTGGCGACACCTTCTTGGGAGGCGACGACTACGACGCGTTGCTTGCAGCCGAGATTGCGACGAAGAGT
>JAGWOZ010000029.1 GCA_028870715.1 Betaproteobacteria bacterium | reverse complement strand
CACGGCGGGCGCTCTCCGAACGTTGAGGCTGCCCAAATATTAAGGACGCCGATTGAAAGACAAGGATCGAATTGGCTCCTTGAAAAGCGATGGACCGTGGCACAAGATACCCAATGCCTCAGCATTTGCGCACCCCTAAGTCAAGGGAGAGCACGCCTCCATGGAGGTGCGTCGGAGGCGCGCTCCCCTCCAACTGGGGCGGCAGTCTTGCCATGCGAACTGACCATCGTGCTCACTTGCGCTCCAGCAGCGCGTGGCATCGCCGTAGCTGAAGAACCGGTAACGCTCGCGCACGGCATGCGCACAGGCGCGCTTGAGCCAGGCGAAGGCTGCGACCAGCATGCGCAGAGTCGAACGCGGCAGATGAAGATTCGTGATCAGTAAATCAATCCATGCGAAGCGGTGGCCCGGGGTGATGAAGATGTCCCTCTCCCCTCGCAGCGCCACGCCCCGTCCCCATCCGGCTCAAGCTGCGCCAGGCGCGCTGCCGTCTCGAGTGTGCGCACGGTCGTGGTGCCCACGGCGACGATGCGCGCACCCGTAGCGCGGGCGCGGGCAATGGCATGCAGGGTGGCACCATGTAGCATTCGCTGTGCATGCCGTGAAGGGCGATGGGCATGTCCCGCAAGAGGGCCGCTCGTGCCCCAGGCACTGAAGGCTGGCAATGCCGAACGCTAAGCGGGGCGAGCAGCACGCTTCACCCAAAGCCGGCCAGCCAAGGGCATTGCAGGCGCGCTCGAAACGGGCCTGATTGACACGACCTACAGTGTCCAGCGGGCCAACACCGCATAACGTCCGGTACCAAGTACGGACCGGACGAGACAAAGATCCGCCGCATGCCAGGGAATCGGCGCGAAGCCATCCGGAGCGAGGCTGCCTTGGGCGCCGCGCGCCAATGTCACATGAGGCTTGAAGGGTCGCACGTCGCAGGGAATGCCTGCCTTCTCGGCAGCCCGTGCCAGAGCCACGCGCAACTCTGCAAGCTCCTCGGGCACATCGCTTGGAGCAAGATGGGCAAGACCTCCTTGCGGCCAGATCTCAGCATGATCCAGCCGCAAGGTGAAAGGCTGTGCCTTGCAAGCGATCTTGGCGCCAAGGTCCACCACATCCTGCAAGCGCGCCTTGGGCACACCATCCATGAAGAGCACCGTCAGATGTAATTTGTCAGGAACGGTTGGCCTCGCAGGCGGTGCAAAACGCCACAGCAACGTGTGCTGTGCAATCCTTGCGCGCAGCGGCGGCGGTGGCCAAAGCGCAAAAAACAGCCGCAGCGCGGCATCGGGCAGCGCAGCGCCAAGGCTGAACTCGAGCCTTTGCGATCTCGCCGGCATGGTGGGTCTCCGGTCAGTCTTCGAGCTACGCCAACAGGGTAGGACGGCGCACGCACCGTTGTCGAGACCTTCTCGAGTGTATAGACCATCCCCGCCGCCCAGCGGGCGCTGGTTCCTGCCAATCATGCTTTGCCATGACGCCCATCGAATCGTTCGAATTCGCAGACAGCCACCGTTCGCGGCTGCAACGCCTGCCCGCGCTCCGCGAAGCGCCCCGTGCGGACGATTCCTTAGCGGCAGAATGTTCAAAGAGAGTGGCAAAGCGCTCAATACGCCCGGCACTACTCAAACGCCTCGGCACAACCCCGCTTGCAGTGGTCGGCAAGCAGTACGACCACGTCGAGGACCACGCGTTGCCACGACTGAAAAAAGCGTGAATCGCGATGGCAGCGTGCCCCCACCTGTACCGTTGTCATGCAAGCGACCTTGGCCGCGGGATTGTTGGGTTGCAATTTTCACGTCATTGATGGCCTCTCAATCGCCCTGCATCAAGCCCTTGAGGGCAAGGCACCCACCCCAGATCTCTCACGCCTGGGAGCCTTATGCACCCTGGCCGCGCTTGGCATTGGCAAGAAATGGCGCGTGCGCTCGCCCAGTGGTTCCAACGCCGCTTGGCGTGCCCTGCGGCCAAACCAGCAGCCCCCGCGCAGTGTTCGCAGCGCAGCACATGCCAACCTGCAAACGCAATAGGACGCTAGCGTGATCGAAGCTTTGGCGGCATGTTCCCTTCAGAGCAAAGCCGGATTCGTCGGCACGTGGCCGTGCCGTCCAGCACAATCCGCGGATGGACTTCCTGATTCTGTTGGTCGGCGGTGCAGTGCTGGGTCTGGTTGGCGTGCTGGTGCGCCTGGCCGGCGATGTCGGTGTCGGGCCATTCGGCAGTGCCTTTTGGCGCATGGCGCTCGCCACGCCGGTGCTCGTTGGCTGGGCACTTTGGGCTTCACGGAGTGCGCGGCGGGCGCGCGTGAAGGCGGAGGCACTGCCGCACGCGCAGACGGTTGCTGCGCAGCCCCTTGGCGGAGGTGCGCCGCGCATCGCATTGATCGCTCGCAGCGGGCCGCCGCAGCCGCTCGCCAGTTGGCCTCAGGGCTGGCTACTCGCCTTTGCCGCAGTCATGTTCGCCGGCGACCTGATCCTGTTTCACCTTGGCCTTTTCTGGAGCACGGTGGCGAATGCGACGATGGAGTCCAACCTCGCGCCGATCGTCATCACCCTGACATTCTGGGCGATCACGCGCGTGGCGCCGCGCGGCGTGTTCTTGCTAGGTCTGGCCGCCTCGCTCGCCGGCGCCCTGCTGATGATCGGGCCACATCTTGACCACAGCCGCGCCCTGCTTGGTGATGTGTGCGGCATATTTTCGGCCGTGTTCTATGCGGGCTACCAGATCGGCGTACAGCAGGCCCGACAAAAGCTGGACACCTTGCATCTGATGGCTTGGGTGACGGCTGGCGCCACGCTGGCGCTGTGGCCCTTCGCACTCGCTGAAGCACGCCTGTGGCCCAGCGCGCCTATCGGCTGGGTTTGGCTTGTTTTACTTGCGCTGGTGGTGCAAATCGGCGGGCAGGTGGTCATCGCCTACGCCGTCAAGCACTTGAGCCCCGCCCTGTCGTCGGTCGGGCTGCTGGTTCAACCGGCGACCTCGGCTGTGTATGCGTGGCTTTTGCTCGGCGAGGGGCTGCAGACGTGGCAGCTTGTCGGTGCCGGACTTTTGCTCGCCGGCATTTATCTGGCGCGGCGTGGCATCTAGTTTGGCTCTTGCTCCCGAACCCAGACCTGCGTGCGACCGAGCAGCGGAATCCCGATATAGCCGCGCACCTTGAGGCGCGCACCACCCTCGATCAACCAAGCCTTGCAGTGGTATGTGTTTCCATTGTCGGGATCGACGATCTCCCCTCCGCTGTAACGTCCCGTGCCGTCCTTACGCAAACCGGTGAGGATGGTCATGCCGATGATTTTCTGGTCTTTGAGGGCACCACGGCACGCGGTGCATACACGATTGGGGTCGGCACCGGGCACCAGTCCCTTGATCACCGTACCGCTGTAACTGCCGTCCGCTTGTTCGACGATGCGGATCAGCGCCTTGGGCTTTCCGGTCTTGTCGTCGATGGTCTTCCAGTCGCTGGCAAGGGTCATGCTCTGGGCCCAGCACGCCGCAGAGCCGCTGAGCAGGCACAGTGCGAGTACAAGGCGCATGCCGCGGATCACCCAAGCCGAAGGAACGCGTGTGAATTTGGACATCGTCGGCCCTAAGGATCAATTGCAAGCCCGTCGAGCGCTGGTGCCGACGGCAGGGACACCGGGGACAGGCTCGCATCCAGCACTTCGCGCGCATCGAACACGAAACAGCCGCCGCTGTAGTGCGCAGCGCCGACTTGCTCGAAGTACTTGAGGATTCCACCATCAAGCTGGTAGACGCGTTCGAAGCCTGCAGCCTGCATCAGCAAGGCGGCCTTCTCGCAACGAATGCCTCCCGTGCAGTAGGTCACCACGGTCTGACCGGCGAAACGCTCCGCCTGCGCCTCCACCGCCGGGGCGAAGTCGCTGAAGCGATGAATGCGAAAATCCACGCATGCGTCAAACCCGCCGAGGTCGCCCTCAAAGGCATTTCGCGTATCGAGCATCACGACCGGGCGACCCTCATCGTCCTGCCCTGAGCCTAACCAGCGCTTGAGGGTCTCGGGTGCCACGGCGGGCGCGCGATGGCTGGATGCTGGGCGGATCTGCGGACGGTTCAGGGTGATGATCTCGCGCTTGATCTTCACCTTCATGCGGCGAAACGGCGGTGCCGCGGACCACGACTCCTTGGGCGTCAGGTCGGCGAAGCGCGCATCGGCGCGCAACTCGGCGACCATCGCGCGCACGGCAGCGCTTGCGCCCGCCAGGAACAGGTTGATGCCCTCCGTGGCAAGCAAAACGGTTCCCCTGAGCTGCAGCGCGTTGCAGCGTTGCGCAATACGCTCGCGCAGAGCCGGTAGGTCATCGAGAGCGACGAACTTGTAGGCCGAGATGTTGAGCACCGACGGTGCCTCAGAATCCGTGAATGGGTTTGGCGTGGCGAGCATGGGCGAAGTTTATGACGTCGGCTGGCCCGCTGCCTCGCCCGTGCCCGGGGAGGGGACCGCCATCCCGCGGCTTGTGCAATGATGCACGCTCCACCCTGATCCAACACAACCCATGCACGCACCCGACACCGCCCGCCCCAACCAGTTCGCTTTGCTCGGGCAGCGCCGCTTCGCCCCGTTTTTCTGGACCCAGTTTTCTGGTGCCGGCAACGATAACCTCTTCAAATTCGCGTTCACGGTGATGGTGACCTACCGTGCCGAGGCCGCATCCGCCTTGTCGGCCGGCTTGATGGTCAACCTCATTGCCGCCCTGTACATCCTGCCCTTCGTGCTCTTCTCGGCCACCAGCGGCCAACTGGCCGACAAGTTCGACAAGGCCTCCCTGATGCGCAGGGTCAAGGCACTGGAGATCGCAATCATGCTGCTCGCAGCGTGGGGTTTCGTGGCGGGCAACGTACCCGCGCTGCTCGCCTGCGCTTTCGGCATGGGTCTGCACTCAACGCTTTTCGGTCCAGCGAAATACGCCTATCTGCCCCAGCACCTCAATGCGGCCGAACTCACAGGCGGCAATGGCATGACGGAAATGGGCACGTTCGTTGCCATTCTCCTCGGCAATCTCGCAGGCGGCCTGCTCATGGCCTTCGAGCAGGGGCCGCTTTTGGCTGGCGCCGCGTGCCTCGCCGTGGCCCTTGCGGGCTGGGCCTTGGCTCGCTTTATTCCCGCCACGAAACCGGTCGAACCCTCGCTGCGCCTCAACTGGAACCCCTTGACCGAAACAGTGCGCAACCTCAAGCTGGCTGCCACGGACCGCACGGTCCTGCAGGCCCTGCTGGCCATCTCCTGGATGTGGTTTTATGGCGTGGCCTTTCTCACCCAGTTTCCCGTGTTCGCCAAAGATGTTCTCGGGGGCAACGAAGAGGTGGCCTCCTTGTTGCTTGTTGTGTTTTCCATTGGCATCGGCCTCGGGTCACTGGCCTGCGAGTGGCTGGCACGTGGACGCGTGGAAATTGGCCTGGTGCCCCTGGGGGCCCTCGGCATGACGGCTTTCGGAGTGGATTTGTATCTTTCCACCCGAGGTCTTCCCCACATTGCCACACTCCAAAGCGCGGCGGCTTTCGTGCGCGACCAGGCGCATTGGCGCGTGATGCTTGACTTGTTTTTGCTCTCAGCCAGTGCCGGCATCTACAGTGTGCCACTGTATGCACTGATCCAGATTCATACCCCCATCACCCACCGCTCGCGTGTGATTGCGGCAAACAACATCATCAACGCGTTGTACATGATCGTGTGCTCGGGTTATTGCGCCGCGCTGCTTGCCGCCGGCGTAGGTGTGCCCATGCTGCTGCTGAGCGTGGCTCTGCTCAATGTCCTGGCCACGGCATTTTTGCTGTGGCGCCAACCGCTGTACGGCCTGCACTTCCTCGCCTGGATCCGTGGGCGGGCAACGGCCACCTGAATGCGTCGTTCAACCGACGCCGCACGCACGCTCGGCGCGAAACTGCTGGGTAAAGGCATCGAAACTACCGACATCAAGCGCCTGCCGCATGGCTCGCATGAGCTGCAGGTAATAGTGCAGGTTGTGTGTGGTGGCAAGCATGCTGAACAGCATTTCGCCGCAGCGATCGAGATGGTGAAGGTACGCGCGCGAGAACTGCTGGCAGGTCGAGCAGGCACAGGTCTCATCGATGGGGCGTTCATCGAACTTGAAACGGGCATTGCGGATGCGCAGGTCCCCGAAACGGGTGAACAGGTGGCCATTGCGGGCGTTGCGCGTGGGCATGACGCAGTCGAATAAGTCAATGCCGGCGGCAACCCCCTCGACCAGATCCTCCGGCGTGCCCACCCCCATCAGGTACCGCGGCTTGTGCGAGGGCAGGCGCGGCGCGGTGTGGCGCAACAGCCGCAGCATGTCCTCCTTGGGTTCGCCCACACTCAAGCCGCCGATGGCGTAACCCGGCAGATCCAGCGCAACCAGACCGTCCAGCGAAGCATCGCGTAGCGGCTCAAACATGCCGCCTTGCACGATTCCAAATAGTGCGTTGGGGTTCTCCAGCCGCGCAAACTCGGCCTTGCAGCGCGCCGCCCAACGCAGTGAAAGCTCCATGGATGCCCGCGCCTCGGACTCCGTGGTGATATGGGTTTCGCCGCGGCGAATGACGTCATACGGCGTGCATTCGTCAAACTGCATGACGATATCGGAATTCAGCACCGTCTGGATTTGCATGCTCACCTCGGGGGTGAGGAAAAGTTTGTCGCCATTGACCGGCGAGGCGAACCGCACTCCCTCCTCGCTAATTTTGCGCATCGGCCCAAGGCTCCACACCTGAAAGCCACCGCTGTCGGTGAGGATGGGCGCGCTCCAACCCATGAAGCGGTGAAGCCCGCCGAATCGATTGACCACCTCAAGTCCCGGCCTTAACCAGAGATGAAAGGTATTACCCAGGATGATCTGCGCGCCCGCAGCACGCAGTCCCTCAGGGCTGATCCCCTTAACCGTCCCGTACGTACCCACGGGCATGAACTGCGGCGTGTCGAGCGCTCCGTGGTTCAGCGTCAGCACCCCTCTGCGAGCGTGGCCGTGGGTATGTTGGAGATTGAATTCAAGCATGTCTGGCTATTCTCTCTGTCCGGCAATTCAAGTGGCTGATTGATCTGGTGGCGAAAGGGCCGGTGCAACATCCCGAGGCGCCGCTTAAGGCGGGATTTGATGAACCGGACTGGTTTGAGATCGGCGCGTAGGCGTGCCCTTTTTGCTCGATGCATTCAACACCATCTTCATCCACCCGCGATCTGTGGCCTACCTCTGGTGGTCCGAGCCGGCCGCTAGTGCCGCCACAATGCGTGCAAACGGTTCAAGACCTGACGGGCGTTCGTCTCGACACCAACTCCGACTCCGCTGCCACCATGACGCGATGATCGCAAAAGCGCTGCGCATGCATCGGGATCTGCTCCATCAAACCCGTCAACGGCACGGCGGTCTTCGACCGCCGTGCTAGCCGCGCCTTCCGGGCCGCTCACCGGGTTGGAAACGAGCAGGTCGCCGGACCTCTCTCTCGGCTTGGACGTCCACCAATCCGCGGCCGCTGCGCCCTTGGTTCGCATGACCGTAATGCTTGCGCGTGCGCGGGCTGACATGCCCCAGTGCTGCCGACAGCCACTCGTCGTTCTGCCCAGCGCCCTTGACTAGGGCCGCAAACGCGTGGCGAAGGCTGTATGGACTCACATTCGACAACCCGGCCCTGTCTGCAGCCCTGGAGACCCGTTTTTGCCAACTTTGATTGGCCTCGATTTTAACCTCGAATGACTGATTCCTCATGATTCTTATCCAATCCTCCGATAACTGCAGCATATTCAGGTCAACCGAAATCTTGCGCCGAGCTTGGCCACCGCCAGTATGTTTGGAGACCTTGGCTCCCTGGATCGCCGCAGTCAAAATGCCATCTCTGGAGATTCTGACACCGACTCCAATTTTCAGTTCCTCGGGCCGCGCCCCAGTTGCCGCCATAATAAAGAGGGGAATGGCGTCCGACGGACGACAGTTCAAAAGCCACCCCTCGAGCCCAGAGACAGCGATTTTGGCGGTACGTCGCTTCGCTTTCTTGGTCTGACCTGCCTTTTTCGCATCGGGCGGCGGCTGGTATTGCTCGGCATTCAAATCGCCTCTTAACTCTTCGACAAGGGCTCTCAATGCTCCGATATGCTCGCTCTGCCGGGCCGGATCCTGTTCCCTTTCGAGGCACTCACAGCAGTTAATAATACGCGAGGCTTGCCAGTCTCGCCATGCGGCGCGCATGACAGCTGCCGCCCGCTTGCCTAGTTTTTTCGAGTACGCATATTCACGCCATGCCCTTCCTTTCAATCTTGAGACAGCCGCTGCATACTCGGTTCTCGTCGTCGGTGCCAAAGGCGTCAACTGCGCCTGAAAAATTGGTCCAACGAGTCTTTCAATCTCTTCTCTTCTCATGTTGATGCCTACTGCTGGGTTCCTTCGACGATCCTCGTGGCCGTTTTTTCAGGACAGGACATGCCGTCCTTTTTGAACCAATCACGGAAGGATCAGGCAGCATTTTTAGACGCCATGATCAGTTTGGAAGGCGCTAAGCGGATGCCTGCTTGAAATTATACAATAAGCCGATGATATTTTTTCAAACATAACCAAAAACACGATCGGAACAGGCATTGTGAAGCATTTATGATGTTCGATCAGCCTGGGCGCAAACCTTGTCTGATCGAAGGTGGAGAGCGCCGATGATGCCTCACAGGTGATACACCGACCTTGTGGATCGCTTGCCCCTCCGCTCATAATAAATCCTGGCGCTCTCAGGGGATTTGGCTGAAGTGTAAAAAGGATGCGCGTAGTGACAACCGTATGAGGGCGATTGCTTAACGCAATAAGCCATTTCAGGACATGGTGGTCGCGTGTCGACCCATTTCGACCGAGGGAAATCGCACGATCACTACAGGGCATGTGATGTTGAAATTGCAATACTGAGCGCTTATCAGTTCGCATTTGGAAGCCGTCCGACTACTGATCCACCGTGACTGACTAGGCCTGTCTTGGCGTACCCTATCAATCATTGACGGCATTTCGCATTTTTCGAAAGCATAGGCCCACGTTCGCCCATGCACATCGCCGTAATCGGGTTGCTGTCAGGCGCATGGCATACCCATTTTTTTGATGACAACATTATGCATGGGCAATATCATGGCGATGCTCTTAACGGTCATCGGCATTTTTCCTCAGTCGCTATTGAAGTATTGATGCAAGCGCTGAGATCAGCAACGATATCTGCCGGCGGAAAACCGTGGTCAGGGAACGTGCGAGAAGCTGGCAGCTGCAGCGAGGAGACGATTCCATTACACCCTGCGGAGCATCAGGAATAGCCTGCGGGAACCCAAAAATCGGCCCGACTGCACGGCAGCTGAGCATTCGATGAGCGAAAGCATTAGCGCACCCCAAGTCAAGAGAGAACGCTGTTCCGTGCCGGAACATCAGAGGTGCGATGTCCTCCAGGAGACAGGCCCTTGTGCGACCGCGGCGCAGCACTCTTTCGATGCGAGCTGACCACCGCGCTCACGCGCGGCGCAGCAGCATGGCATCGCCGTAGCTGAAAAACCGGTAACGCTCGCGCACGGCGTGCGCATAGGCCGCCTGGATGCGCTCCAGCCCGGCGAAGGCTGCGACCAGCATGAGCAGGGTGGAACGCGGCAGATGGAAATTCGTGATTAGCAAATCAATCCATGCGAAGCGGTGGCCTGGGGTGATGAAAATGTCCGTCTCCCCTTGTAGCGTTGACCACGCCCCGTCCTCCGCCGGCTCAAGCTGCACCAGGCGCGCTGCGGTCTCGAGTGTGCGCACGGTCGTGGTACCCACGGCGACGATGCGCCCACCTGCAGCACGGGTGCGAGCAATGGCCTGCAGGGTGGCACCAGGCACCGTGTAGCGTTCGCTGTGCATGCGGTGCAGCGCGATGTCGTCCACCTTCACCGGCTGAAAGGTCCCGGCACCAACGTGCAGCGTGACATGCGCCCGCTTCACCCCCCGCGCTTCGAGCGCTGTCAGCAGGGCTTCATCGAAATGCAGCGCCGCAGTCGGCGCTGCTACCGAGCCCGGCGCTCGCGCGAACACCGTCTGGTAGCGACGCGCGTCGTCGGCATCATCCGCGTGGCGAATATACGGTGGCAACGGCACATGCCCGTATGCCTCCATCAGCGCGTCGGGATCCCCTGAGAACCGCAATCGGAACATCGCGCCCTGCGCATCCGGCCAGCGCCCGAGCACCTCGGCCTCAAAGCCCCCCTGCATGCGCAGCACCGTTCCTGAAGCCGGCTTTTTGCTCACTCGCATGTGAGCAATCACTTCGCCTTCAGGCTCCACTCTCTCGACAAGAAGCTCCACCGCCCCCCCGCTTGGCTTGCTGCCAAACAGGCGTGCCTTGATGACCTTGGTGTCATTGAACACCAACAGGTCACCGGGCTGCAGCAGTTCGGGCAGTTCACGAAACAGGCGATCCGTCAGCACCGGGCTGCGGGCATCGAGCAGGCGGCTGGCAGTGCGCTCGGCAGCCGGGTGCTGGGCGATCAGCTCTGGGGGAAGCTCGAAATCAAAATCAGCCAAGCGCAGCGCGCTGCTGGCCAAGGAATCGGAAAGGTTCGCGGACATGGATGCGATTGTCGGGCATCGGCGTACTGCCACGAAAGTTTTGCTTAATCGGACGCATGAAAACCTTCAATTTTCAATTTCCAACGCTGGCGCCTAAAGTGCCTCCTATCCCTTCCAGACGTCTTCCCATTCCCCCACATCCCGCGTCGCAAGGAGCTCCACATGAACACGCCATCCCAATCCGAATGCCCGTTCGCCCACACCGCAGCCAGCGGCCCATCGACGCGCGACTGGTGGCCTGAGCAGCTTAACCTCGACATCCTGCGCCAGAACTCGGCCAAGTCCGACCCGATGGGCGAGCGCTTCGACTATGCCAAGGCATTCAAAACCCTCGACTTGGCCAAGGTCAAGGCTGATCTGCACGCGCTGATGACCGATTCCCAGGACTGGTGGCCAGCCGACTTCGGCCATTACGGCCCCCTGTTCATCCGCATGGCCTGGCATGGCGCCGGCACCTACCGCATCGGGGATGGCCGTGGCGGCGCAGGCAGCGGCCAGCAACGCTTTGCCCCGCTCAACAGCTGGCCGGACAACGTCAATCTGGACAAGGCGCGTCGCCTGCTTTGGCCGGTCAAGCAGAAATACGGAAGCAAGATTTCATGGGCCGATCTCATGATCCTGGCCGGCAACGTCGCGCTGGAATCGATGGGTTTCAAGACTTTCGGCTTCGGTGGCGGTCGCGCCGACGTGTGGGAGCCCGACCATGCCGTGTACTGGGGCGCAGAAAAGACCTGGCTGGGCGACGACAAGCGCTACAGCGGCGAGCGCGATCTGGAGAACCCGCTGGCTGCGGTACAGATGGGTCTGATCTACGTCAACCCCGAAGGCCCCGGCGGCAATCCCGACCCGCTGGCCGCCGCCCACGACATCCGCGAAACCTTTGCCCGCATGGCCATGAACGACGAAGAAACCGTGGCACTGATCGCCGGCGGCCACACCTTCGGCAAGACCCACGGAGCCGGCCCCGCTACACACGTGGGCCCCGCGCCGGAAGCGGCACCGATCGAGCAGCAGGGCCTGGGATGGCTCAGCAGCTTCCGCAGTGGCAAGGCAGGCGACCAGATCGGCAGCGGCCTGGAAGTGACCTGGACGCCCAAGCCCACCCAGTGGAGCACTGGCTATTTCGACATGCTGTTCGGCTACGAGTGGGAGCTGACCAAGAGCCCGGCTGGCGCACACCAGTGGGTGGCCAAGAACGCACCCGAAATCATCCCCGATGCAGCCGAGCCGGGCAAAGCGCACAAGCCGACGATGCTGACCACCGACCTGGCATTGCGCTTCGATCCGGTCTACGCTCCGATTTCCAGGCGCTTCCACGCGCACCCCGACGCGTTCGCCGATGCGTTCGCCCGTGCGTGGTTCAAGCTCACGCACCGCGACATGGGGCCCAAGGCGCGCTACCTCGGCCCCGAAGTGCCCAGGGAAGACCTGATCTGGCAAGACCCCATCCCCACGGTCAACCACGCCCTCATCGACGCTGCCGACACTGCCGCGCTCAAGGCCGAGCTGGTGGCAAGTGGCCTGTCCACGCGCGAGCTGGTCTACACCGCCTGGTCGGCGGCGGCCAGCTTCCGCGGCAGTGACAAACGCGGCGGGGCCAACGGCGCGCGCATTCGCCTGAGCCCGCAGAAGGACTGGAACGTCAACCAGCCCGAGCAGCTGGCCTCGGTGCTGGCGGTCCTCGAAGGCATTCAGCGCAGCTTCAATGCCCGGGCAGGCGGCGGCAAACAGGTATCGCTGGCCGACTTGATCGTGCTGGGAGGCTGCGCCGCCGTTGAGGTGGCGGCCAAACAGGCGGGCTTCGATGTTACCGTGCCGTTCCACCCGGGCCGCATGGACGCCGCGCAGGAGCAGACCGACGTGGCGTCCTTTGCCGTGCTCGAGCCAAGCGCCGACGGTTTCCGCAACTACGCGCGCACGGGGCTGGAAGACGCTGCTGCGGAGCTGTTGGTGGACAAGGCGCAGTTACTCGACCTCACCCCGCCGGAGCTGACCGTGCTGGTGGGTGGCCTCAGGGTGCTCGCAGCCAACTTCGGCCAGAGCCAACACGGCGTGCTCACCCGCCGCCCGGGCGTCTTGAGCCAGGATTTTTTCGTCAACCTGCTCGACATGGGCACGCAGTGGCAGCGCAGCGGAGCAGCCGGAGTGTTCGAAGGCCGCGACCGCAAGACTGGCGCCCTCAAATGGACCGCGACACAGGCCGACCTGGTGTTTGGCTCCAACGCCGAGTTGCGCGCGTTGGCCGAGGTCTACGCCAGCAGCGATGCCGGGCTCAAGTTCGCACAGGACTTCGCCTGCGCCTGGAGCAAGGTGATGCACCTGGACCGCTTTGACCTGGCGTGAGCCGCAATTGGGGAGATGAACAGCGGCATTTGCGCACCTCGCGCCGACCATACGTCCCCATCGCTCCTGTCGGCGCATTGCGATGCGGGCGGCCAGCCCCTCATACTCGGCAGCGCCGTGAAGGACACCAGCGCCCTTTCTTGGCTGTCGGCTACGACGACAGCAGCTTGAACTCCACGCGGTTGCGCCCCGCGTGCTTGGCACGATACAAGGCTTCGTCGGCGGCCTCCAGCAGCGCCGTCAATTCGCCGGCGCCTCCCGCGCTTTCGCGCAGCGACAGGCCGATGCTCACGCTCAGCCGCAGGACCCCAGCGCTGGTGGCGAACGGGTGGAGCTCCACGTAGCTGCGCAGGCGCTCGGCGGCATCGAGCGCCGCCTCTGCGTTGTCGATGGCCAGCAAGGCCACAAACTCCTCCCCGCCAAAGCGCGCGACCACGTCGGCCTGGCGCATGTGGGTTCCCAGCAGGGCGCCGATCTGTGCCAGCATCTCGTCGCCGACGCGGTGCCCGTAGGTGTCGTTGACGCGCTTGAAATGGTCCAGGTCCGCCATCAGAAGCGCCAGTGCCTGTCCCTCGTTTTCGAGCAAGGCACGCGCACGCGCATTGAAGCCGCGACGATTGGGCAGCCGCGTGAGGGCGTCCTGCTCGGATTGGTCCTGCAACTGCCGCTGCAGTGCCTTGAGGTCGGATACATCGGTCAGCGCGACCAGCAGGCACTGCTGGCCCTCGTATGCAATGGGCTGGGCCGAAGCGAGCGTGTCGCGCAACGCTCCCTGACTGGTGTGCAACTGCAACTCGATCGGCGACAGCGACTGGCTGTCCACCGCACGGGAGAAAAGCTGGTCGCGGCGCCGCGAACCACCATTCCCATCCGGCAAAACGGGTGGCAGTCGGGCCGGGTCTACCGCGTCGAGAAACGCCTGCGCGGCCTGATTGGATCGCATAATTGCGCCGTCACGCAGTCGCAACACCATCATGGGCACCGGGGCGTCCTCGAACAGGAGCCGGGCTTGCGACTCGCCTTGCTCCAGTACTCCTTGAACCGAGCGCCGCTCGGCCACTTCCTTCTGCAGAGCGTCCCGGTCGGCCCACGCCAGGCGCAGCTGCCGGGCATGGGCGGCGGCAAGGTGCCAGCCCATGCGATTCGCAATCCCCAACAGAACCGTGGTCGTTGCGATCAAGCGCAGATCGTTCGGATGTCCCGCAACGACCATCCCCATGAATGGCAGGCTCAGCAGCGGCCCCAACCATAGCGATGAACCGCTCAACAGCGGAACAAAGGCGTAGAGCGCAAACACGAGCAGCAGGACGCTCGTCGTGTCAAGCGCGGCCGAGCCGGGCACCGTCCAGACCTCCAGCAAGATGATGGGCAGCGCGAGGAGCTCGAACACGAACAACTGCCCCCGCACCGCGGGTATGCGCTCGACCGGGATGGACGCGCGCAGGCTGCTGCGCACCAGGATCCACCCCACCCCGGCAATCGCCAGGCGGCTGGCCATGATGACCCAAAGGATGGGTACGACTCCAATCGCTGCGATATCCACCAACCCGGTGAGCACGAAGGCCGCACCGCCGTAAAGACCGACGGCGCGCAACCGAGCGCGGATGGCCGGCCAGTTGGCGCGCACGTAGCCATTCTCCAACTGCGGGTCGGCGAACACGCCAGCGGCCGTGAGTCCCTCGGGTCGCGCCGACGTGCTGACGCTGGTGGCTGAACTGGGCATTCGAACCTCTCTCCCAACACCCCTTTTGAAGTCGCCTCGGCAGCGTGTCAAGGCGACGCGCGCTTAAACCATGATATCCACGCGGTTACGGCCCGCGCGCTTGGCCACGTACATCGCTCGGTCGGCGCGGTTCAGCGCCTCGTCGATGCGCTGCTCGTGATCCGCCACCACGCTCACCCCAATGCTCAGGCTGACCTCTACGCGCACCTCCGCGCAATGCATGCTTTGCATCGCGACCGCCGTGCGAATGCGCTCGGCAACGTCCATCGCCTGTTGCTGCGACGTGCCCGGAAGCAGACAGGCAAACTCCTCTCCGCCCACGCGAGCCAGCGCATCGGCATCGCGCAACTGGGTCTGGATCACCGCGCCGATCTGTCTCAGAGCCTCGTCCCCGACGGCATGCCCGTGGGCATCATTGACCCGCTTGAAATGGTCCGCATCCATCAACAACACGGCAATCGGCGCGCCTGACGTCTGCAACTCTTCGATCAACTTGCCGGCCTGCGCGAAAAATCCGCGCCGGTTGAGCAATCCGGTTAGTGGGTCCGTCTGCGCCAGACGACGCAATTCGTGCTCATAGCGCTTGCGTGCGGTGATCTCCACGAGACTGGCGATTGTGGCCGGCTCCCCGTGGAACTGCATGACTGCCGAGGACAACATCACATCCACCACCCGTCCATCGGTGGTCCTGAGATGCACATCCACCGGCCCAACACGACCGTCGCGCATAAGCTGCTCTCGCTGCTGCGCGAACTCCGCGGGGTCGACGAAAAAATCGGCGCTATAGAGGACCTCCCCTGCGCGAACCTTGCCGGCCGGATCGAGCAGGTTCTCCGCAGCCTGGTTGTAACGCAGCACCTTCCCGCCTGGCTGCTGGCTGAGCACCATGGGCACGGGCGTGGTGTCGAACAGCCGGCGCAGGTTGTCCTCGCCCGCGAGGGCGCGCTGTTCCGCGGCGAGGCGCTCCGCAACCTCACGGCGCAACCGATTGCGGTCCATCCAGTTCATGCGCTGGATCCGATTGAGTTGCGTGGCCACCTGCCACCCCGCAAGGTTGGCAAACACCAGCAGGATGCCCACGATGCTGGTGACCTGAGGCGCCGCGCGCAGCACGAATACCGCCTCCAGAAGGAAGATCACCGTAAAAATCGGCCCCACCAAGAGGGATCCCGCGCTCAATGCCGGTGCATAGGCATACAGCGCGATCGTCAGGAGCAACGCCGTAATCGCGTGGTAATCAACGGCGCCGCCGTAGGCAGGGACCAGCACGAGAAAGACACCGAGGACAGAAACCTCGAACGCCAGCAATGCGCGGGCCATACGCCCGTGCTCCGCGGCCTCAGGCCTTTGGCCCAGAAGGATGAGCCGGATGCCGAAGGCCAGCACGATCAAGCGCAAGGCCAGAATGCCGAACAGGACCGGCTTGGAGCCCAGGACGGTGAAATCCGTGTAGGCCGCGAGCATGAACGCGACACTGCCCCACAAACCGAGGATGCGCAGTCGCGCGCCGATGTACTCCCATTCGCCGCGCAAGAACGCCTGTTCATCCTCGACGTGGAGGAAGAGCCCGTGTCGACCCAACGGGGTGCGGGCTTGCTCTTGGGCGATGAGCGAATCGGGACTCATGGGGGAGGCGCCGCGATGCGAAAGCTGCATCCTAACGCCGGATCGAGACCCGGCACCAGCCTTCCATGCTCCAAGCGCCCCGAAGCCGCCAACGGACGCGCAGCGCTCCCATCCAGGCCCCCAATCGGCCCCTCCAACCGTCGTCACTGCTCCTGGCGCCGACGACGGGCGAGCTGGGCACGCCCGTCGGTCGGCATGGCGCGTTCAGGCCGCGCGCAGCGCGGCCTCCAGCAGGTCCAGGCCCTCGGCGAACACCGCGTCAGGGATGGTCAGCGGAAACAAGAAGCGCAGCACGTTTGCATTGACCCCGCAGCTCAGCAAAATGAGTCCTCGCTCCAGCGCCAGTGCCTGCACCCGTTTGGTGAAATCGGCATCGGGCTCGCCGGTGGCGGGGTCCCTGAACTCCGCCGCGACCATCGCGCCCAGGCCGCGCACATCGTCGATCTGAGGCACGACGCTGCGCAACGCCTGCAACCGGCTCTTGAGCCTGTCGCCAAGCATCTGGCCGCGCTCGGGCAGCTTCTCTTCGCGCATCACGTCAATCACGGCGTGCGCGGCAGCAATCGCCAGCGGATTGCCGGCATAGGTGCCGCCCAGCCCGCCGGGCGCCGGCGCATCCATGATCTCCGCACGGCCTGTCACCGCAGACAACGGCATGCCCGAAGCCAGCGATTTGGCAATCGTCATCAGGTCCGGCAGCACCCCGGTCTGCTCATGGAAGTGCTCCATGGCGAACATCCGCCCGGTGCGGCCAAAACCGCTTTGCACCTCGTCGACGATCAGCACGATGCCGTGCTCGTCGCACAGCGCGCGCAGCCACTTCAAGGCCTCGGGCTGGATCACATTGAAGCCGCCTTCGCCCTGAATGGGCTCGACGATGATGGCCGCCACCCGCGAGGGCTCAATGTCGGCCTTGAAAAGATGCTGCATCGCCTTCTTGGTCTCGTCGAGCGAAGCGCAATGACAGGGGAAGGGGACGTGGTAGATCTCGGGCGGAAAGGGACCGAATCCCGCCTTGTACGGCTGCACCTTGCCTGTGAGCGACACGGCAAAGAGGCTGCGCCCGTGGAAGCCGCCGCCGAACGCAATGACGCCCGAGCGCTTGGTGTAGGCGCGAGCGATCTTGATGGCATTTTCCACGGCTTCGGCGCCGGTGGAGAACAGGGCCGTCTTCTTCGGGAAGGCGCCTGGCGTGAGCGCGTTGAGCTTTTCAGCGAGGCTGACATAACTCTCATACGGCACGACTTGATAACAGGTGTGGGTGAAGTGCTCCAGCTGCTCCGCAAGGGCGGCGATGATCTTCGGATGCCGGTGACCGACGTTGAGGACGGCAATACCGCCTGCGAAATCAATGAAGCGGCGACCTTCGACGTCCCACAGTTCGGCGCCCTCGGCGCGATCGGCAAAAAAGCTCGTCATGACGCCCACGCCACGCGGCGTGGCCGCCGCCTTGCGCGCCATGAGTTGTTCGTTACGAGAATGGTTCATGTTGGAAAATTCCTGAGTCGGAGATTGGCCTCGCCGGCTCTGACCCGGGGGTCGCGCCGCTGGCAGCCGTATGCAAAGATGGGCCTGGTCGGCCGATCAGGCCGATTCGATACGCATCCAGGTGGTCTTGAGTTCGGTGTACTTGTCGAAGGCATGCAGCGATTTGTCGCGCCCGTTCCCGGACTGCTTCACACCGCCGAAAGGCACGGTGATGTCATCTTCGTCGTACTGATTCACATGCACGGTACCCACGTGCAGCGCACGCGACACGCGCATGGCACGATCGATACTGCGCGTCCACAGCCCGGCGTGCAAGCCGTAGTTGCTGTCGTTGGCCATCGCAATGGCCTCGGCTTCCGTCTTGAAACGGATGACGGCCAGCACCGGTCCGAAGATTTCCTCGCGGGCGATCTTCATCGTGTTGCTCACGTGGTCGAACACCGTCGGCGCCACGAACTGGCCGCCGGTGTCTTCGAGGGCGCGGCAGCCCCCGGTGACGCACCGCGCGCCTTCGGCCAAACCGCTCTGGATGTAACCCATCACCGTCTGCGTCTGCCCCTCGTCCACCAGGGCGCCAAGCACCGTGCCCGGGTCCAGCGGGTCGGCCGGGGCGTATTGCGGGGTCAGGGCTTTGAGTCTTTCGACGAAGGCGTCCGCAATGTCCTCCTGCACGAGCAGGCGTGAAGGCGCGTTGCACGACTCGCCCTGGTTGTAGAACATGCTGCCTGCGGCGGTGGCCGCGGCGCGCTCCAGGTCATCGAAGTCGGCGAATACGATGTTCGCCGACTTGCCACCGAGCTCGTTGTAGATGCGCTTGAGATTGCTGCGGCTGGCGTAGTCGAGCATCTTGCGCCCCACACGGGTGGAGCCCGTAAAGCCCACGGCATCCACGCCCATGTGCAGCGCCAGCGCCTCGCCTGCCTCGTGGCCGTAGCCCGGCACGACATTGAACACACCCTCGGGCAACCCAGCTTCCAGTGCGAGCTCGGCAAGGCGCAGCGCCGTGAGCGGCGATTTTTCGCTGGGTTTGAGCACGACGCTGTTGCCCGCGGCAAGCGCCGGCCCGAGCTTCCAAGATGCCATCAGCATGGGGTAGTTCCACGGCACGATGGCGCCCACCACCCCCACCGGCTCGCGTGTGATGAGTGCCAGAGCATCGCGCCCCGTCGGGGCGATTTCGTCATAGATCTTGTCCACCGCCTCGCCGTACCACTGAATGCAGCGCGCCGCAGCGGGCACATCGGCGGAAAGGCTGTTGCGGATGGGCTTGCCCATGTCCAGCGTCTCCAGCAGGGCGAGTTCCTCGCGGGCCGCGCGCATTTGTTCGGCGAAGGCCAACATCACCTTCTTGCGTGCGGCGGGCGATTTTCCCGCCCAACGGCGGTCGTCAAACGCTGCGCGAGCGGCCGCCACGGCGCGGTCGACATCGGCGGCCTGGCCGCGCGCCACACGCGTGATGACCTTGCCATCCAGCGGCGAGATGCAGTCGAACCACTGCCCATCAGTGGCGTTATAGCGCTGGCCGTTGATGAGCATGCGCCCGTCGATGCCTGCGGCGATACGGTCGACAGCACGGGCGTGCCAGAGGTCACGCGGGGATGGTGCGTTCATGCGAATCTCCAGAAGTTGATGGTGTGAGGTGTTGATGGCCTGGCGGCGTTTACTCTCGCCGGCGGCTGCCGGATGACGTCAGGAGCCTTCGGGCTTCAGGGCCATGATGGCGTAATGCTTGCGCACCCGGGTGCGGTTTTCCCAGATGCCTTCAAAACCGCCGGGCACGACAAAGGCGTCCCCGGCGCGAAAATGCTGCACCTGACCGTCGGCTGCGGTGAGCGTCATCTCGCCTTCGAGGAGGACGCAGAATTCTTCTTCGTGCGGGTCATAGCGTACGCGCCACGCGCCAGGCTCACCCTGCCAGGTGCCGGCATTGAACTGGGCCGTGGGGTCGGCGTAGTGGTTCCACACCAGCTGGCGAGGATCCCCCCGCAGCACGCGCTCGGCTGCGGGGATCAATGCCTCCTGCCCCACTTGGCTGGCACCGAATGCGACGATGGACTTCATGGAATGAGGAGGCTAAGAGGGCGGTGCCCCGGCGACAGCGCTGATCGCCGCCGGGGCGCGCCCGATCAGAAACTCACGACCACCGAGGCCGCGAGGAGGTTATTGCTATTGGTGTAGCTGCCATCGGAGACGTTGAGGAATGTCGCCATGTTGGCACGGTCGTAGCGGTACTCAAGCTTCAGCGTCGTCGACTTGGAGTACAGGTAGTTCGCTCCCAGCGTCAGGGCGTAGCGGTTGGCGCCGTCGCAGTTCGTGGCGCCCGAGTTGACACACACCGGATCCGGCCCAAAACCGTTGAGCGAGTCCGAGCCGTTGTAACCGCCGACCAGACCGCCGCCGTTCTTCGAATCGTTCAGGTAGTCGGCGCGGACGTAGCTCAGCACGCGCGGCGTGTAGTTGTAGGTGAGCATGCCCGACAGTCCCCACCATTGCGCGTCTCCGCCGTTGTACGCGGCGCCAACCTGCTTGCCTGCGCCGAACTGACCGTAATAGCCCCAGTTGCCCTTGTTCAGGTAGCCGTCCGCCTCGAACATGGTCGTGCTTGACGTCCCGTTGGCCACACCGATGCCGGAGGAGCTCACGTTGGGCGTCTTGCCGACCAGGGCCCAGAAACCGACTCCGGCGCTGTCGTAGCCGGGCAGGCTGTAGTCGGCGCGGAAGATCGCCGCCGGTGCGCGCCCGCCGGTGCCGTTGTTGTAGTAGTAGCGCGGAGAGTTGACGTTGCCCACCAGGGCTTTCCACTCCAGGTTGCCATTGGTGACATCGACGCCGGCGCCCGTGTAGGCGAAGAGTTCGGTGAAGTCAAACAGAAGGTTATGGGTGATGGACTTCGTTTGGTTGTCGAACACGTACTCATAGCCTTCCCAGTCGGGGATCTGACCGGCGATCAGGCGCGTATTCTGGTCGCCATTCAGGGGCATCGACACGGACGCCTCATTGACGATGGAATTTCCGTTCATGTTGGCACCGGTGCCGCGCTCGGGCGCCAGATTCAGGGTCCACTTGGTGCCGCCTTCGGTGACCTTCTGGAACTGGATGTAGGCCTGGCCGAAGCTGGAGTTGTCATAGTTGTAAATCGTGCTGGCAGCCGGATCACCGTTCGAGCGATTCAGGAAGACGAATGAGCTGCTCTGTTGATCCTTGTTGTACACATAGGCCGGCGCAATCATGCCCGTGATGCTCAAGCCCTTGAAGCCCGACGTCTCGGCCGCGCTTTTCACGCCTGTGACCTGCACGGCTGCGTGATTGGCCACCTGCGAAGCCTCTTCGGTGGCTTTCTGGTTGTCCTGAATCTGCGCCTGCTGCGTTTTCACCTGGGCTTCGAGTTGCTGCACCTTGGCCTTCAAGGCCTCGAGTTCCTTAAGGATGTCGGCGTTCGTGTCGGCCATGGCGATGGCCGGCACGAGACCGAGGCTAAGCGTCAAAATCGACAACCTGAACTTCTTCTGCATGGTCTTCTCCCTGAGCGACGGTTATGAACGAACTACGACAATACGGTCCCGGTATCTCCCGCATGGATACCGGGGTGGAACTCCATTTCCTGCCGATACGCGGCAGCGCTTTCCTTGGCCCGCTGCCGCTCGCGGCGCGCCATGAGCACGCTGCTGATGGCCACGGCGACGATGACCAGATAGACGGTGACGGCGCCCACCACGTTGATCGTGGGATTGAGGCCGAGCCGGGCGCGCGAGAAGATGACCACCGGCAAGGTGGTGCTGCCCGGACCCGAGAGAAACGCCGAAATGACGACCTCGTCGAGCGAAAGCGAAAATGCCAAAAGCCAGGCTGACACGAGCGCCTGCGAGATCGAGGGCAGGGTCACCAGCATGAAGACCTGAAAGGGTCGTGCTCCGAGATCCATCGCCGCCTCTTCAATGGACTGGTCCATTTCCTTCAAGCGCGACTGCACCACCACGGTGGCGTAGGAAATCGCCATGACGGTGTGGCCGATGAAGATCGTGAAGAACCCCTTCTGGGGAAAGCCGATCGCCTTTTGCACCGTGACGAAGAACAGCAACAGCGCCAGCGCAATCACCACCGTCGGCATGACCAAGGGAATGTTGATCATGAAGTTGAGCAGGCTCTTGCCCCGAAAACGCCGGTAGCGCGTCAGTGCAAACGCTGCCAGCGTGCCGAGCACGACTGACGTGGTTGCGGTGGCCAGGGCAACCTTGAGCGAAAGCATGAGCCCGCTGATGACCTCCTGATCGTGCACCACGGCGCCATACCACTTCAAGGTCCAGCCGCCCCAGACGGTGACCATGCGCGAGTCGTTGAACGAATACACGACCAGCACGACGATCGGAAGGTACAGAAACACGTAGACCAGAATCATCCAGGCCATGGGCAACGCGGCAGAACGCTTCATCGCGCAGCCTCCATGGTCTTGGTCTGGTATTTGTTGAAGATGGCGATTGGCACCAGGATGAGCAGGATCATCACGATCGCCACTGCCGAGGCGCGTTGCCAGTCAAGATTGGCGAAGAACTCGTTCCACATCACACGCCCGATGTTGAGTGTGGATGGACCGGCCAGCAGCTCAGGGATGACTTACTCGCCCACGGCCGGAATGAAGACCAGCAAAGAGCCGGCGATGATCCCCGAGCGTGACAGCGGAATCGTCACCAGCCAGAAGGTCTTGAGCGGCGTGGATCCGAGGTCGGCTGCGGCCTCGATCAGGCGCGTGTCCATTTTGACGAGTGT
>JAGWOZ010000264.1 GCA_028870715.1 Betaproteobacteria bacterium | reverse complement strand
CTCCCCACCACCGTGCGGGGAGGGACGCGATGAAGCCCTTTCGCATCACCGGCCGCAACGGCTGGCACGCCGAGGTTCGTCTGCCCGACGGGCGCACCATGCGCAAGAGCTTTGGCAAGCACAAAGAGGCGCTGGACTGGATGACCCAGGAGCAGGCCCGGGCTGATTCCACCCAGGCCCCGGCCTTCGGCGGGCCCGCCCAGGTCCGCCTGGGCGCCTTGCTGGTGGAATACGCCAAGCTCTACACCCTGGTCAAAGGCGGGTACGCGGCGGAAATCAACCGCCTCAACCACTACGTGCGCGCCGCCGGCCTGCCGGCGCTCGCCGTCGAGGAGGACGCCGAAGGCCGGCGCTACCTGCGCACGCAGCCGCAGGCGGCTGCCGTGCCCAAGGGGTGGGGCGCCCATCTGCAGCGCCGGCGCCTGAAGGCCGCGCGCACGTATGCGCTCATTGCGCAGCTCGGCGCGAAGCTGTGCAAGGACATCACCAGCGCCGACATCGAGGCCCTGAAAACCACCATGCAGGCCGACGGCCTGTCGCCGAGCACGGCGCAGAAGGAAATCGCGCTGCTCAAGCATGTCTTCAACATGGCCATCCGCATCTGGAAGTGGAAGCACTTCGAGAACCCCTGCATCGGCGTGCGCCTGGGCACCTCGGCCCGACGCTTCGTGCACCTCGCGCAGCCCCAGATGGACGCGCTCATTGCGGCGCTGGCCGCGTGTGACAACCCGCAGGTCTGGCCCCTGGTGGAGCTGGCGATGAGCTCGGCCATGCGCAAGGGCAGCCTGTTGCGCCTGCGCTGGGAGGACCTGGACCTGGAGGCGCGGCGTGCGCGCATCTGGGCCAAGGGGCGCTGGGCCGACGTTCCGCTGAACCAGCGCAGCGTCAGCATCCTGCAGCGCGCCCCGCGCCTGGACGCGCACCGCGTGTTCACGATGAGCGCCAACGCGCTCGACATGGCCTGGGATGGCGTGCGCATCAAGGCCGGGGTGCCCCGGCTGCAGTTTCGGGACCTGCGCCATCTCGCCCCCACGTACTACGCGCGCAGGGGGGCGACGGCCACGACCATCAAGGAAATCCTCGGCCACACCTCCACCCGCATGGCCGAGGTCTACATCAACCTGGCCCGCGAGGACGTGCTCGACGAGCTCGACCGCCTGGACGGCGGGGGCGGCCCGCATGCCGCTGCGCTACCACCGGTGTACGACCCGGCCGGCCCGAAAAAGCACCCGCGCGCTCCCAGGGCCCGGGCGCCGGGGCCCATCGAGGGCGGGCCGAGCACCACGGGCCCCCAGGCCGAGCCCCAACCCCAGCCCCAGCCCGCGGCGGCAGCGCCAGGCTCGGGCAACGTGGTCTGGCTCGACCGCGCGCGCCGACAGCCGGCGTCCCCGCACGCGGCCTGACAAAGAGCCCGCTGACCGACGTGCAGCGGGCAGCGGGCAGCGAGACTTGGGTTGGGCTCAAGCACGGCGCGCCGCGCCGGCGCGCAAGCCCCCGCTCAGCGCGAGGGCGCGGCGTGGTTGCCGCGGGTGGTGCGGCGAGGCGCTGTCCTGGCCGGCGCCTGCAGCGCGCGCGGTTCGGCCACGGCCAGCAGCGTCGACGCCGCCGACTCCTGCGCCACGCATGCTTGCGGCTCGGACCCCGGAGGTATCGCAGGCCACGCGGCGGCAGGCGTCCAGGCCAGTTGCTGCTCGCGCTGCTGCGCCAGCCACCGCGTCACCACGGATTCGAACCACAGCGCTTCCTTGCCGTGGCGCAGGGGCGGGGCGAATTGCGCTTTGCGCACCAGGCGCTCGAGCGTGCGCTCGCTGCAGCTCAGCCGTTGGGCCACGGTGGCTTTGTTCAACAGGGGGTCGGGGTTCGTCATGATGCGGCTCAGCGCGGAGTGGATGGAGCAGCGTGTAGCGCGCGGATTTAGACAAAGGCGCCGCACGGCCACGGCGGCGTGACCAAGTCAGGCACATGGGGGGGCTGGCTCGGCGTGCCGCGACCACGGGCGTCGACTCGCTCGCAAGCTCCCGCAGCCCGCGCGTTCTCGTGCAACGGATGTGCCTAAGGTCTAGCCAGCTGCGCCTTGCCCCCAAGCGGCCTTGAGCACCACCACCTTCCGTCAGCTCTGAGCAGCCTCTTTGGGGAGGTACGCCGCAATCGCCACGCGGTTCGTCAGCGTGATTTGTTGGGCTTGCGGGGGGGGGGGGCTTGCCACCTGCCCTTAAGGCTCAAGTCCCGCGGATTGTGTGTCGTCAATTGCGTTGGGTGGACACTTCTGAAGACGCCCCCTACCGACGCAGCACGCACTCTCTTTACATTACAAGGGCTGAACTATGCCAAACACCCGTCTCAGCTATGAAAACGCGGATTTCAAGAACTGGTGGATGAACTGCCACCATCGGCATGGCGGGTATGAACCGGACTCGCAGACGATGACGCCGCTGCATGGCGTTAGCGACTTGCTTCCTGAAGACGACACCAGCAACGCGGAATCAGGAATGCAGTTCATTCTCGACAGCATTGCAGGAGCATATGAGGCTGGCACTTACCAGACTTTCGAGCAATTCGTGGAGCGTTGCTTTGCGACGGAAGGCGAGTTCCGAGCTTTCGCGGAAAATACCTCCGTCTATGAGATGTACTGGATGAACGAGCGACACTACGCCGCGTTCTATGAATTCAAGGGCGAGGACTACGGCATTCGTACGTACGAGGAACTCGGCGAAACGCTCCTTGAACTTGTCGAATGACGGTTACCTCGTAGCTGCGAGACGTTGTGCCGCGGCCAGAGTTGACGCGACGCGATGCGCGCATACCGCCTTAAGACGACGCGCGTGCTTTGACTCGGGCCTAGCGCAATGCAGCGCCACGCGAGTTGGCTTTACCAAGCTCCCTCGCCGACGCAATCGCTCGGATGCTCACCGCTTACGACTCAGTACCAAACAGTGGCATCACTTGAAGCTACCGACCTGGTCCGCGAGTAGCTCTGCGTAATTGCCGCAGTGGTGCTGCCAAAGGGCATCGATGTTCTCCTCGGGGCAGGCCTCGGCACACAGGGAATACAGGCGACCACATTGCACATAGTTCAGATACGGCGCGGTGTCTTCGACGAAGCCGTCGGACAAGAACTGGCCATCAATATGGGCGCCCAAGTAGCCCTTGGCGCGGTCTGCGGCAAATTGGGCGACATCCCCAATGGCGACCCGTCCGGCTTGCGCGGCCTTGCCCAGCAGGTCGGCCATTTCCATCAAGACTGGATGCTTGGTGGCCAGATAGGGGTCGATGGGATTGCCCGTGACTTCGTCCGGCAGGTCGACTGTGAGCGGAACCTGAGGCACCCAGTCCCGGCTGTTGTTGAGGCATATGGCCAGGCCGCGGTTGGCGGTCATCTGGGCGTAGTCGTGACCGAATTGCCAGTTCCCCGGCTTGGGTTGGGCGAAGACGTAGGACTTGTACTGAAAATTCTTGGGCCTGAGGGCGTCGGCCAGTGGGCCTGTGGCATCGGTGGACGCGTGCAGCAACATGGCGTGGAGCAGGGTGGCGATAGCCGCGCCTTGGCTGTGTCCCGCAATCAGAATCCTGCTGCCGGCCGGCAATCCAAGCAGGTACTTCAGAATGCCAAGGTCTTTGTGATAGAGCAAGATGGCCGTGCCCCAGATGAAGCCCATGTGCACCGCGGCGTCCGCAGCGTTGTCGGTGGACACCATCGAAAGGGGCAGCGACCGCATCGTGCCGTCCGGTGTTTTCACGGGCAGCGCACCGTTGGCGCGTATGGAGGTGGAAAGAACATCGTCCAGAATGCTGCTGGCTGCGTCAACGGTGCCGCGAATGACCACGGCATAGAGTTGCTCGTCCTGCAGGCTTTTCCAAGCCGCCCACGCGTTGTCAAAAGGCCCCATGCCGTCGATGACCTGCGGCGGGGCATTGGCACGGTCGCGCGACTCCTTTAGGCTCGGGTCGGTTTGTCGACTGTCAAATTGCTGGAGCCACGTGCTCGAAACATCGGGCGGACTCTGTCCGGCAAGCCCAGTGCCATTGAGTTGCATGCAAAGGTTGACTGCATCGGTTGCTTCAGATGCCACGAATCCTGGG
>JAGWOZ010000028.1 GCA_028870715.1 Betaproteobacteria bacterium | reverse complement strand
TCTGGCTGGCGGCGCAGCAGCCGGGCACGAAGTTCGTCGGGGTCAAGTCGCTGGCCCAGCAGGCCACGCTGACGCTGCACCGCCAGCGCGAGTTGCTGATGAAGATGCGCACCATGCAGACCAATGCGTTACGGGGCCTGCTCTACGAGTTCGGCGCCGTCTTCGCCAAGGGGACCAAGGCCATGCTGAGCGAGGTCGAGGCGGCGCTGGAGTCGCTCTCGACCAAGCTGCCGCAGATGGTGGCCGACAGCCTGCGCGAGCAGGTGCGGCGCATCAAGGCGCTGGGCGAGGACATTGCCGCCATTGAGAAGCGTCTGGCATTGCAGTTGCGCCAGGACGAGGACATGCGGCGCATTGCCGAGATCCCCGGCGTCGGGGTGCTCACCGCCACGGCCGCCATCGCCACCATGGGCGACGCCGGCGCTTTCGCCTCGGCGCGCGAGTTCTGCGCCTGGCTGGGCCTGGTGCCCAGCCAGTGGGGCACGGGCGGCAAGGTGCGCCTGCAGGGCATTTCCAAACGCGGCGACGCCTACGTGCGTACGCTGCTGATCCATGGCGCGCGCTCGGTGCTCATGCACGCCAAGGAACCGGGGCCGTGGCTGGAACAGATCCGGGCACGGCGCCCGAGCAACGTGGTCATCGTGGCCCTGGCGGCCAAGATGGCGCGAACGATCTGGGCCGTCACGGCCCGGAAGCAGGAGTACCACAGGGGTTATCGCAGCGTCCGTCCGCAAGCGGTCTGACAGCACGACAGCCAATTCAATCACCAAACCTTACGAAAGGATATGGAACACCTTTGTAGGCGATGAGGCAGCAAGACGCAGCGTGATGTGAACCGGTCGGACCGGGGCAAGCCAAACCTGTATGGTGTGCCGGACTTCAACAGTCCGCCATAGGAGATGAGGCGCTTGTCCGCGAATGACATCGGGGCCGGCGGGGGGCTCTGGGCAACCAGACAATCCGCGATCGAGGCCGGATATAAGGCAGCAGCCGACTTCTTCACAGCACACCGCCAATTGCCACTTGATCGCCGGGAGGCATCCATATAAGACACCATGGCGAAGGCGAAGCTCCCCCCCCTGCCGTCGGACGCCGACCTGCGGCGGTTGATTCACTTTTCCGCAGGCGACGGGCGCATCTGGCTCGCCGGCCAGCGCATGGTGCTGATCCACACGGCGGCGCTAGGCGCGCTGCGCATGGAACTCATGCACAGCGTGGGCGCGGAGCAAACGCGCCGGTGCTTCACGCGCGCAGGCTTCGCCGCCGGCGAGCGCGACGCGGCGCTGGCGCGGCAAATCCGGGGCAGCGCCTCGCTCTATGACATGTTTGTCGTCGGGCCTCAGCTGCACATGCTTGAGGGCGCCGTGCAGGTCACACCCCTGCGCTTCGAAGCCGACGCGGCGACCGGCGCCTTTTACGGCGAGTTCGAATGGATCCACTCCTGGGAGGCGGAGATCCACAAACGCGACTTCGGCGTGCAGGAGCACCCGGTGTGCTGGATGCTTATCGGCTATGCCTCCGGTTACACCAGTGCGTTCATGGGGCAACCCATCCTGTACAAGGAAACATCGTGCGTCGGCTGCGGCGATGCGCATTGCCACATCGTGGGCAAGCCGCAGCACGAGTGGGAGGACGCCGACGTGCTGGCCTCATACTTCAAGGGCGGATCCATGCTCAGCACGATCCAGGAGCTGCAGACCCAGGTGGAATCGCTGCGGCTGGAGATCTCGCCTGAAGCGAACAAGACCCAGCTGATCGGGCAGTCCGACGCCTTCAAGAACGCCTATGCGCTGTTGCACACCGCCGCGTCCACACAGGTCACGGTGCTGTTGACCGGCGAGACGGGCGTGGGCAAGGAGCGTTTCGCCCGTGCGCTGCATGCATTGAGTACGCGCGCCGATAAGCCGTTTGTGGCGATCAACTGCGCGGCCATTCCCCATGACCTGATCGAGTCGGAACTGTTCGGCGCGGAAAAAGGCGCCTACACCGGCGCACAAGCCGCACGCTCCGGGCGGTTTGAGCGCGCCCACGGGGGCACCCTGTTCCTGGATGAAATCGGCGAGCTGCCCCTGCAGGCCCAGGCCAAGCTGCTGCGCGTCATCCAGGAAGGCGAGGTGGAACGGCTGGGTTCCACGCAAGGCCGCAAGGTCGACGTGCGCCTGGTGGCTGCCACCAACCAGGACTTGGAGGCTGCCGTGAAGGACGGGCGTTTTCGCGCCGATCTGTACTACCGCATCAATGTGTATCCGGTGCTGATTCCCCCGCTGCGGCAGCGCCGCGACGACATCGAGCCGCTGGCCCAAGCCATGCTTGATCGCTTCGCCGTGCTGCATGGCAAACCGGTGCCCATGCTGACCGACCACGCCTACGAGGCCATGCGCAACCACGACTGGCCGGGTAACGTGCGCGAGCTGGAAAATCTGGTCGAACGCGCTGTGATCCTGTCCAAGCCACACCGCGCCGTCGATGCCCAGGATCTCTTCCCTGGCATGAGTTTTCCGCAGGGCGTGTCCATCGATCCACGGGGGCAACTGGCCCACCAACGCCCAAGCGCGATGGATTGCGGCTCCTTGCTCGCGCAGCTCCAGGACTGCGGCGAAGGCCTGGAGGGTCTGGAACGCTCCTTGCTTCATGAAGCTGTGGACAAGGCCAAGGGCAATCTCTCGGCCGCTGCACGCATGCTCGGCTTGACCCGGGCCCAACTCAGCTACCGCCTCGCACGCAACCAGGCCAGCTAGGCTCATCATGAACGACACCGCCCACCCGCATCCCCTGTACGCCTTGCTCACGAGTGTCGCGCCCGAAGCGCCCGCGCAGCCGGCGCCTTCCTGGGAACATGCGCGCCCCGACCCGCCCCGGCCCAAGGGCCCTGCGCGTACGCTCACCGAGCAGGCCTACCTGCAATTGCGCCAGCACATCATTGAAGGCCACTATCCGCCCGGCACCAAGCTGCGCGTGGAACACCTGAAAGACGATTACGCCGTGGGCGCCGGTACGCTGCGCGAGGCGCTGACCCGGCTGGTCAGCGATGCACTGGTCATTGCCGAAGGTCAGCGCGGTTTTCGCGTCACCCCCATGTCCCTTGCCGATCTGGAGGCCATCACGCGCCTGCGCATTCACATTGAGGTGGACGCCCTGCGCGAATCCGTGCGTCACGGCGACCAGGACTGGGAGCAGCGCGTGCGCCGGGCCTATGAGCAACTCACAGCCTACGAGCAACCCATCTCGATGCAGCGACGCGCCGACTGGGAAGTCTGCAACCGCCGCTTTCACGAGGAGCTGATCTCCGCGGCCGCATCGCCCTGGACTTATCTCGTGCTGCGCATCCTGTCCCAGCACGGCGAGCGATACCGCCGGTTATGCATCGGTCTGGAAGACAGCAAACGCGATGTGCACCGCGAGCATGCAGAGATCTTTGATGCAGCCATGCGCCGCGCCGATTCGCGCGCAGCCCTGGCTTTGGAAGACCACATCAGCACAACGCTGACCACGCTGCAAAATGCGCCGCCGGATGCCGATCCCTTCGGCGACCGGCGCCCTTAGCAGTCAAGGCGCGCGGCCCGGCTCCACGCACGCTTGGGCCGTGCGTTGCGCCACGCGGGCGCCTGGGCATGGCAGGCCGCGTGGGCGTCCGCTAAGTCGGGTCTAATTCTCCACTTCTACGCTGTGGCTGTCGGTGCCATATGGCCCGCCCCATCCTGAGCGCCCCCTTCGCATGCAAACCCTCCACGCACAGCTCTTGGCCTGGATCAACGCAGGTGCGCACCCACCGGCCGCACTGCTCGTGCTGGCGCGCCTCGCCGCGCAAGACCTCATCGTGCTGGTGCCCGTGCTCCTCGCCGCAGGCTGGTTGTGGCGAGCGCACGCGCCGCGCACGGCGCTCGTGCGCGCAGCGCTTGCCGTGCTCACGGGCTTGGCGATCAACCAGGCCATCGGCCTGTTGTGGTTTGAGCCGCGCCCCTTTGCCATCGCAGTCGGGCATCAGTTTCTCGCACATGCCGCAGACAGCAGCTTTCCGAGCGACCACCTGACCGTGATCTGGAGCGCGGCCTTCGCCCTGTGGGCATCGCGGGGGTGGCGCAGCGCTGGCGCCGGCCTCGCACTGCTCGGGCTGCCCGTGGCCTGGGCGCGCGTTTATCTTGGCGTGCACTGGCCCTTGGACATGGCGGGCGCCGCCCTGGTGAGCCTGACCAGCGTACTCCTGCTCCAGTGGGCTGGCCAGGCTCCCGTGACACGGATCACAGGTCTGATGCAGCGGGCCTACCGCCTGCTGTGCCGGCCGTTCATTGCCAAGCACTGGATCCGCGCATGAACTCCACCTCGCCGCCTCGGCGTGCCGATCCTTCAGGCCCGATCGCGCAGCGACCACCCAGCAGCCGGCTGAGCCTATTCGTCATCGGCGAGCGCCGGCAACGCCGCCGCGCCCGCCGCATGCTGCTGTGCCAGACAGCCGCCGCCTTGGCCCTGGTGCTCGCAGGCTGCGCGGCTTACGTGCCCAAGCCCTTGCCGCCACAGGCCCGCCTGCAGGAACATCTGGGCGCTTTGCAAATCGATCGCGAGCGCATCGCCCTGCCCCGGCTTGCCGCGCAGCCCATCAATCTGGATGCCCCATTGAGCATGGACGCCGTGGCCACCCTGGCCGTGCTGAACAATCCGCAACTGCAGCAGGCGCGCGACCGTCTTGGCGTGGCCAGGGCACAAGCCTTTGCGGCCGGGTTGCTTCCCGACCCCCAATTCAGCGCGTCATACGACAACCCCGGTCACAGCGCCCACGCGACAAGTTCCGCATACAACGACACCCTGAGCTTTGATCTGGGCAGCCTGATCACGCGCCCGGCGGCCCAGGCGGCAGCCCGCGCGCACGTTCGCTCAGTGAACCTGCAGCTGCTCTGGCAGGAATGGCAATCCGCGTCGCAGGCGCAGCTGCTGTTCGTGCAACTGGTCGGCCTGCGTGATCGCGACGCGTTGGTGCAGGCGCAGCGCAACCTCGTGCTGGAGCGACTGCATCGCGCTCGCGATGCGGCAAGTGCGGGCAACCTGCCCCGCACCGATGCCGATGCCGATCTCGTGGAGCTGCAACGCCTGGATGAAAGCCTGGCAAGTGACGCGCGCCAGCGCATCCTGCTGCAGGCCCGTCTGCATGCCCTCCTTGGGCTGGATCCACAGGTCCGCTTGCGCTTGGCTGCGCTTCCGGTGATCACCGCCCAGGACGCGCAAAGCGCCCGCGTCGCGCTGACGAAAATTGCCGACATCCGTCCGGACCTGATGGCTTTGCGGGCCGGCTACACAAGCCAGGAGCAGCGCTTGCGCGAGGCGGTGCTGGCGCAATTTCCATCGTTCAGCGTTGGCTTGACGCGTGCGCGCGACACGAGCAACGTGAATACGCTGGGGTTCGGTGTGAGCTTTACGCTGCCCATTTTCAACGGCAGCCGCGGCGCCATCGCCGTGCAGCGTGCCACGCGCCAGGAACTGTATGACGTCTATCAACTGCGCCTGAACCAGACGCGTGCCGACGTCGAACAGGCGCTCGCCAATCTGGCGTTGCTTGAACGTCAGCGCGAAAGCTTGCAGCTTGCGCTGCCCGCGCTGCAAAGCGCGAGCGCAGCAGCCGACACGGCGCTGAGCCACGGCGCCATTACCTTGCCCCAGGCGCAGGCCCAGCGCATGGCCTTGCTGGATCAACGCATGGCCTTGCAGGCCAATGCGCAGCAAATGGCCGAGCAGGCGGTCGCACTCGATCTGCTGACCGGCGCGGGGATCTATCGCCAGACTGCGAGTTCGCTGCAACCCCCGGCGCACGCGCGATCGGCTTATCGGAGCATCACCCCATGACGCTTTTTCCTCCGGCTCCCGCCGTCTTCAGGCGCCGCGTTCGCCATGCGGCCCTGCCCGCGTTGCTGAGCGTTGCTCTGGTCGTCATCGGGTCCATGCCCGCCGGCGCTGAGCCTTCATCCCAGGCCACACCGCTTGTCTCGGCGCTTGTGCAGGAGGCCCCGCTGCGCCAGGGCACCCTGGCGCAGACCGAAACGGCGCTGGGCCAGGTGAGCACGGCGACCGACAAGGCGCTTGCCGTGGCGTTTCAGCGCAACGTGCAGGTGCTGCAGGTGCGGGTGCGCGCAGGCCAGAAGGTCCGGCACGGGCAGGCATTGATCACCGTGCAGGGCGCGCCGGGCAGCGAGCTCGCCTACGTTCAGGCCTTGACCGCGGTGCGCTTTGCCACGGCTGACCTGCGGCGCGTTCAACAACTCGCTGCGCAGCAGCTGGCAACGCAGGCCCAGGTCAACGCCGCACGCAAGACACTGGCGGATGCCCAGGCGCAACTGGCTGCAGCCCGTGCCCAGGGCCTGGGAGGCGGCGTGCAGACGACCACTGCGCCATTTGACGGCATTGTCCTGGCCGTGCACACCTCACCTGGCGCGCAGATCAACGCGGGAAGCGACGCGTTGATGCTGGCCCCCGCAGGGGGCCTTCAAGCCGTCGTTGGCGTGACACCCGATGTCGCCGGCGCGTTGCACGCGGGTCAAGCCGTGCGCGTGAGCGCCGTGTTCGACGCGGACCAGAGTACATCGGCAACCGTGTTGGCCATCAGCGGTGTCGTGGACGCCCAGAGCCACCTGGTCAATGTCACGCTTGCCCTGCCGGGGAATGCGTCAGGCTGGATGCCGGGGCTGGCCGTGCAGGCCAGCATGCAATTGCACCCATGGCATGGCTGGGTCGTGCCGCGCCAGGCAGTGCTGCGTGACGCCGCGGGCCAGGCCTATGTCTTCCAGGACAATCAGGGCAAGGCCCGGCGCGTCAACGTCACGGTGGAAATCGATCAGGCTGAACACAGCGGTATTGCCGGCGATTTGCGCGCGAACCAGCCCCTGATCGTGCTGGGCAACTACGAGCTCAGCAACGGCATGTCGCTGCGGGTGGCGAAATGAATGTTTCGCAATGGCTGCAGCGGCACCGCCGCTCGGTGCTTTTCCTGTTGGCACTGCTGGCGGCCGGCGGCCTCCTGGCCGCCTTCAAGTTGCCCGTGGGTCTGTTTCCCAATGTCAACTTTCCACGGGTCATGGTCAGCGCCGATGCCGGCGACCGGCCATCGCGCCAGATGATGCTGCAGGTCACCTATCCCCTGGAGCAGGCTGTGCGCCGGGTTCCGGGTGTCGTCGACGTGCGCTCGACAACCAGCCGTGGAGCGGCCGACATCTCGGTGAACTTCCATTGGGGCACGGACATGAACCTGGCCGCCGTCCAGGTCAACGAAGCCATCACCCAGAAGCTGCCGGAACTGCCGCCGGGAACGGTCCTGTCGAGCAAGCGGATGGACCCGACAGTCGACCCCATCATCGCCTACAGCCTGACCTCCAACAACCTGCCGCTCACGCAGCTCTATGACCTCGCGCAATTCCAGTTGCGGCCCCTGCTGTCGAGCATCGACGGGGTGGGCCGCGTCCAGGTGCAAGGCGGCGCTCAGGAGGAATACCACGTCATCGTCGATCCCGCCAGGCTGCAAGCCGACGGCCTGAGCCTGGGCGATGTGCAGCACGCACTGGCGAGCGGTAATGGCGTCCAGGCCGTGGGCAAGCTGGAAGATCGCTACAAGCTGCTCCTGGCGCTGGCCGACTCGCGTCTGCACGACGCCTCGCAGATCGGGGACCTCGTCATCAAGGCAACACCCACGGGCGTCGTGCGCGTGCGCGACGTCGCCGTGGTCACCCGAAGCACCGTTCCCCAATGGATCAAAGTCACAGCCGACGGCCATGACGCCGTGCTGCTGAACATTTATCAGCAGCCGGGCGGCAACAGCGTGCAGATCGCGCGTGCCGTGCGCCAGGCCCTGGCCACCTACAAGACGCCGCCCGGGGTGAAGCTGGCGAACTGGTACGACCAAAGCCAGCTGGTTGTGGCCTCGGCGTCCAGCGTGCGCGACGCCATCCTCATCGGAGTGGTGCTTGCCGGGCTGGTCCTTCTCGTGTTCCTGCGCAGCATCAAGATCACGCTGATTGCCATGGTTACGGTGCCCGCGGTCCTGGCGTCCGCGGTCGTGCTTCTTTACGCCCTGGGCATGAGCTTCAACATCATGACTCTCGGAGGCATGGCGGCGGCGGTGGGCCTGGTCATTGACGACGCCATCGTCATGAGCGAGCACATCGTGCGCCGTCTGGGCGAATCGGGCGCGCAAAGCCGCGACGTTGCAGCGCGTCACAGCCAGGTGCTGCATGCGGCGATGGAATTTTTCCGGCCGCTTGCGGGATCCAGCGCGTCCACGGTCATCATTTTCGTGCCTCTGGCGTTCCTCTCCGGGGTGACTGGGGCGTTTTTCCAGGCGCTATCGCTGACGATGGCCGCAGCCCTGATCATTTCCTTTTTCGTGTCCTGGCTGGCGGTGCCGCTGCTGGCTGACAAGTTCATCACCGTGCGAGACGCCGAGCGTGAGCGGGATCGCGGCCATGGCCCGCTGACGGCTGCCGTGCATCGCGCCTATGCCCGCCTGCTGCCGGCCTTGTTGCGCCGCCCGGCCCTGCTCCTGCTCGGCCTTGTGCCGTTGCTGCTGGCGGGCGCCTTGGCCTACCGCCAGGTTGGCAGCGGCTTCATGCCGCACATGGACGAAGGTGGCTTCATCCTGGACTACCGTACGCCACCTGGCACCTCGTTGAGCGAAACCAACCGCGTGCTCATGCAGATCGAGACCATTTTGCGCGCCACGCCCGAAGTGCAGACCTGGTCGCGGCGTACGGGCGCCCAGCTGGGAGGCGGGATCACCGAAGCCAATGAGGGCGACTTTTTCGTGCGCCTGAAGCCCCCGCCACGCAGGTCCATCGACCTGGTGATGGAATCGGTGCGCCAGAACATCGAGGCGCAGGTCCCGGGCGTGCAGATCGAGATGGCGCAGCTGATGGAAGATCTCATCGGGGACCTGACCGCAGTGCCGCAACCGGTGGAAATCAAGATCTTTGACGACAACCCGAGCCAACTGGCAAGGCTCGCACACAAGACCGCCGCAGACATCGCCACGATACCCGGCATCGTCGATATCAAAAGCGGGATCAAACCCGCTGGCGATGCGCTGGATCTGCGTCTTGACCCAACGCGCATGGCGCTTCAAGGCGTTGACGCGCAGCAGGTGCAGACGCAGCTTGCCACACTGATTGGTGGCACGGTGGCCACGCAGATCGAACAAGGACCGAAGATGGTGGGCGTGCGCGTTTGGGATGCGCCGGATCTGTGGCGCACACCCGATGCCATCGACAAGCTGCCGCTGCGGGCGCCTGACGGCCATGTGTTTGAGCTCGGCCAAGTCGCCCATGCCAGCGTGCTGACCGGGCAGCCGGAAATCACGCGGGAAAACCTCAAGCGCATGGCCGCGGTGACGGCTCGCATCAGCGGGCGCGACCTTGGCACCACCATCGCAGCGGTCAAACGGGTGCTCGACGCCCCGGGCTACTACCCGTCGGATGTGTACTTCAAGCTCGGCGGGCTGTACAAGCAGCAGCAAATTGCATTCAAGGGCCTGGTTGAGGTTCTGGTGGCGGCAGTTCTGCTCGTGTTTTTTCTGCTCTTGTTCCTGTACGAGCGATTCAAGGTGGCACTGGCCATCCTGGCCATGCCACTGGCCGCCTTGCCGGCCGTGTTCGTCGGCTTGTGGATCTCGGGGATCGAGCTCAACATCTCGGCGATGATGGGCATGACCATGATCGTGGGCATCGTCACGGAAGTTGCGATCTTCTATTTCAGTGAAGTGCAGGATCTGCACCGTACGATGCCGACCATGCCCGCGGACACGGCGCTGGTGCAAGCGGGCATCAACCGGATGCGCCCGATCGCCATGACCACGCTGGCAGCCATGCTTACCCTGGCTCCGTTGGCGTTCGGCATGGGTCAGGGCTCGGCCATGCAGCAGCCGCTGGCGGTGGCGATTATTGCGGGTCTGGCCGTGCAGCTTCCGCTGGTGCTGCTGCTGATGCCGGCGTTGTTTAAGCTGATGGGTGGCAGCCTGGTCAGTGAGGACGACGAAGGCACCGCGCAAGACGAGGTCGATGACGATGCGCATTTTGCTGGTTGAGGATGATCGGATGCTGGGCGCGGCCACGCAGGAGGCCTTGCGCGACGCCGCCCACGCAGTCGACTGGGTGACCGATGGCGAGTCCGCGCTGGCGGCGGTACGAACCACGGCCTACGAGGCGATGCTGCTTGACCTGGGACTGCCCAAACGCGACGGCCTGTCCGTGCTCCAGGCGATTCGCCATGGGGGAAACAACCTGCCCGTGCTGATTGTCACCGCGCGCGACGCCGTGGAGGACTGCATACGGGGGCTGGACCTGGGGGCAGACGACTACCTGGTCAAGCCGTTCGAAGCTGGTGAACTGCTGGCGCGGCTGCGGGCCGTGGCGCGGCGCAAGGGAGGCCAAGGCCAACCCGTTTTGAGCAACGGCGCGCTGACGCTGGATCCGACCACGCGCGAGGCCAGCTACGGGGGCAACACGGTGCGACTCTCAGCCCGCGAGCACGCGCTGCTGCATGCCTTGCTCCTGCGCCCGGGTGCAATCCTCTCGCGCAAGGAGCTGGAGGACCGCATCTATGGCTGGAACGAGGAAGTGGAAAGCAATGCCGTGGAGTTTTTGATCCACGGCATCCGCAAAAAACTCGGCCAGTCCGCCATCAAGAACGTGCGCGGGGTGGGCTGGATGGTCGACCGCGAGAGCGGACAAGCGCAGCACGCGGCGCCATGAACCCGCGCGCCATGCTGCGCCAATGGGCGGCGCAATCGCTGCTGCGCCGGCTGTGGCTCTGGATGACGGTGATCGTCGCCGTGGTGGGCGTGTGCACCGCAGCGGTGTCCTACGTGTTTGGCTACCAGGAAGCCAACGAGCTGCAGGATGCGCAATTGCGCCAGGTCGCCAGCCTTGTGCATCGCTGGGGCGATCTTCCCCAAGCCGTCCTGGAGCCGCAGGGCGCCGAGGTCGACAAAGACGCTCGCATCATCGTGGAGCGCCTGGATCGTGCCGTGTCTTCGCGCGGACTAGCCTTGCCAAGGCAGCTTGGCGTGGGCATGCATGTCGTGCAATCCGGCGGGCATTCCTGGAGGGTATTCGTGCGCGACAGCCCCACGGGGCGCATCGCGGTGGCGCAACGCACGGATGTGCGCTCGGACGCAGCGATCGATAGTGCGCAGCGCACCCTTTTCCCGTTGTTGGCCCTCATTCCGCTGCTCGCACTGCTTGCCGCCTGGGTCGTGCAGCGCGCCTTGCGCCCGGTGCGGGATCTGGCGCGTGAGGTCGATGCTCGCGATGACAGCAGACTTGACCCGCTTCCCGTCGAGCACGTGCCCCAGGAAGTGCTGCCTTTCATCGCGTCCATCAATCGGCTTTTGTCGCGCGTGGCCACCATGCTCGAGCGCGAACGCCGGTTCGTGGCCGACGCGGCCCATGAATTGCGCACGCCCATCGCGGCACTGAGCCTGCAAGCCGAGAACCTTGCGCACGCCGACATGCCCGAAAACACGCGCACCCGTCTTCGCAGCCTGCAGCAAGGATTGGCCAGAACCCGAACCGTGGTGGAGCAGCTTCTGAGCCTTGCGCGCGTGCAGTCCGGGCGCGGCCTCACCCTGCGCCCACTGGACCCGACGCAGGTTCTGCAACAGGTCATCGCCGATCTCATGCCGCTGGCAGCTGAAAAGGGCATCGATCTGGGCATGGAACGCAACGAAGGTGCGCCGATCCTGGCGGATTCGACACAGCTCTATACCCTTTTGCGCAACGCCCTGGACAACGCGCTGCGTTACACACCTCCGGGGGGACGGGTGGATTTGGCGATCTCGACGGATCGCGCCGACGGTCACCGTGCAAAGGTCCACATCGACATTTCGGACACCGGCCCAGGCATCGACCCCGATGATCTGGAACGCGCCTTCGAACCGTTCGAGCGCCTGGGGCACGCGGCCGACTCCATGGGCAGTGGACTCGGCCTTGCCATCATGCGCAATATTGCGGAAAACCTGGGTGGGCGCATTGAGCTTCAGAACCGGCCCGCGGGTGGCTTGCGCCTGCGCTACAGCCAGCCCGCGGTGCCGCACGCAAACGCCGTCTAGCCTGGCGCGCGCACTTGCGACGCAACGGCTTGATGGATGGCGCGAACAATCAGGGCGCGAAAGATCGGCACCTTGTAGGCGTTTCCCGAAAGCGGCGTCGCTGGTGCCAGCGCTGCATCGGCTGCGGCCTTCGCACTCTCCTGGCTGATCCTGGAGCCTTCCAGCGCCGCTTCAGCCTGTGACGCCCTCCAGGCGACGGGCGCCGCAGCCCCCAGCACCACGCGTGCCTGCCGGCACACACCGTCGTCGCCCACGACAAGCACAGCGGCCACCGCAGCCAAAGGCCAATCAAAGGACGCCTTTTCGCTGAGTTGCACATAGGCCGAGCAGGTTGACGGGGCCAAGGCGGGAAGTCTGATGGCAGTGACCAACTCATCGGCATCAAGGACCGTTTCACGGTGGGGATCGCGGCTGGGCAGCACGAAGAATTCGTCCAGCGCGACGACCCGTCGGTCGCCGTTGCCCCGAACGCACTCCACTTGCGCCTGCAACGCCAGCAACGCCGTGGCGGGCGTCGAGGGATGAACAATGGCGCAGCCGTCCTGATTGGCAAAGATCGCGTGGTAGCGATTGTCACCCCCATACGCGAAGCAGTGCTCACCTCCCTTGCGCACGCAGTGATGCGCGGCCGAGCGCAGGTACCAGCACCGGGGGCGCTGCAGGAGGTTGCCTCCAAGCGTTGCCCGATTGCGGATCTGCGGGCTTGCGGCCAGCGCTGCGGCCTGGGCAAGTGCGGCACGGTGCCGCTGCAGGGCCGGATGCGCGGCAAGCTGTGCAAGCGTCGTCAAGGCGCCGATCGTGAACCCGCCATCAGCCTCTTCGTGTATCCCCTGCAGTTCGCACAGGCCTCCGATGTCGATGAGACGCCTGGGGCTGACCAGGCCATCTTTCATCAGGTCGACAACGTCCACGCCTGCGGCCTTGACAAGCGTCGCCTGAGGCTTTGCCAACTGGTCTGGCCTGTGGACCATGGCCTCGGCGGTGGTGTGCGTGGCCTGCGAAGCCGCCTCCTGCGCCGACGTGGCCCGTTGCCATTCAAAGGCATCCATCAAGGCACACTCCTGGCCGCATCGTGCAGCGCCTGAAGGACGCGGGCCGGGGTCATGGGCAGCGCATGCATGCGCACCCCGGTCGCGTTATACACGGCATTGGCGACGGCTGCGGCCGTTGCAATGTTCGCGGGCTCGGCCACGCCATAGGCGTCCGTGGCACTCAATCCCTGATAGTTTTCGAGCACGACGACCTCGATGTCAGGCAGCGCGCCCGCGCCGATGCATTTGTAGTCGATGAGGTTCGCATTCATCATCCAGCCTGTGTGGGGATCGACAATCCGCTCCTCAAGCAAGGCGTAGGAAATGCCCATCAGGACGCCGCCGTGGATCTGACTTTCAATCTGCATGGGGTTGATCGGCCGGCCACAGTCGTGCACGGCTACGACGCGCTCGACCTGGACGATGCCAGTTTGGGTGTCGACGCAAACTTGCGCAAACTGCACGCCGCCGAGGTCGTTCAGGGCAATGGCGGCATCGCCGTGGCAGGTTCGAAAACCGGCATAGTCGTCGCTGCGGCTTGCCACCGCACTGATGCGATCCGTGCGTAGCGTTGCAGCCGCCTCGCTCCACGACATGCGCGGGCGCGATCCGTCGCTGCAGTGCACCCAGCCGTCTTGCAGTGTCAGTTCCTGCGGATCCACACCCCAGTGTGACGCCACTGCGTTCAATAATGTCTTCTTGATCTGCCATGCGGCCGTGCGCGCTGGGGGCGTGATGGATGCCGAAGTCCGGCTGCCATATGAGGGTGGACCCGAAGGAAATTCGGTGTCTCCAAGGCGCACGTCAATGGCACCGGGCTGCAAGCCCAGCTCTTCGGCAACGACCTGCTTGAGCAGCGTGCCAATCCCGGTGCCGATCTCTTGCACGCTCGAGAGGAGTTCGATGCTTCCGTCCCGCCACAGGCGCAGCTCGCAAGCGGAGTTGATCTGGACATTGGCAGGCCATAGCGACTGCGCCATTCCGATCCCGCGCTTGATGGGGCCCTGATCGAAGCCCGGTGACTCTCGCCGTTCCCATCCGATTTTCTGCGCGCCAAGGCGACGTTCTTCGCGCCGCACCGCGCTGAGGTCGATCACGTCGCGCAGCGCCACGGGATCCATGGCCAGTTTCTCGGCCAGCGCATCGATTGCCTGCTCCAACGCAAAAGCGCCTTGCGTGTTTCCGGGCCCTCGCATCGCCGTGCTCGGCGAGGTATTGGTGAACACATCAAACTGCAGCGATTCCCGGTTGGGGCAATCGTAGAGCGCCATTGCGATGCCGCCCACGCCCGCGCCCTGGGCAACACCAGCGCTGCCCCAAGCCTGCAGGGCGATGGCCGTGAGCGTGCCATCAAGGCGCGCCCCGATCCGCAGATGCTGCTTGCTTGACGGGCGGTTTCCACTGTCCACCTGTTCCTCGTCCCGCCGATACACGAGACGCACCGGTGCCTTGGCCTGGCGCGACAACGCCACGGCCGCCTTGCCATAAAGGCCAAGCTGCGATTTGGAGCCAAAGCCGCCACCGACAGCTTTGGCGCGAACCCGCACCCGCGACAGCGGCAACTCGAACGCCTCGGCAATCTGCGCGCGCACGCCGGCCGTGAACTGCGTGGACATCCAGACCTCGACCCCATCATCGCCCCAGGCGGCCACAATCGCGTGCGGCTCCAGGCAGCAGTGGGTCTGGACCTGGGTGAAAAACGTGCCCTCCACCACGCATTGCGCCGCAGAAAACCCCTCGCTCAGATCCCCGTGCGCCTGCCGGCTGGGGCCCCGGATGTTGCCTTGGAGCGGCAGATCCGGGACGAAGGGAAACCCCACGGACGGAATCCCCGCCGCCTCGTCCTGCCGGTAAAGCGCGGGAGCCTCAGGCTTCATCGCGGATTGCAGATCCAGCACCGAAGCAAGCGGCTCGAACGCGATCCGGATTCGATCGAGTGCCGCCTGCGCTGATTCGAGCGTTTGCGCTGCCACGGCCGCAAGGGGTTGGCCCACGTAGCGCGCCGTGGGCATGTGCCCGTGCGCGGGCGTGTCCACCATGGCCACGACGGCCCGCACACCGGGCGCCTCCTGCGCTGGGGCAAGGTCCAAGACACGGATGCGGGCGTGCGCAAGCGGGGATCGCAGCACGGCCGCGAAAAGCATGCCCGGCAACTGAACGTCCACGGTGTAAATCGCCGCGCCTGTGACTTTGTCAACGGCATCCCAGCGCGGCTCGCTGCGACCCACGTGCCTGAGCTCGGCATTGGGCGCCAGCGCCGGAGGCTCGTCCGCGGATAGCGTACGCGCGACATGCTCAACGCCAAGGTGGGCCATGCCCAACGCAAGCTGCTCTTCGCGCGGCAAGGAATCCGGTGTCATTGTGGTTCTGCCTGCACAGCGCCCAAAGCCAGCATGGCCCGCATGACGTGCGGATACGTTCCGCAGCGACAAAAATGGCCACTGATGGCGTTCTCGATGTCTTCAGCGCTCGGGTGAGGATTTCGGGCCAAAAGGCTGGCACAGCTCATCACCAGCCCCGTGGTGCAAAACCCGCATTGCACAGCATCGTGCTCGATGAATGCCTTTTGCACCGGGTGCAGATCGTTCGCCAGGGCCAGCCCCTCGATGGTGGTGATGCGGCGCGAGTCGACTTCAACCGCCAGGATGGTGCATGCGGCAACGGGCAGCTCGTCGAGCAAGACCGTGCACGCGGAACACGCCCCGTGATTGCATGCCACCTTCGTCCCCGTCAAATGCAACGACGCGCGCAGCGCCTCCGCCAGCGTCGTCCGTGTCTGCACCCGAAGTGGCCGCGAGCGCCCGTTGACGACGAGCACGATCGGCACGTCTGCAAGCCCGGGGAGTCGGTCCACCGGCTTGGACGTGCCACCAGCCGTCTCCTGCGTGTTGCCCGCCATCGTCTCGCCCTCCGCCCGTCAACATTGTCCGCCGCGCGCTGAACGCAGCGCTGCAGGGTCGAGGGGCCAACGCGCTGCGCTGGCCGCCCAGCACTCAACTGTAGGCCGCCCTCGCCGCAAATGCGAGAAGTCCCCACGCCCCACTCGATCATCTGGGTGCTCCAACCGGACAAGCGCGTCGCCAGAAACCAGCATTCGAGGCGCATCAATCCTTGATGCTTCCCCGCCTTGGATGGCTCGCGCACAAGGTCGCGATCCACCCACCGAACTCGCGCAACTCGCTTGGCCGCGCGCAATCGCGCACACAGATCCTCGGGAGCCCTGTCCCGAGCCTCAATGTCGCATGGCGTGCGCCGATCCAAGGGCTTCGTGAAGCCACTGCCGCACCCGCCTTTGCAAGGCGCGCACGCTGGTGACATCCGTCCAGGCCTGCACCTCGTGCGCCCTCGGCACGGGCAGCGCACCGCGCGGAATCAGCATGTCATCCTCGAGATCGCGCACGATGAAGGGCACGATCTGGGCAAAATACTCAGGCCCAGGCTCGGAGACAAGCTGCAGATCCAGTCGCGACTGCAGCGGCTTTGACACGGCTTGAAGACTGTTGCTTGTGGCCACCCATGACAGCTGCGAGAGGTCGCACGGCGCGCGCAGGAACACATCCCTCCACTGTCGCGCCGTCTCCGGCTCCAGCAAGCCCAGAAGGATGGACTCAAGCGATCTGTTCCCCCCGTACCCACGCTCACCGGTCTTGTCGATTTCGTCGAGCAGCACGAGAGCCGTGGCACGCTTGCGCTCGGCGAGCTCGCTCACGATGGGACTGGGCTGGGCGCTGGACCAACCGCGCGCGGTACCCAAGAGCATCTTTTCATCGCCGCTGCCCCCCATCATCAGGGACACCATCGGCAAGCCGAGCTCCTGCGCCAGACGCCGCGCCAGGCGACTCTTGCCGCTCCCAGGATGCCCGACAAGAAGCGTGGGCTGCAAGCGCAGGATGCGCGCGCCGGCCCGCCTGCTCAACATGAGCGGCGCCAGCAGGTTCTCCACTGTACGTGGCGTCCACGCAAACTCGGCCACGAGCCTGTCCTGGATCGACTGCAGTTGGGGCAAATCCGGCAATGCCGTCGCCGGCAAGGGGCGCGTGAGGACGACATAGTCCAAGAGCGCTTGTGCCTCTTCACTGTCCTTCAAGTCCTTCAAGCCCCGTCCCTGACCCTTGCCCGGCTGCGTCCCCGGGATTGGCTGGGAGATGATGACGATCGTCGGTTCCTGCTGGCCTGCGCTGCGCGCCATTTGCGGTGGCCGATCCTGGAGCTGGAGCTCCACCGGCGGCGTGGCGCCACGAGCACGGCCCACGCCCGCGGCCTGCAGACTCAGCACCTCAATCCAGGCGGCCTGCAGATCGTGCAGCACGCCCGGGTCCTCGCCAGCATTCGCCCGGGGCGGCTTGTCCCGGTTGGCATCGACATGACGCAACAGGCCCAGGCGAACAAAGCATGGCCCAAGAACCGACTCGGCACGCAGGCGGTGGGTGCGCGATTGCCCGCCATCGGCGTGATCTCCCCCGGCGAGCATGTGCTGGCTCCACGTGCGGGGTCGCTCTGCCAGCGCTCGCCCGTAAACGGCGGCCCACGCCAAAATCAGCAAGGCAGCCTCGAAATCCTCATCAAACACGGAAGCGTCCTTCGATCGATCGCCGGTTGAGGCCGCTTGCAGGTCGTGATCTGCCGCAATGATCTGGCGCAACGCCGCGGCGAGAAGGTCCGGCAGCGGATCATGGTCCACCACGCCAGCGACCAGCTCCACTGCGGCCAGATTCATGTGCTCCCGGCCTTCGACATCCCGCAAGAACGCCTCACGCAGCGTGATGTGGATGCCCTGAATGCGCGCATCAAAGTTCTGCGCCCCCTCGCCCTGGCTTGCAACGGGCCGGGCGCTCTCGTCGTGCTCGGCGATCATGGTGGCTGCCAAATCCACCAGCGCCCGAAGGTTGCCGTGCTTGGCAGCGAAGTGAAGCAGGCGCTTGCGCACCCGGAGCGCCGTGCCGGCGTCCGTCACATGCTTTTCGAATTGCTCCCGGCTCAGCATGAAGGCTTTGCGGGCTCGCGCCCGTGGGGTGAGCATCGGATCGCTGGACGTGATCTCGGCCAGAGCCTTCCAGATTTTTACCGCCGTTGCGTTCGCGCCATGAGGACCGCGCAGACGCTCGGCGCCGTGCTCGCCCGCGGCGAGGATGAGATACAGCAGCCCATCGGCCGCCGGATCCGGGAATCCGGCAAATGACGGCACGCCGGCGTTGACGCCTGGCTGCAAATGGGCGCTTTCGCCAGGATCGTTGGATGCCTGGCTGCCAAGGGCGCCTTGATCAGCGCCGGGGTTTGAAGAAAGGGCCATAGGGGGTTCGTGTTGAGTTGGGGCACTGCATGGCGGCGACAGCTCCGCCATCCCGCAGGTGCTGCGGGTTTCAATCGGGTGAAACGGCAAGGGCGTGGAGAGAACCGGCGCCGGACTACAAAGCCTCACGACTGGGCGTGCAGGATCGCCACGCAGGTCCGTGCGCCCACACGCCGCAGCCGATGCGTATCGGGGAAGCGCCAGTTGTGGTCTGTTGGATCTGTTGGGTGCGCGTGATCATGGAAGGCTCCTGGTGACATCTCCCCAGCCTTGGCTTGCGGCCACCGCTTGCGCGGTAACGGCGGGGATTTCTGCAGTGCCGGGCATGAGGGGCCGCGTGCCCAGCCGCTTTGGTGGATTGCTGCTTGCGGCAAGGTGCACCACTCATCTCACAGGCGATCCGGGCGTGTCTGTCCCTGGATATGTGGTTAAATATACAGCATTAACCAACCCGCGCGCAAGCCCCGAAAGGACGCTTGCGCACTCCCGCAACCGGCTTGCGCCCGCAAGGGCGGGCCTGCCGCGCGTCCAAACTCATGTGCCATGCTTGCCGTGGGCGCCAGGCGGCGATGTTGATCCGCGGCGAGGGTGCATCCTGGCGGGCACGAAGCGTACCCAATCGCGAAGTCGCGCCAGATGTCGTGCTGTCGCGGCAGCCGGGCAAGGCCCCGGCGACCCATGCCTATTTAGCAACGATCTTTCTTGCCGAATGAAACCCCACCATGCCGGCCCAGACACTTTTCTTGCATCGAACGTCGGAAAATCCGCACAAGCCGAGCACCGTTGACAGCTCTTCGGGCGTATAAAAGTGATGGATGGCGTCGCTGAAATAAGCGCCACAGTTTCGCGACGCTTCGGAGGAGCCGAAGATCGATGCTGTCAGTGCCACGGCCATGCGGAGAAAGCGCAGATAGGACCACTCCACCATGCGGTGCGCGGGCCTGAGCATGTCGCAGTGGTAAAAGCGGCCATTGGGTTTGAGCACGCGGTAGATCTCCGGAAAGACCTTGTCGAGCTGCAAATGACGCGATGCGGCCTGAAGGGTGACGACATCGAAGGTGTTATCGGCAAACGGGAGCTCGTGGACATCGTGGATCACGCTTTCGATCTGCACCTGATTGCGCTTGGCAAGCACTTGGCCATGCCGCTGCATTTCGCTGCTGCGATCCACCGCCGTGACCCGGATGTCGGGTTGTTTGCGCAGAAGCCGGATGCCCACGTCGTTCGTACCCGCAGCGACGTCGAGGACGTGATCGGCGGGTTTGAGGTTGATCGATCGGACAAACTGCCAGACCCATAACTCCCAGATCCCGAAGCTTGCAACGATGTTGCCCTTTCGGTAGTAGGTGGGGACGTCCCGGAAGACCTGTGGAACGCTTTTGGACCAGATCTCGCTGAAATGCGACCGCCGCAGGCTTTCACGTTGCTTGAACCAATCGATCGGGGCTGAGGCCATGTCACTTTGCTGCATCACGTGAACCCTCTTTGTGTGTGGTGCTGAACCCGCGCAAGGCGGCAACCGACTCATCGCCGCTGGGACCAGACAGTCACTCGCGCGAGCCGGGGCGCCAGGCCACAAGACCGCGAGCTCCGCGTGGCGGGGACGCGCCAGCCCGGCTTCGTCGGCAGTTGGCGAGTTTGGTCTCGGACTGAAAACGAAGCGCATGCTTTCTTTGTAGTGCCCAGGCGCACGAGCTGGCTTGATCGGGATCAAGGGCAAGCGTCTTGGGGCGTGCGCCACGAAAAACCCGGCCACGCGCGATCCGCGGGCGCACGCTATAGTGGGCTTGGAGTCATTTCAGGCGCCTGCCATGATCATCGTGCATCACCTCAATGAATCGCGCTCGCAGCGCGTTCTGTGGCTGCTGGAGGAGTTGGGGCTTCCCTACGAAATCCGCCATTACGAGCGCGATGCCAAGACGCGTTTGGCGCCGCCCGCCCTCAAGCAGGTACATCCTCTTGGCAAATCTCCCGTGATCGAAGACCAGGGCGAAACCGTCATGGAGTCCGGGGCCATTGTCGATTACCTGATTCGGCACTACGGACAGGGGCGTTTGAGTCCGCCACAGCCTTCGCGAAACTTCGAGCTGTATACCCAGTGGCTGCACTACGCTGAAGGATCCGCCATGCTGCCCCTGCTGCTCAAGCTTTATGTCTCGCGACTGGGCGAGGCCGGTGCGCCGCTTGCTCCGCGTATTGACAGCGAACTGGCCAATCACCTCGGGTATGTGGACCGGTGCCTTGAAGGCCGCCAATGGCTGGTTGGCGATGACCTCAGCGGCGCGGACATTCAGATGAGTTTTGTTGGCGAAGCCGCGCGCGAGCTTCGCGCAGGCTACCCCCACATGGATGCCTGGATTCGGCGGTTTCAGCAGCGCCCCGCCTACCGCCGCGCCATCGAGCGCGGAGGACCCTACTCGCTGGCCACCTGACAGCGCAGGCCCGGCACACGATCACGCCTGCCACTCGCCACGCTCAGTGCACCACCACCCATGGATCTGCTTAGCTGGATGACCGCACACATCGACCGGCTCCTGGCCGTTTACGCCGGCATTGCCATCGTTGTCGTTGCGCTACTGACGTTGCGCGGGGCGCGTCGCCGCAGCAAGAGACGTTGAGGGCCGCTGAGGGCCCACCGGGACCCCTGCAAAGTCGGCAGCGGGGAAAGCTGCGGCACGACCCGATGCACGGCGCCACACCAGGCGGCGGCGATCGGCCACTGACGGGTCGACCACGCGTGCCTTGCCAGCCCTCCCCCCAAAAAATTGGATGCGCAGCAGCGCCAGCGCGCCGTCGTCAATGCCTGGCACATTCGGCGAGCAGCCACCGACGAAACGCAATCACGGGCCACCGCTGCGCGATGGATTCAGGTGTGACGAAGAAGTATGCATAAGGTGAGCGCACGGCGATCTCAAAAGGGATCATGAGGCGCCCTGCTGCCACTTCAAGCTCCACCACGGGCCTCAGGGCCAGCGTCAAACCCTGCCCGGCAAGCGCGGCCTCGAGTGCCAAAGCGGCATTGGCAAACCGCGGCCCCCGCATGGCATCAACACCGGTCACACCGGCAGCGGCCAACCATTGTTTCCAGCCGGCTTCATGCCGTTCATCCCCGAGCGTGTCGTCGTGAATGAGCGTATGACGCCTGAGGTCAGCCAGGCTGCCAAGGGGCCGCTGCGCCGTGGGCAGATTCACGCTGCAGACGGGGACGTAAACGGGTGCAAAAAGCTGTTCCACATGCATGCCGGGGTAGGAACCAGCCCCATAGCGGATCGCCACGGCGGTGGGAGCCTCGCGCGGGTCAACCACACCGAGCCCGGCCACACGCGACCCGTCCGGTCCGTCCACGGAATGCGAACTGCTCGACAAGTGCACCTCAACGTCAGGGTTCGTGTCGGTGAATCGCGCCAAGCGCGGGATGAGCCAATGCGAGGCAAATGACGGGGGCGCGTCGACGATCAGCGGGCCGTCGCCGGTGTGGCGGGTGCGCTCAACCGCCGTCGCCAGGCACTCGAACGCCTCATGGATCTTGGGCAGCATGGCCAGTCCCTCGGGCGTGACTTCCAGGGCACGCGCCAGGCGGCGAAAAAGCTTGAATCCCAGGTAGCTCTCGAGCACCTTGATCTGCTGGCTCACCGCGGCGGGCGTGACGCTCAATTCTTCCGCCGCCTTCTTGAAACTCAAGTGTCGGCAGGCCGACTCGAAGGCCCTGAGCGGGCCCAATGGAGGAAGACGATAACTCACGGCCAGGGCTGTGTTGGGTTGGGCAATGCGGACCTGATGGGATGCAATGCGCCAGGAAGGACGGCAGAAAACGGCTATTGTGAGCGATTCTTCGCGGTGAAGAAAGAGAGGCTTAAGAATTTCTAATCCGTCACCTGATAAATGATCGTTTGTCGCCCGAAATAGCCTTCGCTAGAGTGCGAACTGTCTCCTCCAGTGCAAGCCGAGCCCGGTTTGTCTGGTTCCGGGCCCGCAATCTGCGGGCTTTTTTTCGGCCCGTTTTCCAGGGCGCCGACGGGGACCCGCCACATTGAGGATGGGTTTTCCCCTTCCATTGCTTGAAGCCATTGGAGTCAATCAGTCCATGAGCGAAACGTCTCGCATACAGTGCGCCGCCTTGCGCAGCAAAATCATGTCGGCCGAAGATGCCGCCGCCCTGATTCCTTCGGGGGTCAATGTGGGCATGAGCGGATTTACCGGTTCGGGGTATCCCAAAGCCGTGCCCTCAGCGCTGGCCAAGCGCATCATGGATGCCAACCTGCATGGCAAGAAGTTCAAAATCGGGGTGTGGACCGGCGCGTCCACCGCACCGGATCTGGACGGCGCACTGGCCATGGTCGACGGCGTCGAATTGCGCTTGCCATACCAGTCGGACCCGACCTGCCGCAAACGTATCAATGCCGGGGAGATGGAATACATCGACATCCACCTGTCGCACGTT
>JAGWOZ010000263.1 GCA_028870715.1 Betaproteobacteria bacterium | reverse complement strand
GGCCGTAGCCGACGATGGATTTTTTCAGCTGCAGCGCGGTGTACTCGACCACCGGCAGCCCTTGCGCCACCAGCGCGGCAATGGCCGCGCCGCGCGCCTGCCCTAGCAGCAAGGTGGACTGCGGATTGACGTTGACGAACACGATCTCCACCACCGCGACCTCGGCGCCGGCCTGTCGCGCCACCTCGCTCACGCCGTCGAACAGCGTCTTCAGACGCTCGGGCAGCGTGCCCTTCGGGATACGAATGGCGCCGCTGGCCTGATAGCCCAGACGTTGGCCCTGGGCATCGATCACGCCGTAGCCCGTGGTGTTGAGTCCGGGGTCGATACCGAGAATGCGCATGGTCAGTTGGAAGACAGAGGGCTCAAGCTTAGAACACACCGCCCCCAGAACCAGATTCCCTGCCCGGAACAAGTCTCCCCTGCAATCGCGGGAGCGGCTTGGTACGAATGCACCATGGGCAGCCGCGGCTCGCTTTCCTACCCTCACACCCACGACAACCCACGGAGCAATGCCATGAATTCCTGCAACACTCAACATACCAAGCTGTCGCCGTTGAGCCTTGCCTTGCTGGGCAGCGTGTGCGGCGGTCTGGCCCTATCGCTCACCGCTTGTGGCGGTGGCGGCTCGTCGTCGCCGACTGCCTCGGCCAATACCAATACTGTCAGCGGCGTGGTCCTCGACGGCCCCATCCAGGGTGCCACAGTCTGCCTCGACCTAAATGCCAACCTGCAATGCGACAGCGACGAGCCGGCGTCTACCCCCACCGACGCGCAAGGCAACTACGCCATCACCGGCATCACCGACGAGCAGCGCAATGCCGGCAAGGAATGGATCGCTGTGGTGCCCACAGGCGCGACCGACGGCGGCACGCCGTTCACCCAGCCCTTCGTGCTGCGCGCCCCCGGCAGCAAGCCATCTGTCATCAGCCCCATCACCCATATGGTGCAGGTGGCGATGGATCAGGGCGCCATCAGTCAGGATGCGGCACAGACCGCTGTGGCCGCGCAACTTGGTGTGAGCGAAAGCAGCCTTTATGTCAACTACAGTGCTGGCACCCCGAGTACCGAAAACGCCATCCTGGCGGCCCATGCCCCAGGAGTGGTCGGCATGCTGCAAGGCGCAAGCCAGCCCACCATTAACCTCAATCCTGGCCAGCCACAGCCCGGCTACAGCGTGCGGCGTTTCGCATATACAGACGCGAACAACTACTTTATTCGGGTGTATTACCCGGGCACAGCCAATGGTCGCAGCGTGAATTACGACGTGCGCAGCGGTCTGAGCAATGGCAACGCATTGACCCAGGCCAGCCTTTACGGCACCACACGCTACCTGACTGAAACCGGCTGGGTGAGTCTGGATGGCACCACTGCCCGCCCCACCTCGCCCGGCAATCCCTCCACCAGCCAGTCCGCAGGCGCTACCTATATCGACATGAAGCAAGTCACCTCACTCAACGGCAAGACCGTGGCAGAAGCCGTATCGCTGGCCAACGACACCACGCTGAACAACGCCCAGACCTTGCCGGGCGTTCCATCCGGGCTGAGTGGCGTGTTGCCAGCGGGGGCCACTGCAGTCACCGTGCAATCCCGCTCGCTGATTGAGCCGGTGGCCTACAACCCGAATGACGGCAGCTTGGCCACGGGTTATGCCAACCCTGCGCTCACCACCCTCGATGCAGTAGTGGCGGCCTTTCCCGCCGTACAGACCCCCAACGGAGGCGGAGACACCTTGTCCATGGGCACCCGTCAATCCACCTATACCTGTCCGCAAGGCCAAAGTAGTTGTGTGATCGCGCAGCAACGCTTGCGCGCCATGCTCGACACGGGCAACGTCGCCCGCTGGGTGTTGTGCGATCTGAACTGGCCTGCGAACACCAATGCTGGCAACTGCCAGATCATCGGCAGCGGCAGCTATGCCCGCAGCATTGGCGCCGACGGTCAGACCCCGGTGCTGACTTTCAGCGGCTTGCCCGCGCAAGCCGACAGCAGGGGCTGGGTCCGTGTGTTTGTGGAAACCGAGGGCCAGGTTTGGTTCGGGTACCAGAACAAGCTGACGACCACGGTGACCACCCGACTGAACGATGTCGCGTTTGCCCCGATTGCCACGCAACTCGGTGTCATCGTTCCAGGGAGCACAAATTGATCAACAAGACTATGTACCGGTTGAGATCATCCAAAGTTGGAAGAGGTGCCGCGCTGCTGGCACTGCTGACGACCTGCGCCCCGACGTTTGCAGGAGAACCTCTTGCCCCGCAACAGATCGCCACACAGTGGATGGGCAGAACCCTGATCGGCACGACGGCGGCAGGCGTTGCAGTGGCCTTGCGACTGCACCCTGACGGCACAGCGCAGCTCGAGGTGGGCGACAAACAGGACACCGGCAGGTGGCGTCTCTCGGACACCGGATACTGCGCAGCCTGGACACACATCCGCCGTGGTCAAGAGGCCTGCTTCATCGTAAAGCAGGACGCGGAGGCCTACCACGTCTATTCTCTCGATGGTCAGCCCAGTGCCGTAGTGCGGACAAAAGCAGACTGACCCCGGACTGCACCACTCAGGTCAAAAGTCCGGCCAGCCGCACGACATCTGCCTGGCGGCTGCAACCCATCTTGACGAAGATATCGGCCATCTGATTGCGCAGGGTGTTGCGCGACACGCTGAACAGCAGGGCACAGTCGTTTAATGTATGACCTGCTGCGAGCTCTCGCACCAGTCGCGCTTGTGCCTGAGTGAGTGCGTAAACCTCGCGCAGCGTCGTCACATCAGGCAGAGTTTTCGCATCGCGCAGCTTCACCCGCACCAGCAGCAGCGCTTCGCCAAAAGCGGCGAGATGCCGAGGCGCCAAACGCAATCGCAGTTGCAAGACACGACCCCAGCCCGCGGAGAAATGCAAGGTCTGTGGCGGCTGACCGCGCCGCACCGCTTGCGCAGCCCTCTGCAGACGCTGCGCCACAGCGGCGTGCCGAGCTTGCAAGCAGCCGCCATGCAACTGCAAAACCTGGGCCTCGACGAGAAATTGCGCGGCCGTGGCGCTGGCATGGCGTACTTGCAGCTCTGGGGCGATCAGTAACCAACCCTCATGCTCTGAGGACAACACGGCGTCGAGCTTGCCGTACTCGGCGTTGGTCTGCTGCATGCGCTGCTCAAACGCATCGACCACGACAGGGCAGAGAGGCGCCAATGTCTGCTTGCAAACAGCGGCATCCGCCTCCTTGCTCCGATGCAGACTCATCGAGGCAATGTAGCGCGCGTCGTTACATAGGCACAGCGCAATGGTCTGCTCGACGCGCAGGGGACGCAGCAATTCGGCGTAGTAAGCGCCGCTGCGCCAAGCACGTTCCGACAGATCGACCGCGCTATCCACCCAAGCCCCTGCCTTACGCTGCAAGCCGATGGGAAGCAGCGGGTCGATCGCCTGGAAGTGATCGATATAGGCTTGCTGCAGCGCAGGTTGGCACAGACCCGCTGTGACGTGTCCGAGCAGTTGGCCTTCGACCTTATCCCAGACTTGAAAAGTGGCAAAGTCGGCGCCGATTACCTTGCACCAGACCGCGAGCAAATCCTTCCATTCGGCCGTGTTGCTGCCAAGAGCTTGCGCGACCTCGCTCACCTGCTGTTGCGCTCTCGAATCCATCCCGAGCTCCCACTAAGCCATGCCCAAGGCGGGAACGGCACGTGCTAGGAGGGTGTGCAAGGGCACGCCATCGATTGCGGCGCGTCAGATCAACTCATTCATATATTAAGCAGTGGCCTGACTACACCCATCCCTCAAACAAGTGTGGCGTCCAACCACAGCCGTTTTGCTCAGTGCCGGAAGTGGCGCATGCCGGTGAGCACCATGGCCATGCCGTGTTCGTCGGCCGCTTGGATGACTTCGGCGTCGCGCATCGAGCCGCCGGGCTGGATGACGGCTTTGATGCCGACCTGCGCCGCGTTGTCGATGCCGTCGCGGAAGGGGAAAAAGGCGTCGGAGGCCATGACCGAGCCGGGAACCGGCAGACCCGCGTGCTCGGCCTTGATGGCGGCGATGCGCGCGGAGTTGACCCGGCTCATCTGTCCCGCACCGACGCCGATGGTGGCGTTGTCCTTGGCGTAGACGATGGCATTGGACTTGACGAACTTGGCCACGCGCCAGGCGAAAAACAGGTCGC
>JAGWOZ010000027.1 GCA_028870715.1 Betaproteobacteria bacterium | reverse complement strand
GAATGGCCCACGATGACATGGCCACAGCTGAATTCGTGCAACATTGCGACTGAGACTTCCCCGGTGTAGGCGCCTTGGTCGTGCACCGAGCAGTCTTGTGCGCCAAGTCCGATCGCGCTGCCTGCAAGCCTTCTCTGCGCCTGTGCCAGATAGGGAAAAGGCACGCAGACCACGACATCGCAAGCGAGCCGTGCAGACGCCGCAGTCAGATCGCGGAGGAGAACCTCATTGGCAGCGAGCGAGCCGTGCATCTTCCAGTTTCCAGCAACCATCTTGCGACGCATGTCGTATTGCTTCCTTTTGACGGGTTGTGTCTATTGGGGCCAAGTCAGCACGATCTTGCCGATGTGCTGACCACTTTCCATCAATGCATGGGCATCGGCGACCCGCTCGGCCGGCATCACCGCGTGTACGCAGGGGCGGACGCGACCGGCAACAATCAACGGCCAAACCCTCTCGCGTAGGGCCCTTGCCACGCCGGCTTTGAACGCGACGCTGCGCGCGCGCAGCGTGGAGCCCGTGATCGTTAAGCGACGGCGCATGAGCAACGAGGCGTCGAACGCAGCTGCCGTCCCACCCTGAACTGCGATGATGACCAAGCGACCGTCCTCGGCCAAACAGCCGACCTCGCGGGCGACATAATCGCCACCGACCATGTCGAGCACAACATCGACCCCTCGTCCACCCGTATGCTCGCGCACCTGTTCGACGAAATCCTGCGAACGATAATTGATTGCTCGCTCGGCACCCAGCTCCAAGCAAGCCTTGCACTTCTCATAAGAGCCTGCGGTAGCCCAGACTCGAGAACCCATAGCGCGCGCCAGCTGAATCGCTGTTGTGCCAATGCCGCTTGCCCCCCCTTGCACCAAAATCAGCTCGGTGGGTTTGAGCGCACCGCGCTCAAACACGTTGTGCCAAACGGTAAAGAAGGTCTCGGGTATGGCAGCGGCTTCGGCGTCACTCAGCCCTTCGGGTACAGGCAGACATTGCCCAACAGGGGCAACGCAAAATTCGGCGTAGCCTCCCCCTGTAAGCAATGCGCACACCTTCTGGCCTGCGTACAGATCCGACCCGGCGAGATCACCCCTGATCACCTCGCCGCAGACTTCTAGCCCCGGGATATCCGAAGCTCCAGGCGGTGGCGGATAAAGCCCTTTGCGCTGAAGAATGTCGGGTCGATTGATCCCGAACGCACGCACGCGCAACAAAACCTCCCCAGGCCCCGGCTCGGGCACGGCGCGATCCACCCAGCGCAACACATCGGGTGGCCCAGGTTTGGTAATTTCGGCAACGAGCATGTTCATGGCAAGCGCGCTAAGTGACTATCCACACGCTACGGAAGCTCAGGATTGCTGAGGTTCAACGCTCGCCGGCTGCGAGGATGGTTCGCCATCCCCCAACAATGCCTTGATCGACAAGCGGAAACGGCCCTTGTCATCCGTCTCGATGACCTTGACGCGCACTTTCTGCCCCTCCTGCAGATAATCGGAGACTTTGTTCACGCGCTCATTGGCAATCTGCGAAATGTGCAGCAGGCCATCCTTGCCGGGAAGCACGTTAACCAGCGCACCGAAATCGAGCAGCTTGACGACAGTGCCTTCATAAATCTGGCCGATTTCAACCTCGGCCGTAAGTTCGCCAATCCGACGCATGGCTTCCTTGGCTTGCTGCGCGTCGGTAGCCGCCACGGTAATGGTGCCATCTTCGGCGATATCAATTTGCGTGCCCGTTTCTTCGGTGAGCGCACGAATCACGGCCCCGCCCTTCCCAATGACGTCGCGGATGCGTTCAGGATTGATCTTCATGGTGTAGAGGCGCGGCGCGTAGGGCGACACCTCGGTGCGCGCACCGCCCACGGCTTGCTGCATCAAGCCCAATATGTGCATACGGCCCTCGCGCGCCTGCGCCAGCGCCACCTGCATGATCTCGCGGGTGATGCCTTGAATCTTGATGTCCATCTGCAGCGCGGTGATTCCGATAGCCGACCCGGCCACCTTGAAGTCCATATCACCCAAATGGTCTTCGTCGCCGAGAATATCCGTGAGCACCGCAAACCGGTTGCCATCCTTGATGAGACCCATCGCGATGCCAGCCACGTGCGCCTTCAACGGGACGCCCGCATCAAGCAAGCTTAGACACCCACCGCAGACTGACGCCATCGACGAGGAGCCGTTGGACTCGGTAATTTCCGAGACCAGGCGCATCGTGTAGGCGAAATCCTCCTTCTTGGGCAGAACGGCGAGCAGCGCGCGCTTTGCCAAGCGACCGTGCCCGATTTCGCGGCGCTTGGGTGAACCCATGCGACCCGTTTCGCCCGTGGCGAATGGCGGCATGTTGTAGTGAAGGAGGAAACGATCGCGGTATTCGCCCCCAAGGGCGTCGATGATCTGGGAATCCTGATCGGTACCAAGGGTCGCGACGACCAATGCCTGCGTTTCGCCCCGGGTGAACAATGCGCTGCCGTGGGTGCGCGGCAGTACCCCGGTACGAATCGTGATGGGGCGTACGGTGCGCGTATCACGACCGTCGATGCGCGGATCACCATTGAGGATCTGGCCGCGCACAATACGCGCCTCCATGTCAAAAAGAATGGATTCCACCTTGGCGGCATCTACCACGGCGCCGTCGGCAGCCAAGGCTTCGTGCACCTGAGCATAGACTTGGCGCAGCGCGTCGGTTCGCGCCTGCTTCTGCGTGATCTTGTAGGCCGAACGCAGCCCCTCGCCCGCGACTGCGTCAATCCGAGCGATCAGGGCCTCGTCGCGACCCTCGGGCTTCCAGTCCCATGCCGGCTTGCCACCTTCACGCACGAGATCATGGATGGCGTCAATCGCCAACTGCATCTGCTGGTGGCCGTACATCACCGCCTCAAGCATGACATCTTCCGCGAGCTGCTCTGCCTCGGATTCCACCATCAGCACGGCTGCCTCGGTACCCGCAACGACGAGGTCAAGCCGCGACTCGGCCATTTGCGCCTTGCTTGGATTAAGCACATACGCACCGTTGATATAGCCCACGCGGGCCGCACCGATCGGGCCGTCAAATGGAATCCCCGAAACAGACAGTGCGGCGCTTGCCGCGATCATCGCCGGAATGTCCGCCTCGACCTCAGGGTTGAGCGACAGCACGTGAATGACCACCTGCACCTCGTTGTAAAAGCCCTCAGGGAACAGGGGGCGGATCGGGCGATCGATCAGGCGCGACGTCAGCGTCTCGCTTTCACTCAGTCGCCCCTCTCGCTTGAAAAACCCACCGGGGATCTTGCCCGCTGCATAGGTCTTTTCGATGTAATCGACCGTGAGCGGAAAAAAGTCCTGCCCCGGCTTCGCCGTCTTCGCCGCGACCACAGTGGCAAGCACCACAGTGTCGTCCATATTCAGCAACACCGCGCCGCTTGCCTGCCGAGCAATTTCGCCCGTCTCCAGGGTAACCGTATGCGCACCCCACTGAAAAGTCTTGGTTATTTTGTTGAACATCGTGAACTCCATTGCATAGGCAGGGGACAATTCCCGCGCCCCATTCAGCACCCAACCCTTGCGGGGCTGGGCCAGGCGGGAAGCACAATGCCATTCCAGCGCAACTCTTCATCCGTGCAATTTGGCGAAAAGCTGTCCTGGAATGACACAGCAGCACCTCCCTCGTCAAAACGGCGCATGAAGGCCATGCGCCCCGAACAAAAACAGGGCGCCTGGGTCGAAAACTCAACGCAGGCGCCCAGGCTCATCCGCCACCCTACTTGCGCAGGCTCAGCTTGACGATCAGCGCCTTGTAACGCTCCGCATCCTTGGACTTGAGGTAATCCAGCAGCTTGCGACGACGGCTCACCATCCTGAGCAGCCCACGGCGCCCGTGGTGGTCTTTCGCATGGGTTTTGAAATGCCCGGTCAATTCATTGATGCGGGCCGTCAGCAGTGCCACCTGAACTTCCGGGGATCCCGTGTCCTTGGGCGCACGCGCGTTGTCGGCGACGATTTGCGCCGTGTTGCTCTTCTCGAGACTCATCTGCAAAGTTTCCTGTAAAAAGACTAGCGAACGCAGAAGAAACCGTTCCGCGCCGTGAAAACCATAAGTCTACCTGATGACGGGAATTCGCCTCAGCCGGCTCATACTCTTTGTTGATGTCGCGGCGGCGCCGCCCAAACCCGCACGCTCAGAAAGGCCATCCTTGGGCACGGCGCGCGCCAAGCCTCGGCCTTCACGCCGAAGAAGGATAGCGCGCACGCTGCAAGCGTCGTGACTCACAAAAAGCGGGAAGGCGACACATTTTTCCGGTGCCATGTGAACAACTTCACACCATCGCCTCATTTCGAGCAATGTGCCGCCGCATCCCCTGCCATTGCCATCCATTTGCGGGTACATTGGCGGCGATCGACAGCCTGCCCAATCCAACCACGCCGATCCGCGCTCCGGACATGCGCCTTCAACTCTTCTCTGACCTCCACCTCGAAACGCAAACGTTTGCGCCCATGCCCGCACCCACTGCGGACGCGCTGATCCTCGCTGGAGATATCGATGCCCATCACGACGGCCTGGAACTGTTCGCCAACTGGCCTGTGCCCGTCCTGTTCGTCGCCGGCAATCACGAGTTCGACAACAAGGATTTCGACTCCACGCTGAAAGCGCTGCGCACGCGCTGCGAACGGCTGGGTATCACGATGCTCGAACGCGAATCCGTCGTCATGCGCTTCGGTGAGCAGCGGGTGCGTTTCGTCGGCACTACGCTCTGGAACGACTTCGACCTGTTTGGCGCTAAAGAGCGTCAACGTTGCATGCGCGCCGCTCGGTATTTCATCGAGGAAGTCCAGCGCTCCTCGCGACACGGGGTGCCCATGGACGCTGAAGCACTGCGCCAAGAAGGCTTGCGCAATAAAGAATGGCTAACGAATGCGCTGCAAGAACCATCCAGCGTGGCTGGCGTGTACGACAAGACAGTCGTCGTCACCCATTTTGCGCCAAGCCTGCGCAGCACGGATGTCCGGTATCCGGTGAACGGCGCCACCGCCAGCTTCTGCAATGCCTACGACGATCTTATTGAACGGTGCCACTTATGGATTCACGGCCACTTGCATTGCCGACATGACTACCGGGCAGGCAGCACCCGTGTGATCTGCAACGCACGCGGCCACGCCAGCAGTGGCGAAGACTACGATTTTCAGCCCCTGGGCGTCTGGGAAATCTGACCATCGCCAAGACGAGCGCCCCCGCTCAGTTTGCGGGCGCGCGATGATCAATGCCCGCGGCGGAAATTAACTCTGCCAGATCCCAGCGCGGGCGAACGTCAAAGGCATACTCACGGCTCGCGCGCGCCAATCCCGCCTGCAACCTGCGGCACGCCGCGTATGCGATCATCGGTCCGTTGTCCGTGCACCACTGCAAATCAGGGTAATACACATGCGTCCCGGCCCTGAGGCAAGCCTGATCGAGCCTTTCCCGCAGACGACGATTTGCCCCAACGCCCCCTGCCACCACCAAAGTCGACCGGTTGGTGCGCCGCATCGCCTCCATCGACTTGCTCACCAGGACGTCGGTGATGGCCTCCTGGGTGGCGGCCGCGAGGTCTGCACGGCTCTGTTCGCAAATATTGGTACCCAATTGCCTGACTTTGGTCAGCACCGCGGTTTTTAGCCCCGCGAAGGAAAAGTCCAGGTCGCCACTATGCAACTTGGGCCTGGGTAACGCGAAAGATTGCGGGTTTCCGAAGGATGCCATACGGGCTAGCTCTGGCCCACCCGGATAACCCAGACCGAGAAGCGTCGCTGATTTGTCGAACGCCTCACCCGCAGCGTCGTCCACCGTTTCCCCCAAGAGCCGGTAATCGCCAAGCGCGATCACGTCCAGCAACATGGTATGGCCACCCGACACCAGCAACGCCACGAAAGGAAAGGTCAACCGGGAATCAGACAGCAAGGGGGACAACAGATGACCTTCGAGATGGTGGATGCCAATGAGGGGCTTGTCCGCCGCCATCGCCAAGGCGGTGGCAAGCCCGGCCCCCACCAGCAGTGCCCCTGCCAACCCGGGTCCACGTGTGTAGGCAATGGCATCAAGGTCGGCCAGCGTGCAACCCGCTTCCGTGAGCGTGTGCTCGATCAACGGCAGCGTGCGCGCGATATGGTCACGCGATGCCAGTTCTGGCACGACGCCACCATAGAGCCGGTGCATGGCCACTTGCGAGTGCAAAGCATGTGCGAGCAGGCCGCGTTCGCTGTGGTAGACCGCAACGCCGGTTTCATCACATGACGTTTCGAGCCCTAAGACGCAAAGAGGTGCGTGCGACGAAGCGAATTCGTTGTTGTGCTCTGGAGACATCGGTATGAGTCGTACCAGTATTGACGTGGTCGCCGGAATTAGTTCAACGTCTACTGGATGGATATTGGTATACTTTACCGGTTTTTTCACCCTCTCCTGATTACGCCGAGACTTGTAGTTCAGTAGTCCGGGCCCAGACTTCGCTGAAAGGTAGCTGTTTGCAATGACCACGATTCGCATCAAAGAAAACGAACCCTTCGATGTTGCCCTGCGCCGCTTCAAGCGCACGATTGAAAAACTCGGCCTGTTGACGGATCTGCGCGCACGCCAGTTTTATGAAAAGCCCACCGCCGAGCGCAAGCGCAAGAAAGCTGCTGCGGTCAAACGCCATTACAAGCGCATTCGCAGCCACATGCTCCCCAAGCGCCTGTACTGATTCTTCTCGGGCCGGGCACAACCGGCTCTGCGTGAGATCACGAGGGGCTTTATCTCTTGCTCGCCATCGTGAGTGACGCCATGCAAACATCGTTTGTCCATCTTGCCCGCAAGTCATTGATGTCTGCGGGCTTTTTCTCATCATGAACCTCAAGACACGCATTCAAGACGACATGAAGGCAGCAATGCGTGCCAAGGATGCTGAGCGTCTGGGCACGATACGCATGCTGTTGGCCGCAATGAAGCAAAAAGAAGTCGACGAGCGCGTGGAGTTGGACGATCCCGCCATCGTTTCCATCATCGACAAGATGATCAAACAACGGCGAGACGCGATCACGCAATTCGAAGCTGGCAACCGGCCCGATCTCGCCGCCAAGGAAGGCGCTGAAATCACAGTGCTGGAGCCCTATTTGCCTGAGCGTTTGAGCGGGGATGCGCTCGATGGGGAAATTCGGGCCGCGATCAAAGACACCGGCGCGAAAGGCCCACAGGAATTGGGCAAAGTGATGGGCGCCCTCAAGTCCCGCCTGGCTGGACGGGCCGACATGGCACAGGCATCCGCACGAGCCAAAGTTCTTCTCGGACAGGCCTGATCAACCTCTGCGGAGGGTTACCCTACGCGCATCACCCCTCGATACGGGCATAAGCCGAGTGGTTGTGAATCGACTCGAAGTTCTCCGCTTCGACCACAAAATGCTCGATGCGCAGATCCTTTTGCACGCGTGCTGCGACGTCGCGCACCAAATCCTCGACGAACTTGGGGTTTTCGTAGGCGCGCTCGGTAACGTACTTCTCATCGGGCCGCTTGAGAAGGCCCCAGATTTCGCACGACGCTTCTTCCTCTGCGATGCGAATCAGCCGCTCAAAAGCGAGTGGCTCCAGAAGATCAACCGCGATGGTGATATGTGACCGTTGGTTGTGCGCACCGTAATCCGAAATCTCCTTCGAACAGGGGCACAGCGCCTTCACCGGAACCTGCACGCTTGCTGTGATTTGCGTCTTTGGGCCATCGACGCGTGCGATCCAGACAGCCTCGTAATCCATCAGGCTTTGTACCTTGCTCACGGGAGCAGTTTTGCGTATGAACAGGGGAAAACGAAATGCAATCTGCCCTGCGTCTGCCTGCAAACGTTGGCGCATCGTCTGCGCTAAGGCAACGAGCCCGGCATGGTCCAGCGGCTCGACCAACCCTTCGAGCACTTCGACGAAGCGCGACATGTGTGTGCCTTTCTTGTCGGCCGGCAGGGCCACATCGGCATCGACCATGGCCACCGTTGCCTGCGCGCTTCCATCGGCCATACGCACGACCAGCGGATAGCGCAGGCTTTTCACCCCTACGCGCTGAATGGCGATGCGACGGTCATCTGTGCCGCTCTGAATATCGGGGATAAGTTCGAAGGGTTTGTTCATGGTCGGGACTGGTCTCGTCCGCTCAGGCATGGACGACAAATTGGTTGACTGCGTTTTGACCGATTATCGTGGCCAACCCTATTCCTTCGCTTGCCGGCGACTAAGCCACGTCCACACGAGCCCTAAGCATTGGCCGCGCGTTGAAGTGACCCAGGTAGGTCGCCCACGATGTCAGGGAATCGGGCATGAATGCTGTGCAGGAGACCCGCCGCGTCGAGGCCGATGGCGGCCGTAATTTGGACAGGGTCACCATGCTCGAGCCAGGCATCCGGCAAACCGAGGCTTAGTACGGGCGCGCGCAAATCCAGCGCCTGCAATGCCTCAATACAAGCGGAACCTGCGCCCCCGAGTACCGCGCCCTCCTCGACCGTCACGAGGGCGTCATGGGTCTGCGCCATGTGCTGCAACAACTCGATATCCAATGGTTTGATGAATCGCATGTTCACGACTGAAGCATCCAGTGACTCGGCAACCCTCAAGGCCGTATACAGAACCGGTCCAAAAGCGAGTATGGCAATGCGCCGGCCGCTCGGAGCCTGTGATGCGCGCCGCAACTGCGCGCGGCCAACGCTCAGCGCACCCATATCGGCGCGGTTAACCTGGGTCCCCACCCCGGAACCACGCGGATAACGCACAGCCGCAGGTCCGTTCAGGCTGTACCCGGTACAAAGCATCTGTCGGCATTCCGCTTCGTCCGCTGGCGCCATCAGTGTGACATTAGGCAGGCAGCGCAGTGCCGGTATGTCGAATGCGCCAGTGTGCGTTGCGCCATCAGCCCCCACCACCCCGGCGCGGTCGATTGCGAAAAGCACGGGTAGGTTTTGTATGGCGACGTCATGGATGACCTGGTCGTAGGCTCTTTGAAGAAAGGTGGAGTAAATGGCGACGACCGGTTTGAGTCCCTCGCACGCCAGGCCCGCTGCGAAGGTGACGGCATGCTGTTCGGCAATACCCACGTCGTGATACCGCCCCGGGTACTTCTGGGAGAACTCAACGAGCCCGGACCCCTCGCACATCGCCGGAGTGATGGCGACCAAGCGATCATCGTTGGCCGCCATGTCGCAAAGCCATTGCCCGAAAACCTGCGCGTAAGTCGGCTTGGGCGCCACAGCGGGCGGCTTGATTCCCTCAACCGGGTTGAAACGGCCTGGTCCGTGGTACGTGATGGGGTCAGCCTCGGCCAACTTGTAGCCGTACCCTTTCTTGGTCACAACGTGGAGCAACCGCGGTCCGCTACGCTCGCGCAGGTTTTGCAGCGTGGGCACAAGTGCGCTCAAGTCGTGGCCATCGATTGGGCCGATATAGTCGAAGCCGAATTCCTCGAACAGTGTGCCGGGGACCACCAAGCCCTTGGCATGCTCTTCCAGTCGTCGGGCCAGTTCGAACAGAGGCGGAGGAGCAACTTTGAGAACTTGTTTGGCCGCATCTCGCGCACTTGCGTAAAAGCGGCCCGACAGCAGGCGCGCCAGATAGCGATTGAGCGCGCCGACGGGCGCCGAGATCGACATGTCATTGTCATTAAGCACCACCAACAGGTCCGCCTCGGGATGCACGCCGGCATTGTTCAATGCCTCGAATGCCATGCCGCCCGTCAACGCGCCGTCGCCGATCACGGCGACCACCTTGCGTCGCTCGCCTTTGCTATGCGCAGCCAGCGCCATGCCAAGCGCTGCCGAGATCGAGGTGGAGGAGTGCGCTGTGCCAAACGTGTCATAGGGGGACTCTTCCCGGCGCGGAAACCCGGAAATGCCGCCATACTGGCGCAATGTTCCCATCTGTTCGCGCCGACCCGTCAGAATCTTGTGCGCATAGGTCTGATGGCCGACATCCCACACCAAGCGGTCCTGCGGAGTATCGAACACGTAGTGCAGTGCGACCGTCAACTCCACAGTGCCCAGATTTGATGACAAATGCCCGCCAGTACGCGAGACCGTGTCAAGAATAAACTGCCGCAATTGCTGCACCAGTTGAGGCAATTGGTCGGGTTTGAGCCGGCGCAAGTCGTGCGGATCCTGGATACGGCTGAGTAGTTCCATGCTTAGTGATTCCTGGACACAATGCGCTGCGCAAGTGCGGTTAGATGCCCAGCGCGTGCTCGCTGGGCCGGTGGCAGCGCCTCAATTGCACCTAGCGCCTCGCCCAGCAGTTGCCGAGCCAGGGCCCAAGCCGGCTCCAAGCCCAAAAGTGTCACGAAGGTCGCCTTGCCCTGCTGCGCATCTTTGCCAGCGGTTTTGCCCAACGTAGCCGAATCGCTACTGGCGTCGAGCACATCGTCCACCACTTGGAAAGCCAGGCCAATTGCATCGGCGTAGCGCCTGAGCAATTGCTCACAATGCGCGGCGACAGGGTCGATGAGGACCTCGGTACTTCCGCATGCCAGTCCCATCAGCAGGCTTGCCTTGACCAACGCGCCCGTCTTGCGCCGATGCATGTCGGTCAGCGCGTTCGCGTCAAGCACCTGCCCAGTGGCGGCCAAATCAATAGCCTGCCCGCCTGCCATGCCATCGGCACCAATGGCCCCTGCCAACAAGGCGCAAAGGCGAGCTTGGACCGCGGGCGGCACCGCAGGATTGGACGTAAGCACCTCAAATGCACGGCTTTGCAGCGCATCACCAGCCAACAGTGCCATGGCTTGCCCGAATTGCACGTGCACGGTCGGCATTCCACGGCGAAGGATGTCGTTGTCCATGCAGGGCAAATCATCATGCACTAGGGAGTAGGCATGAACGAGTTCGACCGCGCATGCCGCAGCGTCCAGCGCCGCGGGTTCTCCATCAAAGCATTCGCCCGCTGCCCACACCAACAGGGGCCGTATACGCTTGCCCCCAAGGGCCGCCGCATAGTGCATTGCCTCGGCCAAAGCGGGGCTGGCATCAGAGTACCCGGGAACATGTTGCTCAATCAGCGACTGAATTCGGGCGACATGCGTATGCACCCAGGCGTCGAACGCTGGCTCGGCACCATCCAACGCCGCACCCGAATGATCCCGGTCTTTCATCATTGAAAGCCTTGCGCGAGGCGCATCAGAATCCGGCATGCCATCAATTGCCGGAGGCGCGGTCACTTGCATAGGGCTTGAGCTCTGTTCCATCCAGCATCTGGATCTGCTGCTCCACCGCTTGGAGCTTCTCGCGGCAGTAGCGCAACAGGCCGGCTCCACGCTGGTACGACTTCAATGTGTCATCGAGGCTCATCTGACCGGATTCGAGTTGTTGCACGAGTTGCTCCAGCTCCGCCGTGGCGTCCTCGTAACTGGCCGGCTGTGCTTCGACCTGGGTCTGTTTGCGCATACTTGCATTCATGGCTGTAGCGGGAATGCCACCGTGAACCGAATCAAAAGATGCGGCAGTGGTGGCTCAATCAAGGGGAATGCTGATACGCCATTTTATCGGCTAGGCCGTAAGCCATACTGGCAGCCATAGCCAACCTCGGATTAGCCGGGGCGGTCTACAATTGACTTGCGTTATTTATTTGATTTTTCAGGAGATTTGAAGCCCATCATGTCGGATTTGAGCGTGCATCTGGCCCCGAGCAAAACCCAACTGCCGGTCACGGCATATTTTGACGCCGAGCTTTATGCGAAGGAGAAACAGCTCATCTTCGATGGAGGGCCACGCTATCTCGGGCATGAACTCGCCGTGCCGAACGTCGGTGATTACTATGCGCTGCCCCACGAGGGCGAAGGTCGCGTGCTGCTGCGCAATACTGCAGGGTCGGTTGACCTGCTCTCCAACGTGTGCCGTCACCGCCAGGCCGTCATGCTCAAAGGACGCGGTCAGACCGGCCGCAATATTGTTTGCCCTTTGCATCGCTGGACCTACAAGCTCGATGGGGAATTGATTGGGGCGCCGCATTTCAACGAAGATCCCTGCCTGCATTTACAGCGCTATGTCCAGCCACAAAGCTGGAACGGGCTTCTTTTCGAACGCAACGGCTTCGATGTGGCACAAGCATTAGCGGGCTTGCAGGCCGGCGCGAACCTCGACTTCAATGGTTATGTGCTTGACCACGTCGAGATGCACCAATGCGACTACAACTGGAAGACCTTCATCGAGGTGTATCTGGAGGACTACCACGTCGCCCCCTTCCACCCCGGGTTAGGGCAGTTCGTGAGCTGCGATGATTTGCGCTGGCAGTTCGGGGCCGCTTACAGCGTGCAGACGGTGGGCATCAACAACGCGTTGAGTAGAGCCGGAAGCAAGGTTTACGCGAAATGGCACCAGGCCGTGCTCAACTTCCGCCAAGGTGTGCCGCCTGAACACGGTGCGATCTGGCTTACGCTGTATCCCAACATCATGGTCGAGTGGTACCCACATGTACTGGTGGTTTCGGCCTTGTATCCGCAGGGCCCTCAGAAGACGCTGAATGTGGTTGAGTTCTACTACCCCGAGGAAATCGTCGCCTTCGAGCGCGAATTCATCGAGGCTGAACGCGCCGCCTACATGGAAACCTGCACGGAAGACGATGAGATCGCCGAGCGCATGGATGCCGGACGCCGCGCCTTGATGGAGCGGGGTGACGATCAAGCAGGCCCCTACCAGACCCCCATGGAAGACGGCATGCGCCATTTCCACGAGTGGTACCGCAACAAGGTTGGCACGGTCGCATGAAGCCGCTTCTAGGACAAGGCTTCTAGATTGAACTCCCCCGCGACCACGCATGGCGTTGTCGCGGGGGTTTCACACTTCACCGACCCGTGCGGAAGGGCACGGCGGCCGTCCAGACTGACCGCGGTCTCCATCGGCGTGACTTCGGATCGTTCCAACCCTCGTTCGTCCTCGGAGCGCTGGCGCATCGTGCGCTAGCGATTGCGCTTCGGGCACGATTCCGCGAGGACATTATCCACGCAGCGCCGCGCAATCCCGCGGGATGCGTTGGCGCCGGCGCTGTCCAGATGCCCACAGCGCGGACAGACAGGGACAGCCGGCGTGGTCCCGGTAAAGGTGGCTGCACGCCACACAGTCCTGCGCGCTGTATTGCGCCTGCGCGGTCAGGCGCCGCCTGACCGCGCAGCGCCTTGCACGTTGAAGGCGTCTTTCGCGAAGGCATAATCAAGAACTCCTGACCGGCGCCACCTTTCCATGACCCACCATCACACCCTGATTTCCGCGTCGCAACTGCGGGATGTTCTCTCAAACGTATTTGTCGCCGACTGCAGCCACGAGCTCAGCGACCCTGCTGCCGGGGCACGCGATTACGCCAGTGGCCATATTCCGGGCGCGGTTCACTTTCATCTGGATCGCGATTTGTCGTCCTCGCCCGGCCTGCACAACGGCCGTCACCCGCTTCCCGACCGGGACGCCTTCGCGGCATTGCTGCGCGCACGGGGCCTACGCGATGGCCAGCAGGTAATCGCTTACGACCGCGCACAGGGCCCTTACGCAGCACGCCTATGGTGGCTGCTCCGCTGGCTGGGCCACGACCGGGTGGCCGTACTCGACGGCGGCTGGCAGGCATGGATCGCGGCGGGCGGAACGTCCCAGGTCGAAATGCCTGCTCCGCGGCCCGTCGGAGATTTTCAGGCCCGACCGGCCCTTGTTGGATTTGTTCAGGTAGGCGATGTACTGGCCAACTTGCGCCATGGCCAGCGTCTGCTCGTGGACGCCCGCTCGCCGGAACGCTATGCAGGTCAAGGCGAGACCCTTGACCCCAGGGCTGGCCACATCCCAGGCGCTGTGTGCCGCTTTTTCCGCAGCAATTTGCAGAGTGACGGACGCTTCAAGCCGGTCGACGATCTTCGCGCGGAATGGCTGGCTGTGCTTGGCAAGCGCAAACCCCATGAGGTCGTCAACCAGTGCGGGTCGGGCGTGTCCGCGTGCCACAACATCCTCGCTCTGGATCACGTCGGGCTGGGGGGTTCGTTGCTCTATCCAGGTTCTTGGAGCGAATGGTGCGCCGATCCGGATCGTCCGATGGTGAGTGGCACACAAATCGAGGATCCGGCGCCCTAGTCGGGCAATCGGCCCACACTTCGTCGTTTTTCACGCGCAAACGTTGCATCAGATCAAAGCCCGACGGCGACGCTAGACGCAAGATATTCTCCCGTCTTGATCTTTCGCCAACCAAGGAGAATGTGATGTACAGCAAGATTCTGGTCCCCACCGACGGCTCAGAGACAGCAGCCAAGGCCATTGCGCCGGCCGTGCAACTCGCCAAGCAATGCGGCGCGGCTGTGGTGGGCGTGACCGTGACGGACCCCTATCCTTACTCGGGTCTGGCCGAATCCGTGCCAATCACGGCCGACGAATACCGCGCCAGCACCACGAAGGCCGCCGAGGCAGCGCTTCAACCGTTGGTGGACGCCTGCAAGGCAGCGGGCGTGGGTTGTGAATGCGTTGTGTCCGAGGACATTCATCCCTGGAAGGCCGTCCTTGAGGCGGCGAACGAGAAGGGATGCGATTTAGTGGTCATGGCATCGCACGGCAGACGCGGCGTCCAGGCCGTGCTCCTGGGCAGCGAGACACAAAAGCTCCTTACTCACTCCCAATTGCCGGTCCTCGTGGTGCGCTAAGCGTTAGGTGCCGCCGCCTTTTTGTCGGCACTGCGTCACTCGGCCATCTTCGCCCGTTTCCCCTGATCTTTGGAGATTTTTCATGTTCAAACACATCCTCATTACGACAGACGGCTCGGAGTTCGCTGAGCGCGCTATTCCCATTGCCATTGAACAAGCGAAGGCGAATGGAGCCAAGATGACGGCGGTCTCGGTCGTGGATCTCTATCCCTATATCGGCGCCATTGAAGTCATGCCCACCGGCATCGAGGGTTGGCAGGAAGCCATCCGTGCCCAAGCCGATGCAGCGGTGCAAAAGGTTGCGGATGCGGCCAAAGCCGCCGGCATCGCCTGCAGCACTGCCGTGCAGGAAGACACGCTGGCTTGGCGCGGTCTGCTCGCGGTCGCTGAGCGCGAGCATTGCGACCTGATCGTCATGTCATCGCACGGCCGCGGAGGGTTGACCTCTGCTCTGCTTGGGAGCCAGACCGCGCGCGTACTCTCGCACACAAAAATACCGGTGCTGGTGGTGCGCTGACCAGACGCGGGACACGCCCAGCCTTTCGGGGTAGGGAAGAATGGGGCAGACGCCGCAGGCATCATTGAGGGACTTGCGGTCGGTCTGCTCAATGCTGTCCCTTTAACCTGGATTGAAGGGCGGGACACGCCCGGATCGCCTGCGAAGCCAGTGGTGCCGCCATGCCGCCGGCAGCAGGAAACCACCCCAGCGGTTCGACGCCTGAGTGAGCGCCATGTGAATCCCCGAGCTTTGCGCGCATGCGGTAGCGAAAGTCAAAGACTGCGAGATTTCAATGCCAATTGCTTGCGAAGCTCTAATCCGGCCGGGTACCGCGTTCGTCATGACCGCGCGAGCCGAGAGCCGTCTCGTGAGAGCAAGCGCCATGCGACAAGGGCCAGCGCGGGATCTAGCACGGCAAACGTCAGCAGCGTGTGGGGAAAGACGCCATTGACTGCGGCAGGTATGAGCACGAGCGGCACGAGGACAATGCGATCAAGGATTGACGCGGCGACAATCTGCCTGCCGCCAGACCGGCCCCCAAAGACATAGAGCCATCCAATCACGGCCACGGTCATTCCAAGGAGGCGCGTGAGCGTGGCCTCGTTTCCTACGAAGGCCGGATCCAGAAAGAGCTTCTGAACCGCCGTTGGCCACAACAGAAGCAACGCCCCTGATGCAAGGTACAGAAGGCCGCAGGCCGAGGTGAAATTTGACGCAACTGAGATGCTGGCTGGTGATTCCTTGAGTGCGGCGATGAGTCGCATGGATGTTCTCCTACAAGAGTGACGACGGCCATACACGCGGACCGCGTACGGCACGCCGCCTAACGTCTGTGTTCAGCGGTCGCCGAAACGGCCTTTAGACAAAGGGGCTTCCCCCGTTCCTGAGTTGTATTGATGTACCAAGATCGAGACGTCGAGGATGAACCCTCTTGCCTCTCGATGCACGGTGCCATGGTGGGAGTTTCGCGATTCACGGACTTCGGCTTGCCCCCTTGAGCGGGTCGAGGTTGGGGTCTCGCGCGAACTGTGCGGCGCCGGGGTTGAGCTTGAGCGTGCCTTTGCAGCGTTGCAGTGCTGTGAGTTGATCCAACCGAACGCGGAACAACAGGCGAAAACCGCCCGCTTGCCCCATCCTGCCCAGACGGCTTCGCCGATGCGACGCTCTGCCCCGGGTCGTTCGAGGCAGGGTAATGCGCGAGCAAATGATCAATGCGCCAGTTCCCAGTTCTTGCCCATGCCGAGCTCCGCTAAGAGGTGAACATCAAGTCTAGCCACGCCAGCCATCAACCGAGGAATCTCGGTACGCACCCACTCGGTTTCGTCGAGCGGGACTTCAAGCACGAGTTCATCGTGAACCTGCATCACCATGCGGGTCTGCAATCCTTCGCGCGCCAAAGCGCTGTCCACCGCAACCATCGCCATCTTGATGAGATCTGCGGCGGTTCCCTGCATCGGCGCATTGATCGCGGCACGCTCGGCGGCGGCACGCCGAGGACCATTTGGAGAGTTGATCTCGGGCAACCAAAGGCGACGCCCAAACACAGTCTCCACAAAGCCCTTGGCCTTGGCTTGAGCACGTGTGCGCTCCATATAGGCTGCAACCCCGGGGTAGCGCGCAAAGTAGCGGTCGATGTAGAGCTTGGCTGCATCGCGATCCAGCCCTAGGTTACGCGCAAGACCGAATGCGCTCATGCCGTAGATCAAACCGAAGTTGATCACCTTGGCCATCCGGCGCTGCTCAGCATTAACTTCGATAGGCGTCACGCCAAAAATCTCAGAAGCCGTCGCGCGATGGATGTCCTCGCCGGCCGCAAATGCTGCCAACAGGCCTTTATCTTGGGAAAGGTGCGCCATGATGCGCAACTCTATTTGGGAGTAATCACTTGATGCAATCAACCAGCCTTCTGGTGCAATAAAGGCCTCGCGAATACGCCGACCCTCGGTCGTGCGCACCGGAATGTTCTGCAGATTGGGTTCGTTCGATGCCAACCGGCCGGTCACAGCAGTGGCTTGCGAGTAATTGGTATGCACGCGCCCGGTTGTCTCATTGACCATGAGGGGCAATTTTTCGGTATACGTGCTCTTGAGCTTGGAAAGACCGCGATGGTCGAGGATGACGCGGGGCAACGGGTAATTCTCGGATAGCTTTTCCAAGACCTCCTCGTCCGTGGATGGCGTACCCGATGCCGTCTTTTTCTGCACCGGCAGTTGCAGCCGATCAAAAAGAACCTCGCCGATCTGCTTGGGGCTCGCCAGATTGAACGGCCCACCGGCCAGCGTGTACGCGCGAGCCTCAAGATCGAGCATTTTGGCAGCCAATTCCGCGCTTTGCACTTGCAGCGCCGCAACATCAATTAAGACCCCGGCACGCTCCATCCGCTGCAGCACGCGGCTGACCTGGATCTCCAGTTCGTAGATGCGCCCCAACCCCGCGTCGGCCTCGATACGCGGGAACAAAGTGCGGTGGACCTGCATGCACAGATCGGCGTCCTCCCCGCTGTACCGGGCGGCAAGGTCAAGCGCAACTTGGTCGAAAGTAATCGCGTTGGCACCCTTGCCGCAGACTTGCTCATAGCTCAAGGTGTCGTTGCGCCCGAGGTGCCGCACGACCAGGCTGTCCAAGCTGTGCGGCTTGTGCGCCTCAAGCACATAGCTTTGAAGAAGGGTGTCATGGACGTAGCCGCGCACGGTGACGCCAGCATTTTGCAGCACATGGCGATCGTATTTGCTGTTTTGGCCCAACTTCGGCTTCGCAGCACTTTCCAGCCAGGGCTTGAGACGCTGGAGGACCGCATCAAGGGGCAACTGGGCAGGCGCCCCGGGGTAAGCATGCGCGAGCGGAATGTAGGCAGCGTGTCCTGGTTCGATACATATGGATAACCCCACCAGCTGCGCGCGCATCGGATCCAGCGAGTTTGTCTCCGTGTCCAAAGCCGTGAGCGGGGCACTGTCAACGCGCGCCAACCATGCGTCAAATTGCTCCCACGTGCACACCATCTCATAGCGCCCGGCGCGTTGCGCGGGTTGGGCCGGAGGATCGGCGGCGCCTTCATGGTTCAGGCCGCTGTCAGCAAGAAGAGAGCCCTGCCGCGAGGGTTGCAGAGCTTGCAACTCGTGCAAGAACTTCTTGAGTCCGTAGCGCTGAAAGAACGGAATGAGCGCTGCGGCATCTTCGGGTTGCGGGCACAGATCAGCATCGAAATCCTGCACGTAGCCATCGAGGCTGCAATCCGTAGCAATGGTCACGAGCTTGCGCGCCGTAGGCAGCCACGCAAGTGCCTCTCGCAGGTTTTTCCCTACCGCGCCTGGGATCTCATCAGCGTGGGCGACCACGCCGTCCAACGAGCCATATTGGTTTAACCACTTCACAGCTGTCTTGGGGCCAACGTTGCGAACCCCAGGCACGTTGTCCACGCTGTCACCCACCAGTGCGAGGTAGTCGACAATCATCCTCGGCGGGACGCCGAATTTTGTCAGCACGCCTTCCTCGTCCAAAATCTCGTTGCTCATCGTGTTCACCAGAGTGATATGGTCGTTCACCAGTTGTGCAAGATCCTTGTCACCCGTGGAAATAAGTGTGCGCACACGCCTAGCATGCGCGCGTACCGCCAGCGTGCCAATCACGTCATCCGCCTCGACGTGCGGCACTTCAAGCAGTGGCCACCCCATGAGGCGCACTGCTTCGTGTATCGGTTCGATCTGCTGGACCAATTCCTCGGGCATTGGCGCGCGCTGGGCCTTGTAATCGGCGTACATGGCGTTGCGAAAGGTGGGGCCCTTGGAATCAAAAACGCACCCTGCCAGCCGATAGCCCTTGGTGGGAGGGTACTGTTCGCGCAGGCGCCGCAGCATGGCAACCATGCCGTAAAGCGCACCCGTGGGCTCGCCCTGTGGGCCGCGCAGATCGGGCATTGCGTGAAAAGCGCGGTAGAGGTAGCTGGAGCCGTCGACCAGCAGCAAAGTCGGAGCGTTGTCGGATTGGTGCGTCATGGGCACGATTATCAGCGCATGGCAGGACCTTTGGTGCGACCTGACGCGGCCGCGAACGACAGTGCTGCCATAACGCGCCGTTAAAATTGACCGCATGAACCGCGCCCGATCCCTACGCCGTACCGCATGCTTGGTCCTGACCGTCTCTCTCGCATGGAGCGAAGCGTGGGCGCAGGTAGGCTCGTCTGCCCCCTCCTTGCCCAAGAGCGGCTTGGCCGACACGCAGCCCAAATCCAAATATCCCGAACCTGTCGTGCGCAACCACGTCACGCAGGATCGTGCGATGCGCATCCAAGAGCGGCAGGTCCGTGGTGCCACCACGGTGATTCATGTGCAACCGCTTCACGGAGGCGCCGCCTACAACGTGGTGCCGCCGGATGTTTCGTCCAGCACAGACCCCGCAAACATGCAGGGCCGCGCGCAGTGGACCATCGGCACGTTCAAATGATCCTGGCCCGCCCGCGGGGCCGCCTCCCACGTCAAGCCCGCCCGCCAATGCACTGCGGGTGCTGTGCATCGCACGCGTTGCACCTGTCCTGACTTCGTCCATGGCTGTCTTCACTCCACTCGAGGCAAGCGACGTCCGAGCCTTCCTGGCTGGCTTTGATCTCGGCTCACTTACCGAGCTGCAAGGAATAGCGAGCGGTATTGAGAACACAAATTATTTCGTCACGACTACACGTGGATGCTTTGTCCTCACGCTCTTCGAGCGCCTGCGCTCCGAGCAGCTTCCGTTTTATCTGAGGCTGATGCACCATCTGGCCACACACACCATTCCCGTGCCGGACCCGATGGCTGACCGTGACGGCCGCATCCTGCATGAAATCAAGGACAAACCAGCTGCCTTGGTCACGCGTCTGCCTGGCCGCAGCGAATTGCAGCCGGACGCCACGCATTGTGCACAGATCGGCACCTGTTTGGCCCGCATGCACTTGGCAGCCGTGGATTTCCCCTTGCAGCAACCCAACCTGCGCGGGCTGGCTTGGCAACGTGAAACCATTCCGCTGATCTTGCCTTACCTCAACACCGAACAGCGAGCGTTGCTGGAGGCGGAAATTGCCCATCAGATTGCACTCGCAGAGGACCCCGCGTACAGCCGCCTGCCGCGCAGCGCGGTGCATGCCGACCTGTTCCGCGATAACGCGCTCTTCGACAATGGCGTACTGTCAGGCGTTTTCGACTGGTATTTCGCGGGATGCGATACATGGGTATTCGACTTGGCCGTCGCCTTGAACGACTGGTGCATCGTCCAGCCTTCCGGCGCCCTGGATGCTGAGCGCACCCAGGCCATGATCGGCGCCTACGAACAGGTCCGTCGCCTGCACCCCGAAGAGCTCACCTTTCTTTCCGATGCTCTACGAGCTGCAGCGCTGCGCTTTTGGACCTCTCGTTTGGCAGACTTTTTTCTTCCCCGCGATGCCCACCTGCTCAAGCCCCACGATCCCGCTCATTTCGAGCGCGTGTTGCGCCAGCGCGTGCAGGCGGCGCAGGCCAGACACGCGCCAGTCTGAGCTAGGCGCCTGTTGCGCCTGGCTTCACCATATCACCCCCAACCACCATGCAACTGCGTACCGTCCCCGCCCGCGAGGGCCTGAGTTGGGTCAAGCTGGGTTTCATCTGGCTACTGCGCCAACCCTGGAGCGTGCTGCTCATGATGAGCAGCTACATCCTCGCGGTGGGCCTGTTCTCCATGCTGCCGGTGCTCGGCGGGCTAGTTCCACTGCTGGTTGTGCAGATCGCCACTTTGGGCTTCATGCTGGCCTCTCGAAAAATCGCCCTGGGCGAGACGGTGTGGCCCACAGTCCTGTTGGCTGGTTTACGCACGACTCGCCCTCGTGTGCGCGCCTTGCTCATGCTTGGCGTACTCTATACGGCGGCCGTCGTAGGCGTTCTAGCGCTTGCATCTTGGGTGGACGGCGGCGCGCTGTTGCGACTGCTCCTATTTGGCGCCATGCCGTCTGCCGCGCTAGTCAAGAGCGGTGCCTTGCGCATTGCCGCATTACTGGCAACGCTGGCGTATGTGCCGGTGTCCATGGCGTTCTGGTTCGCCCCGCCCTTGGTGAGTTGGTGGGGCATGGGCCCTTGGCAGGCACTCTTCACAAGCTTCATCATCGTACTAGGCAACCTGCGCGCGTTCATGCTGTATAGCATCCAATGGTTCCTGCTCTTTTGCGCCGTCCCCATCATCATCGTGCTCTTGGCTCAGTTAGCCGGGGCGAGCGCGGAAACCGCCACGCTACTAAGCCTGCCCGTGGCGCTGTTCTTGTTCCTCGCCTTCATTCTTTCTTTCTATGCAAGCGTCCGCAGCCTGATCCCTGACCCGGATCCAGACGTCGCAGCCCCCCCTCCAAGCACCGCGCAAGAGCCAAACTGAGCGCGACGCAAAATGACACCGTATGCTTCGGTATGTCACAAATCCGTGCCGAACAGAGAGGCCCATCATGCGATCACTCCGTCTCATTGCCGCCCTGATCCTGCTTGCTTCAAGTCTCAGTGGTTGCGGCTATAACGCTCTGCAGCGGCAGGACGAACAGGTCAAAGCGTCGTGGGCTGAGGTACTCAACCAGTACCAGCGTCGAGCGGATCTCGTACCGAACCTGGTCGCAACCGTCAAGGGATACGCCAGCCATGAAAAGGAAGTTCTGACTGCCGTGACAGAGGCGCGTGCGTCCGTTGGCTCGGTCAGTGCCACGCCTGAACTTGTGAACGACCCCGAAGCCTTTGCCAAATTTCAGGCGGCTCAACAACAGATGACCAGCGCGCTGTCGCGCCTTATCGCTGTGTCCGAGAACTATCCGCAGCTCAAGGCCGACGCATCGTTTCGCGATCTGCAAGCTCAACTCGAGGGCACGGAAAACCGCATCACCGTTGCCCGCATGCGCTATATCGAGGCGGTGCAGGCCTACAACAACACGGTACGCCAATTCCCGAGCAATCTCACGGCCAAGGCGCTCGGCTATAAGACCAAGCCAAGCTTCACAGTCGACAACGAAAGCGTGATCGCCACACCCCCCAAAGTCGATTTTGGTACTGTTGCGCCAAGACCAAAGCCCGCAGCATCGAATTGAGGGGACCCTACCTCGCGCGAGTTCGATCATGATGCGGCATACTGCCTCCCGCCTGCTCTGTAGCGCGCTTCTGTGGGTTGCGTCGCTTGTACCTGCATGGGCTCTGATTGCCGTTCCGCCCCTCACCGCACCGGTGACTGACCTCACAAGGACCCTGAGCACGCAACAGGTTCAACAGTTGGATGCACAACTCGTGGGGTTCTCAGCGCGCAAAGGGAGCCAGATCGCGGTACTCATCGTGCCCACCACACGACCAGAGAGCATCGAGCAATACTCAATTCGCGTTACCGACATCTGGAAGCTGGGCCGGAAGGGCGTCGACGACGGCGTGTTGGTGCTGGTCGCCAAGGATGACCATGCAGTCCGCATTGAAGTGGGCTACGGACTGGAGGGAGTGATTCCGGATGCAAGTGCCAAGCGCATCATCGCCGAGGACATCACGCCACGGTTTCGCCTTGGCGACTATGCCGGCGGAATCCAGGCTGGAGTCGCGCGGCTGATGCAACTGATTGAAGGTGAATCGCTTCCGCCAGCTCCTGCCCAAGTGCAGCGGGAGCATTCACGGCAGGGGGCACCGATCGAACTCGGCTTGTTCATCATATTCGGCGCCGTCGTCCTCGGCCATGCGCTCAGCGCTGCGCTCGGCCGGCTGCTGGGTGCAGGCGCATCAGCTACTGTTGCTGGCGTAACCGGGTGGTTGCTCGCCGGCTCAGGTTTGTTGGGGCTGTTGGCAGCTGTCGTTGCGTTTGTTGTCGTATTCAGCGGCATCCGCATTGGCGGCTGGCCCGGAGGTTTCGGCGGAGGCGGTTTTGGCGGCGGCGGGGGAGGTCTTGGCGGGGGCTATTCCGGCGGCGGCGGGGGCTTTGGCGGCGGTGGAGCATCGGGACGATGGTAAATAGCGATCTGGCACGCTTTGCACGCCACGCATTCTTTCCCGCCGCGAGGGTACACGTGCTGTTCCCTCGCCGCACAATGCAGGCCATCACGCAGGCCGTGCATGACGCCGAACGCCTTCACAGAGGCGAAATCCGCGTGGCGATCGAGGGCACGCTGGACTGGCCCGAGTTGCTACGCGGGGTCACGCCCCGCCAACGC